>CAZZVE010000149.1:0-12582 GCA_964657325.1 uncultured Ktedonobacterales bacterium
TAGTATATTATATAGACTAAATAGTATTATAAGATACTTAAACTAACCGTAGCGAGTACTAAAGATTATAAGATATTTACTATCCTTCTTTATCCTAATATTATTAAATACTATAATAATATTAAGTTTTATATAGTATTTTACTATATATAAATAATCTAATATCTTTCTAATTTTCGGTAGGGAATAGTAATTCTTAATAGTAATAGTATTTAAGGCTTAATAGTTAACGTATAAGCGGAGACTACTACCTAGCTTCCTTATAAGAATAACTAGGGATACGACTAGCGAGCTAGATAGTCTAATAAACCTCTTAGAAAGGTTCTTATCTAGATACTTCCTAACTACCTTAAGCTTATCTTTACTTATACTATATGATTTCTTATTTAGAAGCTACTAGTCTTTAAGAAGCCTGATTTTATAGTCTTAGAGATGATAGTTAGGAAGCTAATCTACTATCTATCGAGAGTAAACGTTAGCTCTATCTTATATCTAATAGAGGAGCTTCTTATCGTATGCGTAAGTCTTTTCATGGGATAAGTTCTATTTTCTTGACATTTCTAGCTCTTAGTGTCTTTTTTTTCACGCTTACCGCATCCTTTGCACAAAACACAAGTACACTGCCTAATTCTTTATATAACTCACATGGCTTTGGCCTGCATGGAAGTGTACATGCGCTCCCGCATAGCACTGGGTTGCTTCCTGCAAACACACTATCGAATACAAGCGTTGCGAGTTCTTCAAACTGGTCCGGCTTCTACGTAGGGACAGGTTCAGGAAGTGGCTTTAAACAAGTTACAGGAAATTGGAGCACACCTTGTATATCGGGGCGTATTGATAACAACCATTTGGTGGCAGAGTGGGTTGGTATTGGTGGCGTCTATGGAAGCCAGAAGTTGCTGCAAGTGGGAACAGCCTTGCTTACCGATGGTCGTTTCCATCTCTTCTATGAATTATTTCCAAATCCGCCAGTGATTAATAGTAAGGGATTTAGCTGTGCAAATGCTTTTACTGCTGAGGTAGATTATAATTTTATGAGCATAGGAAAAAATAAAAATCATATCTCTATTAAAAATCTTTCGACAGGCTTCAGGCTTGACTATATTGTTCCTGATGGTCAGTTTAAACCCGATATGCAAAGTGCAGAGTGGATTGATGAGCGTCCAAGTTGTAATAGCAATTTGACCGATCTCGCTAACTTTCACTATAGTAGCTGGACGAATCTACAGGCAAGAAGCAATACAAAGGGTGGAGGTCTCTTCGGTATTAGCTCCTTCGCCAATAGTGCACTTGTGATGCAAGACAACAAACATCATACGCTGGCAAAACCCGATGGTCTCAACGCCAATAGCACATTCAAAGATCGCTGGTACAATGGCGGTAGCGATGGTCATTGTTAAGAAATAAATACAAGGAGGCGTGGCAGGTTCCGCCACGCCTCCTTGTATTTATTTCTTATCAGTAACGTCCTCATCATCCTCTTCAGTGATGTTGTAAGGTGGGACTTCAACGGGAACACGATAGCCACCACCGTAGGTTGTATTTGTGGGTGGGTGCTCTGTGGGTTGCGCTGGCGTTAAGAGATCATTCGAGATAGCCTTAACCAAGCGCTCGATGCGCTCCCAGCGTGCAGGATAGCGGTCGGCATAAAATTTCTCGCGACCTTCAGCATCGTAAGCGCAGAAGATGTATTCTTGATTGCCATAGCGATAGTTGACACGCGTATAGGGAATACGGACAAGTTCAACAACCTGCAACGTAGCGCGTGAAGCGGATTGAGTGCTATCGTTCGGTTGCAATGGTTTTGTAGTACTACGCTGCTTCTCCTGACGCTCTGCACTTACAAGTGCCACAGCAGTATTCCATACATCCATCGGCACATCGTTTGGCGCGACATCAGGCAAGAATGTATCGTCTACTTCGGCGTTGTACACCAGTTCCCCACCTGCGTTGAGGAGTTGTTGTTGAGGAATGACACTCTCACCAACGATACGTGTTTGTACATTGAGGTCGAAGCGTCGCGCAATCTCGCGGTGACGCACAACCTTGCCCGTACCACCACAGTTGGCACACAGCGACATTTTTGTCCCTTCACAAGTTGCGCACACACGCTTGCCATTACCACAGGTACAATCGACCTCACCATTAATACAATCAGGGCAAGGTACTGTAGCTCCCTTGCTGGCAGGATCAGCATCGACAGGATTAGGAATCGGCACACCTTGCTGGCGAATAGTCTCGAACACGTCCGACACTCTCTCACCAACTGAAGTAGCGACATTCTCGGCCTGTTTCTGCAAGAAGGGTTTCTTCTCTCCGACCGTCCAGTCAGCTACATAGCCACGTCCGCGACAAGTGGTACATTTCTTTTTTGTGCGACCCTTACATTCAGGGCAGACAATCCAGCCACGTCCATTGCAGGAAACGCAGAGTGTTCGGCCTGTTCCATTACACGTCATACACGCAGCGACTTCTTCCAAACCTTCAAGTTTGGTATGACTGGTAGGAGCCTTGAGACTTGTCACCTCTGGCAGATCATAGTCCCACACGGGCAAAATCGGTTGAGGTTTATTCGTGGCTGAACGTCCCGTGTATGGCTCGGTGACAGACTCCATAGTTCGTGTCTCCCAGCGTGTTTGTACCGTGACCTCCCATACCTCATCATTGTGTGATGAGACAATATCCATATAGGTGCCGAGGTCTTTTGCGACACGCCAGTTTTCATTACTCCACAAGTTAGCAAGCTGACGAATACGCTGTTCATCGAGGCTTGTGGCCTGATGTGGCGCGGGTGCTGTTTGCGCCTGTTGCAAATAACCACCTGCCTTATCGACGACCCGCTTGATACGCTGCTGAGCCTCGTTCGCGCTTTGTGTAAAGGCTTTTCTAATTTCTTCTAACCGCTTATCTACCTCTTCTTTATTTGGCTGACCCTGCTTAAATCGTGGGTCCTGCGGCTCCCAATTGTCGCTCATTCTAAGTGTGCCTCCCGAATATATCTATCGTCAATATATAATATTTTTGTTGTTATTATCTATACGATATAGGAATAAGCAGGTTGTAGAGTATGGTGGAAAGGGGCAAAGGGAACATGACAGGGCAAGCCCTGTCACTACTATACTGACCATGCCACTGTGTGGCGAAGCCGCGCCAGTTCGTATATAGTAGTGACAGGGCTTGCCCTGTCATGCCAACAATGTCAAACTCAACAATCTTTGTACCTACTCTCTGGTTAAGACAAGAACTTATTCGTATACATCGCATCAAAATTCAAACTCTTCACCGTCTTTCCTGCTGCATCTTGCACACCGCCGGAGTTGAGAATAAATTTCGGGTAGCCATGCCATGCTTCAGCGTCTTGCATCCCCCATTTGCGTCCAGTATCGACATAGCGAGGGCTGAGATACTGCTGGCTCTCCAATACCAAACCTGTATCGGGAAACGTGCCTTTTGGAGCCTCGCTAATCAAGTCTTGAGCCGACGCCTGAACATGAGTTCGTGCATAATCATAGCCCTTCTCTGTTGCAGCTATGAAGCGACGCAATAGGTCTGGCTTCTGCTGAATTTCAGTAGGACTACTGATGATGTTCGGCGTATAATAGTCGGCAACTCCATAGTCCGTAATGGGGAAGATATTGAGTTGTGTACCCTGGCGTTGCGCTTGAATAACTTCCCATCCCTCAAAAACCCAAGCGAAATCAATCCGTTTCGACTGTAGAGCTTGCATCGCGTCCACGTTGAGCGTCACATTTTTAAACTTTCCCTGTCCACCATCATGCTTGATAATCTCACTGACAACTGCGCTTTCGTAGGGTGCACCAAAACCACCATAGACTTTACCATCCAATTGACTCGGACGTGTGATACCAGAACTTTTTAGCGTCACAAGAGCCGAGGTATTATGCTGCATAATTGCCGCAATAGAGACAACAGGCTGGTTGACTGCCGCGTCTGCAACAATGCTTTCAGTAGAACTAATACCAACATCAGCCTTACCACTACTGACCAGGACATCAGGGGTTACATTACTTGAATATGGAAGCAGCGTGAGATCAATGCCCTGATCCTTATACCACCCATTCTTGAGAGCAACATAGATGCCTGTATGGTTGGTATTCGGTGTCCAGTCCAACGCTAGTTGCATCTTTGTGAGCTTTTGAGATCCATGTGCTGTAGACGTTGTTGTATTGCTACGCTGTTGCTGTACGAGAAACGCACCGACAACAGCGAGAATCAAGAGTACTGGAATACCGATACTCAAACCTAAACGAGTACGAGAGTTCATGAATAAGTTCCTTTCCAATTGCATAGAATATGCATCGCTATCATAATCCTCGTTTTCAGTAAGGGCACCCGCAAGGGGATGCCCTATTCCCAACATGATTCTTGTTATGGCTTCACGGTTGCGCTGGAATACCACGGCAAAGCAAGGCGTTCAATCAATGATACAAGGCCAAATAAAAAGAGGCTTAGCACCGCCGTGACGACAATAGCTGCGAAAACAAGAATGACTGCGTGCGAGTTGAAGGAGGTCTGCATGTAGATACCAAGCCCTTGATACGCTCCCACATATTCGCCGAATATCGCACCCGTAACGCTATAGGTCGCGGCAATGCGCAAGCCAGAAAAGAATGAAGGCATGGCTCCTGGTAAACGTACAAACCAGAGAATTTGCCAACGTGACGCCTTCATACTTTTCATCAAACGTAAGAGGTCGGGGTCAGCACTCAGTAGACCGTCGGCACAAGCCACCGCTATAGGAAAAAAGCAATAGAGTGTGACGACAATGATTTTCGGACCAATATCGAAACCGAACCAGATCAATAAAAGTGGCGCAAGTGCAATCATGGGAATGGTCTGCGATGTTACAAGAATTGGATAGACTGCACGACGTACCGCCGAGGATACATCTATCAGTACCGCAAGTAGGACACCGAGCAGTGTTGCGGTAGCAAGGCCAAGCACGGTCTCTAAGAGCGTTTGCAGGGTGTGACCAGAAATGACATCCCAGTTATCGAACAAGGCTTGTAGAATTGCTGTTGGTCCTGGCAATACGGCAGCACTAACCTTACCTGCTCGTACAATAAGTTCCCATATTGCAAGTAGCGCGAAGGCTAACACGAAGGCAGGACCATAGCCAGCAATACCTCGTAGTCGCGCATGTTTCATTAAAAGAACTGGTCGAGTCGAAATCATACAGGTTGCTCCTTTAAGAGTAGTTCTAGCAATTCCTGTTCTAGCAGTACTGCTTGTTCAAGCGCGAGATGTTCTTGACGCCGTGGACGAGGAAGATCAACCTCGACGATGCGGAGCACTCGTGCTGGTCGCGCACTCAAGACGTAGATACGGTCAGATAACAATAAGGCTTCACGCACGTCATGCGTGATGAAGAGGACGCTTGCATGCAAGGATTGCCACAGGTCGAGGAGCCACATCTGCAACGAGAGACGCGTCAGTGCATCGAGCGCGCCAAATGGCTCGTCCAATAAAAGAAAAGATGGATGAAAGAGGACGGTACGTAGCAGTGCGACACGCTGACGCATGCCACCAGAAAGCGTCGTGGGATAGTTTTGCGCGAAGTCTGATAGACCAAAGCGTTTGAGCAATTCGAGTGCGTCATGCTGTGCCTGCTTACGTGGCACACGACGTACATCCAGGCCAAGCAGTACATTCTCCTCCACGGTACGCCATGGTAAAAGTAGCGGCTGTTGTGGCATATATCCTGATAGGCCGGCACGTTTGCTCTTAGCATCACCGTCAATAGCGATGAGACCGCTTGTTGGCTCATCGACACCCGCGACAATGTTGAAAAGTGTACTTTTACCACAGCCACTTGGACCGATAAGTGTCACAAATTCGCCATCGGCAACGGTCAAGTCAATTGGTGTGAGTGCTTCCACCGTTTTGCGTCCGTCACGATATGTTTTTGTCACACCCTGTACAGATAATTTGAGTGAGTCCATACCATTCCTCACATGCATATAAAAAGCCGCAACTCCTGATAGAAGAGGAGTTGCGGCTTGTGTAGAATCTCTGCGAGACGCTGATAAGACCGTGACCCGCTTCCCTACGCTGGTATTATCCAGATCAGGTTCATAGGGACCGTAGCACGTTCGATACGTGCCATCATCTCAGCCAAAACAGCGCCCCTAGCGGAAAGAAGTATTCTTTTTTCTTGTGCTACACATAGTATACGGGATAGGTGAAGGAAAATGCAAATGAGAGCGAGAGTATTACATGATTATAAACCATCAAGGAATTAACTAGAATGTGTTACCATGTATATAGCGTATTATAACACAATTAGTAATGCACTTAATTCTGTGATTAGTCATATAAGAGCATTATCACAGAATTATTTTCTTTCTTCGTCAAGAAATTGGAAACATAAAAGGATGAGAAGCTATGGTAGAAGACCCACATATGGATGTTCGACTTGCTCGGCGCGTTGCGAATAAAAAGGAAAAACTTGACGCATATCGTCCCTTATCATCGGATATAGTGCAACGCTTGCATGGTGATTTCCGTGTGTTGTTCACGTACAACAGCAATGCAATTGAGGGCAACACACTAACATTAGCAGAAACTCAGATGGTTCTTGAGTACGGTGTAACTGTTGAAGGACACCCTCTACGCGAATACCTTGAAACAACGAACCATGCAGAAGCATTCGACTTTCTGGATACGCTGATTTCTACCCGCATGTCGCTTGAAACGGTATTAAAGATACACGGTCTGGTCATGGACAAAATTATGAAAGAGGCTGGTCAACTCCGAACAGTTCAGGTCTATATACGAGGCTCACAACATACTCCCCCACCTGCGCGTGATGTTTCATTATACATGATGCAGTGGGTACGCTGGCTGAATAGCGATGATGCCTTGCGCTATGATCCCATAAGTCGCATAGCTATTGCACATCACGGCTTTGAAGCTCTTCACCCTTTCACAGATGGCAATGGACGCGTAGGACGCTTACTAATGAACCTTCAGTTGATACAGGATGGTTATCCACCTGCCCTTATACTCAGAGAATGGCGCACCCGTTATAGTACTGCACTACAATCAGCACACAAAGGTGACTACACAGACCTCATAAACCTCGTTGGTCGCGCAGTTGAGCATAGCCTTGATTTGTACCTAGAAGCATGTGAAGCAAGCACAACACATCTCGTGTCGTTAAAAGAGTTAGCTGAACTCTACGGATTAGACAACAACTATCTTGGTCAGCTTGCTCGCCTTGGCAAAATCGAAGCGACGAAGAGGGGAGCATTCTGGTACGCATCTCGCGAAGCAATTCAGCATTATCTACGAGAAGTGCAAGAACAGCCGAGAGGTCGGCGTTCACAACGTGAAAAGCTTGAACGATGATCATTTTAGTCAAGAACATATAATTACATAACCATTTCCCTTGACAAAAAAACATTTACAGGGCATACTGTTATCATATGATAACAGTATGGTGTGAGGAAAAACTTTGTCACATGAGGCATCACCATCTAATATATCTCACGAGACGCGAAATTTGATACTGCAAGCGGCCCATCGACCATTTATGGAGCAGGGCTATCGCGCTGTATCAACGCGTCAGATAGCGGCTACGTGTGGCATTACACAACCAGCTTTGTATCGTCATTTCGCAACAAAACAGGAGTTGTATATAGCTGTACTCTTAGAGTTGCTGCAACAGACACAGGCACGCCTTACACGACTCATTGAGCGACATGAAAGCGTGCTACATCGTTTGCATTTAGTGGCTCGTATGCTGCCTTCAACATGGAATGATGCAGGCCAGATGTTCCATGATATCCAACACGAGTTGGACGCACAAGGACGTAAAGAGGTTTCTGAGGCATTTCTGAGTCAGGTCATTGAGCCTATCGCATCGCTATTTACAGAAGGCATCGCACAAGGTATTTTCCGTGATATCGAGCATGGAGGGCTTGCGCCGATAGAGGCTGTATTTATCCTCTTTCGCTTGTTGAACGACGCCGATACTCCTAGAACGAGTTCGCGTCCTCAAAATACTGACCGGATAGTTGACATACTCCTTCATGGCATATTACAACCTCCGAAAGCAGAAACATAGGTCTTTTTTTATATCTATATGTTATCATTTGATAACAAAATTATACTATTGTAGAAAGGATGTGTACCTTTGAGTACAATGAAAGCTATCCGTATTCACCAGCAGGGTGGACCAGAAGTGTTACAGTACGAAGATGCCCCGCGCCCAAATCCTGTAGCAGGAGAGGTGTTAGTTCGCGTCCACGCTGCTAGCATCAATCCGGCAGATTGTAAAACACGCAGTGGATTTCAGCCAGCACGTACTCCACTCGTCTTTCCACATATCCTGGGATGGGATATTTCTGGTGTCATTGAAGCCGTCGGAACTGATGTTACAGAGTTTCAAAAAGGAGATGCGGTCTATGGTTTGATTCGCTTTCCGCAACCCGGCTCAGCATATGCGGAATACGCAACGGCACCAGTCGCACACATTGCCCACAAGCCCACACGCTTAGATCACTTACACGCCGCTGCTCTTCCTCTAGTTGCTCTGACCGCATGGCAGGCACTATTCGACACAGCACACCTTGATACTGGTCAGAAGGTTGTTATTCATGGTGCAACAGGTGGCGTCGGACACCTCGCTGTACAATTAGCGAAGGCAAAAGGTGCATACGTTATTGGTGTCGCATCGTCCAAAAACGCAGATTTTGTACGTTCGCTGGGCGCAGACGCTGTTATTGATTATCACACAGTTGAACTCGAACAGAGTACCTCAGAAGTCGATGTTGTCTTTGACACTGTTGGTGGTCCCAACGGACCGCGTTTCCTTCCAACAATGAAAAATGGAGGGACATACGTTTCTATCGCATGGGCGTTACCAGCCGCAGACAAAGCTGCCGAAGCGAACATTACAGCAACAGGACTACTCGTACATCCTGATGCTCACGCCCTGACCGAACTAGCACAATGGGTTGATAAGGGCACAATAACACCTGTGTTAGAACGTGTCTTCCCCCTTGCTCACACGAAACATGCTCATGAACTAGGCGAGACAGGCCATACACTTGGCAAAATTGTTTTAGACTGTCTGAGCTAATCTCGCACGATATAAAGAAGCATCACTCCACAAGCAACAGTTGAGATTTTTTAGTTAGACATCAAGAAGGAAAAAAACTCATGAACGATCAATCAGCATCTAAAGAAAGCTTGCACGATCAATTTGTGGCGAAAGAAGGTACACCAGGCCAGCCAATGTCCAAACAATCTGTAAAAGCTGGAAACACAATGATGATAGAGAACATTCTGCACACGCCAGTTCAGCAGTACGAGGATGGCAAAGCTGTGTACCGCGTACTTGAAGTACGAGGTCGTAAGAGTGGGCAAGTGCAACGCACTCCGCTTGCAGTTCCTCAATATGCCGGGAAACGCTATCTCATCGCGCCCACTAGTAGCCGTGACTGGGTACACAATCTCATTGCCTCGGGCACATGCACACTTGTGTCACAAACGAGACAAGAACAATATCACGCTACGCTTACACTGGACGATGAGGCAATTACGATGGTTCGCGCATATATGGCACAGTTACCAGACTGGGCTTTACAACAATTTCCTATATCAAAAAATGCGACTGACGAAGAGATGCGTGCAAAGGGTGAAAAGTTCGCGGTATTCCGTCTCTCGGAATTGAAATAGACATCGAAACATCTGTAGGGACCGCTTCATCGCGTCCTCTTGGCGTCCCGATTGCCGACGCGGACGCGATGAAGCGGTCCCTACAATTGACGGGGCATTCAAGAGAACCTATAATACGTGCATATTAATCACACATTAAATTTCTACAAGAAAGCAGTTTTTCGTTTTGTTAGAACAAGATGTAGTACAGGCCGTTCCCCAAAAGACAAAACCTCGTATGGTGTTGCTTGACTGGCTTCGCACATGGGAACTATATCCCCTTGTGTTGATAGCTGGATTTCTCCGTTTTTACCAGCTCAACACAACTGAGTTCGATCAGGATCAAGCTATTCTTTTCCGTATGGCACACGACGCAATTTCGCATGGACTGCTTCCAACCACAAGCAATACAGCCTCTATTGGCATCGCTCATCCAGCGGGCGTAATATATCTCTTTACCCTTCCTGCCCTTCTCAATCCAAACCCACTTAGTGGAGCCATCCTTGTATCACTTTGTACAATGTTTGCAGTTTTACTCACCTATTTTTTTACGAGACGCTATTACGGACGCCTTGCGGGAACTATAGCAGCATTATTGTACGCAACTGCATTTAAACCACTTGTTTATGCACGTTTTATCTGGCAGCCTAATCTGATGCCACCATTCACACTACTTTTCTTTTTCGCACTTTTCTATGGCGTTGTCGAGCGACGTAAGGGCTGGCTTTTCCCCGCATTGCTCTTATTAGGCATCCTCTATCAAATGCATGAAATTACAGTACTTCTTGCTTTACCATTAGTAGTTGCGCTATTACTTGCCCCGCATACATATCGTTGGCGTGATCTTGCCTTCGCCGTTGTAGGCTTGGTAATTATCTTCTTCCCGTATCTTCTTTGGGAAGTCTATACCCATTTCATTGACCTGCATACGGTACTCACACTAGCAAAGCAGCATGCTCGCATAGATGGGCAAGCACTCAACTTCTATCAGATATTTCTTACGCCCAATCAGCCGTCACCAGTTGGCAAACACGTTCTTCCTTATAGGCTGACACCACTTTTCTCCTGGTTACAATACGCAATTCCAGCCCTTGTTATACTTGGCTTGCTCTCGCTTTTGGTTGCATTAGTGGCACCTCGGTTATGGGGAGAAATGAAAGCAGATACAGTGAGTACCGATGAAAGAGCTTCTGTACGTCGATGGTGGAGAAATTTACAAGCTGATCGTTATCGTTGTGGATTAGTCATACTCCTGGTATGGCAGGTCGTGCCCTTACTTATTCTATCGCGTCACGCGATTGACCTGCACACACAATATTTCTTTATGCTGCTTCCTGGACCATTCGTGTTCATTGGTGTCTTCTTCGCGCATGTAGTGAATTGGTTACGAAGGCAGAAAGGCGGCTGGCTTTATCAATTACGCTTTGCTTTCTATGGATTGGCATTCTTGCTTATTGCGGCACAAACATTAGGAAGTACAGTATGGCTATTGAATACAGAATATGGCAATAGTAGCAACGACACATTTACGCCCTACCACAATGATCTTCGTTCTCTGCAACAAGCGTTAAATGATGCTGACTCACTTGCACAAGTTCATCATCTTCATCACATCTACGTTACAACAGATGAGGCAACACAAACAGCTTTGGGCTACTTGAGCGAACAGATGCACACTCCTACAACACTCTTTGATGCCTCGCACTGCCTCATCTTACCCAGTGTAGCAAACGGACCAGCCGTTTTGCTGGTGGGACCTCATAGCACACTAGCTAACGCACTAGTCAAACAATTTGCCAGCGCGACACTCGTAAACACACCTTCCCGCCTTGGTGGAGCACCATTTCACCTGTACCTTGTCTCTTCTCTACCTGAACAGGTAACCTCTAAGAACGCGTCTTTCGGAAACGATTTACAGCTACTTGAACCTTCGGCCCAAACAGTGGTTGTTGCCCAAAAATCCTGGCAGGTGACACGTTGGAGCCTTCTACGGCCTCAAGTTGCTCGTCTGCGTACCAATTATGGATACGTCATGGTAGCGACCAATAGCAGCAATACAACTCAACAAACAACCAATATTTGCACTTTCAGCGCAATACGTGCGGGGGATCAACTACTCTTTGCCTTTTCCAAACCTGCATCCAGCACTACAGCACCTATGAGCATACAAGTAAAATCCTTCATGCAAGTCCCGTTTAATCCGACCTACGGTATTTTTCATATGGAGACGGATACAACTCAAGATACACCGTGGATAGGGCTGCAGACCTCCAATGGTAAAGATAGTATTCAGGTTTCTTGAAGCTACGTTGCGTGGCATACTAGTGTTTTGGTTTAGTAATAGGCATTGATGAAGAAAGAGCAATTAGTTCGAGGTGAACAAAGGATGTAACTATATGAACGACTGTATATTCTGCGCTATCGTAGCTAAAGAGGCACCAGCGAGCATCGTTTATGAAGATGAGATAGTTTGCTCTTTTCTGACACTTGGGCCTGTCAATCCAGGGCATTTGCTGGTTATTCCAAAACAGCATAAGCCACTTCTTTCTGATCTCGACGAAGAGACAGGAATGCATCTCTTCAAGATCACAACGCAAATGGCGAAGGCACTGCGTTATTCGGGTCTTCAATGCGAAGGCGTCAATCTCTTTTTTGCTGATGGAGAAGCAGCTTTTCAGGAGATATTCCACGTCCACATGCATGTGTTTCCACGCTTTCGAGGAGACTCATTCAAGGTTGATGCCAATTGGGAAAACAAACCCTCACGTGAGGAACTGGACAAAATTGCTAAGCGTATCGAGCACGCTGATCAAATTCTTCGACAAGCAATGAATTAAGAAATGTCTGTAGGGACCGATGTATCACGTCCTTGTCGGCAGTCGATATGCCGACAAGGAC
>CAZZVE010000150.1:0-12550 GCA_964657325.1 uncultured Ktedonobacterales bacterium
CGACTGAATTGGATCGCTGCGCTTGGGAGGCTCGAAGCCCTGAACCCACGTGCCGTTGTCGTAGGCCACAAGAATCCAGCCAATGGCGATGATCCTCAGCATATTGAAGCAACCCGGGCGTACCTTCGTGATTTTAACCGTTTAAACCATGAAACGACGACCGCACGCGAATTCTATGACAAGATGCTGGTACTCCATTCACATCGTGCCAATCCAGGCGTACTTTGGCTTTCCGCGAAGGCTGCTAAAAGAGAATAAGAGGTGGGTCCAGGATAAACGTTATTGGCGAATTGCTCTCTGTTCACCCTTTTGAACACAGTACCTACGCTGTACGCAGAGCCTCAAGGGTGAACAATTGGTTTTCGCCAATGAGACCTTTTTCAGCAAACATGAGTCATCCCGAAGTTTAAGGAAGAGCTAGCAAACAGGAAACCTCGTGAGTTACACTGAGTGTATATAACCACATTCAGGGCTCAGGAGGTTTCTCACATGCCAACTCAACAAGCCCCCACTCAGGTTACACAAGGACTCGGCGACCAGCTCCACCTATTTTTGCAGCCCTTACACCTCCTGCTTGACCGCTTGATTGATGTGCGTTTAGTGCGCACCTTGGCGATTGTGACAGGCAAGGCGGGATCAGGGAAAACTGTTGCTATTCAACACTTTTTGAATGGTTTACCTACCACCACGCTCACACACAGGTCTTCCGAGTTGTGTTGCCATCAAAGTAAAACCAAGCTCGACGCCAAGAGCGATGTTAGAAGGTCTTTTGCGGTGTTTTGGAGAAAGGCCAATGACTCGTTTGAACAGCTACAAAATTGCCGATGAGGCTGCCAATGCGATTGTGAATAACGACCTCTCTATAGGTCTACCTGCTTTTTGCATCTTGCTTTTGCCCTTCAGTTTTTTTTCCACGAGCCGATAGAGTAGTAGTATTGAACGTCCTGATGACTCATTGATGTCTATATGCATTTTCGTCAATGAATCTTCTAAGAAACGAGGGTACTCATCTCATGAAAAAGTTTTCTGCATGTGTGAGACGAATACGGATGAAATTCGTCTGGAGTGGCACTATTCTGTTTGCCATCATCACACTTTTCTCCCTGATGCCATCATCACCAGTAACTGCAGCTTCCGGTCTGGTAAGTGGTTCCTTCCCTAGCAATTCGATAGGATATACCTATGGGAGCATGCTTACCGTTCCGGTCCATTCAACGCTCGCCGCGAGTGGTCCTACAGCCCCTCTTGCGGTGTCATGCAGTACACGCCCTGAAACCATTACTAATTCTACTGCGAGTTTCTCACGTGGATCAGTGCTACGCAGTGGAGCAACGAACGATCAAATTACCACGTATCGGAGTGCAACGAGTGCCTCGGTTCAGGTAACCTCAAAGGTTCAAAGTGTTAATCTCCTTGGTGGATTGGTGACGGCTGGTTCAGTTCAGGCGGTGGCATCGAGTACTGCGACGGCAGCAGGAGCGACCAGTACAGGTCAAGGTTCGATGTTTACGGCTTTACGCGTTGCTGGTCTTCCAGTGTCTCTGACGCCGGCACCCAACACACGCCTCGCTCTTCCAGGAGTTGGCTTCGTAGTTCTCAATGAGCAAGATGGTGCTGTCAACGGAACGAAAGCAACCACGATGACCGTCAACATGATTGACATCGAGGTGACGCTCGCAAATTCGCTTGGTCTTCCCATTGGTTCCCATATCATTATTGCTCATGCCATGAGTGGCGAGACGTCCGTAGCTCAACCGATGGTGATTGATACCTACACCTATAGTCTCTATGTACTCTCGGCAGGCAATGCTTCTCTGGGACCCATTGCTTCCACATCTACTGGATGTACTGGCGGAAGCAACCAAAATAGCGTCGCAAGCCTCAATTCAACGTCTCTTGGTCGTACTGGTGTGTTAACAAGCAGTGCATCAGGTAGCCTTACGACTTCCGGTGGTACAACCGCTGATAGTGCGAGTGTTACTGGTGTCACTCTCCTCGGGGGACTCATTCAAGCGGATAGCATTACCGCGACAGCACAGGCGAGTCTTGGGGTAACGGGGTCGGGGTCAACATCGGTGACGTTCGTGAACGCGAAGATTGCTGGTGTGTCCTTGAACGCACATCCCGCTCCCTATAGCTCTATTCAGCTTGCAGGCATAGGGTATGCCTACTTGAATGAATCCTCTGGGACAAGCTCCTCCTCACGCGTAGCTCAAGGTGCAGTTGCTCTTGATATCTACGTTACCACCGCTAATTCATTCGGCTTGCCAATAGGGGCTAGGATTATCGTAGCAGATGCCTATGCGAGCATTGCGCGGTACTAACGCACTCGTGAGAGAGGGGCGTGAACCCCGTGGAATGAATGAGATGTGTCTATGAGTGAACCTTTGAAAGAAAGGGGGAGAGGTATTCACCTGTTTGCATCCTTTGTCTCCCCAAGCTGAACTTCAAGGGTGATCTTTTAAAGACAACACAAAGCGGATAGCCTCATTGCAGGTCTATCCGCTAGAGTTGCACGATACGTATTGTAGAGCAAGAGCAAAAGTGCTACTTTGCACTCCATGTCAGTTTCGCGCATATCACCCCAAGTTTACATTTACACTTGGAGCAATGGAAAGTTGACCATCGCTGTAATTGTAAACTTTCCATTACACGCTTTGCGTCGGTCCATTACACTGAAAGATATTCAGGATTGAGAAAAACGTAGTACTCTATTTTAGGGGCAAAAGAAGCTTTTGCAGGCAACCCTCATACGCAATTTCCGTTGCCTGCATTACAACGTCTGATTGGTGCAATGGAAAGTCTCATGTAAGACTTTCCATTGCACGAGAGCACTTTCCATTCATCATTCTAAACGCTCATTCGCGATACTTCTTGCTCGGCCTGTCTCGTGTTTTGTGGAGTCACTGGTCGCGACACACTTCAAACGCTCATTCGCGATATGCCATTCAGTGCCCTTCATGAGACGAGGAGGTCCCCAGTGAAGCAACCTTCAAACGCTCAGTCGCGATACTTTCTCTTCGACGATGAGTATGTCATCAACTTGTGTGATGCCCGGAATGCTACTTCAAACGCTCAGTCGCGATACAGCTCTGTTCGAACTGCTCTCTTGTTTCTAATCCTCACTAGGTACCATCACTACGTAGCTTTCATCGACAGTATACATAGCTTCTCTTCACTATACCATATTGAAATGGATTTTGTTCTCCTCAACCTCTTCTTTGGTTCAAGAAGCAGCATCATATCTAAACTAATATGAACCATTGGGTATATTTCTGCCTATAGCGTGTGGGGAGATGTTCACTCATCCTTCCATCGATACCATTATTTGGCTCCATGACGATCTTAAGATCATTAAAGGCACTGTCTATGAGTATGTTGCAGACTGAAGGGACTGTTGTTCGCGTGAAGTGAGTATATCAGAATATGCTCGTCCGATAGACAGAAGTGTTTCCTTTCCATCACCGTTCCAGCTAGATCAACCATTCTTGCCCTGCAGATGATTAGCCTCAAAGAAATGTTTTCTCCAACACTCGTAGTATGCCTTTCTACAAGGCTACTTGCACAATGCTCTCACTGTACCACGTGCAAGTTTCATTGCATGAGTATATTCACAGCATTTCTGCTCTCCGATTAGTCGCATGTCAACGAATGAGAGGCAAGGGTACATGGATGAACTACTGAGATATGTTCAGACAGAACAGAAATATCGCATACCCCTCGCTCTTTCGCAGGTCAGTGACAACTTCTGCATCATTGCCTACTAGGTCATTTTGACTACATATGAAAAGTATTCGAATCTATGGTATAGCCATCCAAAACAGGTCGAAACATGTGGATATTCTTTCATCAGAAGGAACCTGGGCAAAGGATGCAACACAGTGAATAAGTTGGAATTGGAGACGTTACTGGGGGAATTCGATGAGGCATTGGTAAAAGCTTTCCCTGGTCTAGAGCCGATGAGTGTCCTCGTGGTTGGAGGTGCATGCCTCCTCTTTCAGATTATGAGGGATTACCTAAGTTAAGAGAAAAGATTTGATGTCATGTACAGGGTTTCAGAGGGTGTATGAAAAGTGGTACAATAGAAGCACAAAGACGTATCATCTGCAGGTTCCTCTCCGTCCAATGAAGAGACCTTAATCCCCCGAAAGTTTCAATGAAGCGCAAACCCTATTCTAGTGATCTGACGGATGCTGAGTGGAGCATCCTTGAACCATTGCTTCCTCCAGCCAGGCCTGGTGGACGCCCTCGCACACAAAATATGCGCGAGATTCTCAACGCCATTTTCTACCTTGTCCGCAATGGGGGTGCTTGGCGAGCACTTCCCCATGATTTTCCGCGTTGGCCCACCGTCTGGACGTACTTTCGCACCTGGCGGCTAGCTGGCACGTGGGAAAGCATGCACACGACCTTACGCGAAGCCGTGCGCACCCGACAAGGACGAGAAGCGACCCCAAGTGCCGCCATCATCGAGCCGTCAATCGGTCAAAACAACGGAACAAGGAGGGGATCATGGCTATGACGCAGGCAAGAAGGTCAAAGGGCGCAAGCGTCATCTTCTTGTCGATACCAATGGCCTGGTCCTCGATGTGCTCGCTCACCCTGCTAACATCACTGATCGGCAAGGAGCCAAACTGCTGCTAGAGCCGCTCAAAGAGCGTTTCCCTCGTTTGAAACGCATCTGGGCGGATAGTGGGTACAAAGGCAAATTGGAAGAATGGGTCAAGGAGACGCTCGACTGGACGCTGGAAATTGTGCAACGACCGTTTGAAGGACTCCGCTACGTCTGGGTTCCTGCTGGGGTCGAGCCACCGGAAATCCCTCACGGCTTTGTGGTCGTCAAACGTCGATGGGTTGCGGAACGAACATTCGCATGGCTAGGGCGGTCGCGTCGGTTGAGTAAGGACTATGAATTTCTCCCCGAAAGTGAGGAGTCTTGGATTTATACTGCGATGATTCGTCTTCTGCTGACACGGCTCACACGAAACGGCTCCTGATGCCTTTTCATACACCCTCTCATACCATTTCGCTTTCTAAACCACAATCTGAAGATGAGGAAAACTTGTTAAGGAGCGTAAACGTTCAACCTTATCGTTTAGTGTATTGAGTGCTTTACACAGTGTTTCGCTTAACGATTCGATTGAGGAGAATATTCTGTTATGGAAGTATTTTTCTCGCAGTTCGTCCCAGATGTGCTCAATTGGATTCAGCTCTGGACTGTAGGCAGGTTGAGGGATCAGGCGAATATTCTCCGGGACGACCAGGTCTTTGGCGCTATGCCAATCTGCTTGATCGACTTGCATCACGATAAAATGTGTGGAGAAGGTCTGGCTCACCTGATCCAAGAAGAGATTCATCATTTCCGTGGAAACCTCCGGTAAAATGAGCGAGACCGTCTGGCCCAGTTCGGGAGCCACAGCGGCATAGGCGTAGGTGTACTCTCGCACGACCTGTTGGTAAATAGGGCACCATCTGCACGGATGTTAAGGCATCACGTGGGAAATCGGCGCATCACACTACAGTCGCACTTGTTAACCCAACAAAAAGAGTCTGAAAAACAGAAGAAGGGGTCACGAGAATAAGCCTTAACGTGAGTTTTTACCGGGTCTATTCTCGTGACCCCTTCTGCCTAAAATCACTTTTGAGAAGTGCAAAGACTTTCTCGTCATGAAAGCGGTTGTTCTCGAAGAGGCTTTCGCGCAGCAGACCTTCCTCTTGAAAGCCCAGCTTTTGAAGGACGCGTACCGAGGCGAGATTCGGTCGAGCAACATGGGCTTCGATGCGATGAAGCTGGTAGTGCTCAAAGCCAAATGCAATGATGGCCTCCAGCGCCTCGGGCATGAAGCCCTTGTTCCAAGAGGAGTTGGCGAGCACATAGCTCAACGCAGCAGAAAAATTATCCTTGTCACGGAAGAAGCCACAATTTCCCACTATGGTGTCTTCGCCCTTGATAGTGATACCCCAGCGTATGCCCTCGTTGTTTTCAAAGCGAGCGCGATGGCGTTCGATACTCCGCTGTGCCTGTTCAAGATGAGTCATGAGAGGGTCGTAATAGCGCACGACTTCGGCATCGGACAGAATTCGGAAGACGGCCTCGGCATCTTCCGGCCTCAATTCGCGCAATATGAGGCGCTCCGTTTCTAACAGAGGAAACGTTTCAAAGTGTAGGTCATTACCCATAGATGTCCTGATACTTTCCTTCGGATGATTTTTGAGGGTCTTTGGCCTGCACATCATATCACAGGGCAAATAAATAGCAAAGTGTACCCTTGTTTCTTGTTTAAACTAACAAAGCTCTACCCGAACCCTTGGAGGAGTTCCGTGAAAGCATCCATCATCCGATGAAAAGACGCGAGAATCGATCAAATGGGCACCAATGGAGGCACCTTGGGCACCTGTCGAACGACTGGAAAGCGTTTGGCCTTGCTGAACTTGACCCCTTTCGCTCGCCCTGGCGATTTTCCACGGGGTTGTGGGGGGCGAGCAGGGGTGCCCAACTGTGGCAACAATTTGCTCATCGCGTGACGCACCTGTTGCAGAGTTGGTTCGTGATGGCGGTTTTCCCACGGATGCAGCAAAGCTCCTGCGAGGTCGCGAGCCAATACCAACATGTTATGGGCGATGGCGACAACCCAACTCCAGCGCTCAAACTGCGCTGGAGTGCGAACCCGAACGTCAGCCCAAAACAAGGATTGCTTGTTAAAACGATAGCCATGCTCCTGGCTAAAACGATGGACATAGTACTGAGCAACGCTCACCAAATCTGCGTCGGGGTCTCCAATCCAGACAAACCAACTGATGCGTGAGTCGCGTTTGGTGTCTGTCGCTCGGGGCCGTTCGACCCGGATCATACATAATGTCAACCAGTCCGCATCTTTGAGTCGCATCTGCTTCCAGAAACGGACCCGGACAGGCTTGCTTGCAGGATCGAGCGCTTCGCCCTCCCCATTGGGATCAAACCGGGACGCTGGATCATTGGGCTGCAGCTTCTCCCCACGTTTGCGGGGCGCTCCCCGCTTGCCTGTTGGTGGCGGCGCGGGTCGATACAAACAGCGGTTGCTTTTCAAACGGATCAGGCACCCCTGAATCGGCAAACAACTCAATTGGCACCACAGCCAAGCCGAGTCATAGCCCCGATCCAAGAGCACAATGGTTTCTTTGGGCAAGTGAGGCACCAGGGCCGACAACTGCGTGGCGGCCATCTGCAGAGCAGTTGTCGAGGTTGCGACGCGACATTGATCCAGCACGTAGGTTCCACCACTCGGTTTCTCCGGCAAGGCGACTACCGTCGAAAATTGCCAGCCATACGTCACCGGCTTCGCGCTTTCCGGCAAATTATGTACGTATTGCGCACTTCGATCCTCGCTCGTTCGCGCTCTGGGGCGGCCAATGCCTGTGCTATCCACCGCAATCAATGGGACAGAACTGCGCTGCGGCAGATGCGTGATGAACACCTTATGCAGGGCCTGAGTGTCAATGATCCCGTCTTCCAGCGCTTCATAGGTACTCGACCACTTGCGCTCAAAAAACGGCGACAGTGACAATTCGGGCAGCGATTGAGCGCGGTCTTCGCTGGCTAACGCATCGACCAGGTTAAAAAGCGCATCTCTGGCTTGCTTAAAACTCTGATAGATCCCGTAACGAAACTCGATCAATGCGTTCATGTTCGACTTCACTACTGCTCCTGTTTTTCGAGATGACAGAAACAGTACCCTCTGTGGCTCTCCTCTACAACGCAGAGAAGAGTTGAGCTTGATTCATCTCAATGAGCATTGGTATCAGATTGCAAATGCTCAAGGGTCATTTTCTGCCAATAATCGCAACATTTTTAAACTGACGAGCAATAGGACCCTGTGCAAGCTGTGCTTCCGTGAATCCGAGTGTTCTCATTTGCTCTTCCCTTCCGTCTGCTTTCACCCAGAAGGACAGAGAGCCGACGAGGCTCTCCGTAAGGTCGCGACAAGCTTCTCCTTGCAAAATGACTACGCTTGGTTTTGGAGGAGGAGATCGGCAATCACCTGTGGCTGTTCAGTGGCCATAAAATGCCCACAGCCTGCCGCTACCTGTGCGATCACATTGCGACACCCAAACTTTTTGGTGAGCTCATTGGCCGTTGGCCCCGGCTTACCGGAGCCATAGTCACCCTCGATGAGCAAGAGAGGCACATCCAGCTCGTCGCGGTGAGATCTCATGAATACCCGGTTCTTTTGATAGGTTCGATACAAGCCAAGCCCAGCTCGCAGCTGTTCGGGCAGTTTATAGGCGCTCGCGTAGTGACGCATGTCTGCGTCTGTCATTGCCTGCTTGTCCTTTGCGAAGCGAAGAAAGAATGCCCTTTTAAAGTAGGTGTACTCACGACCACCAATAAGCCATTCAGGGAATTTGGGGAGACGGTGAAAGGTGAAGTGCCAGAGGAATGGCAGCTTGACCATGAGGTCGGTGCTGGCTGTACCGGGGAGCGGGCCGTCCAGTATGGCGACACCTCGCGTTTCGGACGGGTAAAGGCGAGCATACGCATACGCGATCATGCCGCCCATATCATGGCCAACAATGTAGGGATCTTTCAGAGCAAGCTGGCTGGTCAGTTCGTGAATATCCTTCGCCTGTGTCTCCGCATCATAGTCGGCTCGCGTCGCTTTGGACTGTCCGATGCCCCGTAAGTCAACTGCGATAACGGTGTACCTGTGAGCAAGCAAGCACATAACCTTGCTGAACTCGTACCAGTCTTGCGAAAATCCGTGCATAAAAATAATCGCCGGACCGCTCCCGCCCGATACATACTGTACTGACGCATCACGTACCTGTACAGTGGAGGACGTAAACGCCGCGCCGAGGACCACGTTCGCTGGATCCTTCCTGTCTAGTCCAATAAAGAACGGGTCGTTCATAGCCGTTCCTCCAAGGACACTTCAATAACATCGCCTGGTTGCGCCTGCATGGCCTTGAGTAATTTTTTGCTTACGGGTAAGAATTGTGTGCCGTCGCCCCACGGCAGAAAGGCCGTCTGGAAGGCAACGCCGTCCAGACGGCCTTTGACCTTGACGGACTTGGTAGAACCAAAAAAGAGAACCGATTCAGGCCACACCACACATGCCCAGCCATCGCGGTCTTCAATGGTGGCCTGAAACGTTTTATTAATAGGGGTTATCTGTCCCATGAGGAGACTCCTTCGTTAGACTCATTTTGTTCTCAAACGATAGTGGTCTGTTCCAGTCTTTCGAGCCAGCAGAGCGAGGTTATCCACTGACCGGACGCGCGCGGGTCTGGGCGCGAGCCTCCTCAGACAGTGCCTGCCATGCTGCAAGAATGAGTCTCACAAGCCAATTTCCGGCAATGTAGAGAAACGTTTTAAGAGAGAAAATTACCCATTCTTCTGAGAAATATCCTTCTTTCTCGTCTCTTGTTGGCTTGTCTGTTGTTCATCAGTCTCCAGGATATGCGCAATCTCCTCCAGTGCGTCAGCTACCGCGTCTAATTGCTCTGGGTTGAGTTTGGTCATGATCTGTCGCGTCCACTCTTCGTTGAGTGAATAGATCGTCCTGAGAATGTCTGCTCCGTGCGGCGTCAGCTCAAGCAACGGTGCACGCCGGTTCGCCGGGTTATCCTGGTAGACAACCAGACCTTCTTTTACCAGGATGTCTGCAACACGCTGCACGCTCTGACGAGCATGGCCCATGTCCCGCGCGATCTGCGCCACAGTTTGCGGCTGATCGCCGACTCGACCAAGCACTTGCCACCTGGCGCTGCTTTGGCCGATGGATCGCGTCAGTCTATCGCCGGTGTGTAGAAGCAACCCGTTGATCCGAAAAATGCTTAACGCGAACCTGCCGAGAGGATCGTTTGGTTTTCCTGTTGACTCCATATCAGTAGCATACCATAGTGACAGTATACTGTCAAGGTGACAGCAAGCTGTCAAGGTAGTATTCCTGTATTTTTCTTCACTGTGCCAATGTGTACGCTGCTTTCAACTCGTTGCGCCGAAGAACCCTGTTTTTGCTATGACGGCAACCGTACCCTACGAGGCTATCCTCTACACCCCGGAGGATAGCTGAGCTTATTTAGCCTAAACGAGAAGCCCTTGTAGGGGTCACTTTATTTTTGTAAATTACTGAATTAAACGGGTCTGGCACGCTTTTGATACTGGTGGCGAAGTCAAAAAAATGGGGTAAGAGGCCATGAAAACAGGCCATTTCGCTCTTCAGGTGGACACTATCAACGATTTTTCACGCTTGAACAAGCGGGAACATCCCTATAAAAATCGACTTCGCCACCAGTATCGCTTTTGGTGATGCTTGGGTACTCTCAACCCAGTCCTCGCCTAGCAAGAAGCTCCTTTTCTCATGCATCCATCTGTTCTTCGGTCCTGGCAGCATGTGTATCCTCATGCACGAACGTATGAACTGGAGGACGCTAGCCATTTTCTCCAGGGAGATGCTCCTACTCGCATTGTGCAGCAGATTCAAGCGTTTTTACAGGCACCAGTCTAGAAACTACATAACGTTTCTTGCTCACATAAAAAAGTAGAGATACATGTGCTTATGAGATATGCAACTCACGATGCGTGAGAGCTTGAATAGTTTCGTTTACAAGCCGCCTTAGCACTTCACCTGCAGACTGAATGTCAGAGATAAGTCCGACGCTTTGCCCTGCATACAACGCAAGTGCTTCCACATTCCCTTCCATTCCTGGTTGTGGAAACACGTCACTATAGCGTGCAATTGGTTTTCCGTCAGCCGTGGTCGCTATTATTTCTCCCTCACCAGGACGTTCTCCCGTATGAGGAGAGACACTCGCTTCCCATTGCATAATACTACTGTTTCGCAATGCGCGATGAGGTGCGTTGGGCCAACCTTCATCAAAGAGGCGAGAATAAACCGTGTCAGTCTCAGTGGAATGTAAAATTTTTTCTCGGTAAAGAGGGTGAATATGAGCTTCAGCACTTACTAAAAATCGTGTCCCCAGCCACACTCCAGCCGCTCCGAGAACGAGTGCCGCTGCGATTCCATGTCCATCAGCAATGCCGCCAGCCGCAATTACTGAGAGAGGTGCAACCGCATCCACAATGCATGGCACGAGTGGCAAGGTTCCGACCTGACCCCAGACATGTCCACCTGCCTCCCATCCTTGAGCGACACACACATCAACGCCCATGTCACGAGCCTGTTTTGCTTCTGCGGCACTCGCGATAGTATGCATCACAAAAGCACCTGCTGCATGGACTGATGCAATATAGGGTGAAGGATCTCCCCAGAAAAACGAGACAACGGCAACGCCCTCTTCCAAACAGACGCGAAGCCGTTCTTCTTGATCCCACTGTAAGACAAGATTTACCCCGAATGGACGGTTCGTCAGGGAGTGGGTTTCACGAATCATGTGTCGGATGACGTCTGGTGATTGCCATGTCACGGCGAGTATCCCAAGCCCTCCGGCATTCGAGACGGCTGCAGCAAGAGCAGGGGTCGTTGCACTGCCAATAGGAGCCTGGACGATAGGAACATCAATATGGAGCAAATGACAGAGAGAAGTCGTAAATGTACTCACGAGAAAAGACTCACTTTCATACTATTTTGGATAACAGACATCCTGAGTCAGGGATTTCGTCGGGCCAGCGAGTTTGTGTCAGACGCTGGTGAAGATCATCAAGTGCAGTCTGTGGAATTGCAATTGTAAAGGGCTGTATGTTCATCAGGGAATATCCCTCTTCTGTTTCTCTTGGTTTACTACGAAAGTCCGTTCGCTGTTTCAACTGGACGTTGAGGTATGAGATGAACTTCACGAGCGTGGATGCCTCGAATGGTAAGCTATGTGTACGTATCCATGCTCTCCGCTTTTCGTCTCTTGTGACAACGAGTATTACAGAGTTGGTAATGTAAAAATTGTCTCGTAGCGATGGTAGAACTCAGGCTTGAGCATTCCAAAGATATACATGTCCTGGCGTACCCCGTTGTGAATTTCATGCTGGCGAAGAATACCTTCTTGCTGAAACCCGACACGTTCCATAAGCCGACGTGAGCGCGTGTTAAACCCATAGACTTCGGCATAGACACGTTCCAACCCCCCGAACGGTGAACGCATAATCCAGGAATAGACGCAACGCTGTGCTACCAATACCCCGACCCCACACTTGCTTCTCCCCAATCACAATACCTACTGCTGCACGCCGCTCTTTTTGATCGATGAGGGCTAATTGTACATTGCCAACCAGTCGTCCTTCTACCACAATGCCAAACATGTCAAAATCGTCTTCCGGCTCAGTCACCCGCCGTTCAAAGCGTTGTCTATAGGCCACACGTGACCGTCTCGGTCCCCACCCCGTTAACATCTCCAACTCCAGGGTAGCACTCCAGTCATAGAACGTCTCAACATCGTCGAATTCGAGTGGACGAAGTGTCACTCCGTTGAGCGTAAACATCTATCTACCCCTCCATTTTTTCGTACAAACACTCTCTGTGGCATCTGTTGCCGCTCACATACCTTTCATCTTGGAAGCAAGCTTATATCTCATAATGGGTCGTGTCTCTGCACGCCGGGCCACTTCTACAAATCCTGC
>CAZZVE010000151.1:0-5971 GCA_964657325.1 uncultured Ktedonobacterales bacterium
CAGCGTTCGGGACGCTGAGGTCGGAGGTTCAAGTCCTCTCACCCCGACCAGGATGGCATATCCAACATGCCACACTCTCTCCCTACTAGGGAAATAAGGAGTCTCAGGAATGCAGGGATATCAGATACATGTAACAGCCCTTACGGGATGTACTGCCCTGATATCGCTTTCGGCTTCATGCTTTGATGTGAGTACATTCTGTATATCGCAATCGAAACGTGGATTTCGCGCTGCTGCCCCTGACTCGCCTGGACGTGCAAAACGCCTCTCACCTTATCCACTCAGTCGTCGTAGCAGGCGGCAGTAGGAACGGGCTTGTGAGGCATCCTCACACATTGCCTCAGTTCTCGCCCTCGCTGTCTGCATGTGGTATCGGCTCTGACAGAGAGGAAGGAACGCTATTCATATGCCAGTTCTTGTATTGAATTCCTCACTACAGCCTCTCTCGGTCATTCCAGAACGCCGTCTCATTGTATTGCTTTCGAAGCAGAAAGTGACCTTTGTAGATGATCGTGTGCGTAGAGTGATCGAAGAGAGTATCTCGGCCCGCCGTCTTGAGTTAGAGCGTCCGGTTATCGTACAGTTGCTCGCCAATGTGCGTGTGCCGCGTGTCGCGCTCCAACCGACGCGTGCCAATATTCTTCTACGCGATGACGAAACGTGCCAGTATTGCGGCAAACGAGGCCGTGATCTGACACTTGACCACATTATCCCGCGCTCCCGTGGCGGGCAAAGCACCTGGGAAAACCTCGTGGCCTCGTGCAAATCGTGTAACGGCAAAAAAGGCAGTCACCTCCTCAAAGAGGTCAATATGCGGCTTTTACGCCAGCCACGTGCATTGTCTCAGGAGTACGCGGGCTTCTTCCTGCTGCGCTATCCCAAACTACGTGAAGCATACGAAGAATTTATCAACACCTCGCAAGGCTATACCTATAGCACATACGAAAACGGCTTCCAAACCGCGTAGTGTTTGTGGGGTGTGCTAAAGCAGACCCGTACAGGAGCGACAGTGGCTCGTGGAGGGAAAGTCCTGTACGGGTCTGCTTTAGCACAGCCCCAGGAGCCGATATTGCTAGAGGGAATGGAAGTCCTGTACGGGTCTGCTTTAGCACATCCTCTTAGCAATTAATCATTTTCCCGATCATAATCAATTTGCACATAAGGTGTAATAGAATTAGACTCCTACAACGTGGTAATACTACAGTAAACAAGCACACAGCTATTTTTTCTCTGAAACGGCTCTTTTGACGTTTCCTCTGTTGGGCTTGTACTGTATACTGTATGAAGAGGCTTGTCCTCCGTTCTGGTAGGCACAGTGCTGATTTTGTTGCTAAATACCAGTGAGGTGGTTGCATGATCGATTCAACATTACCCGACGATGTTACCGAAGTTACACTTCCATCATTATCACATTCAGTAGAGACAACAGGAGGCGCGTATCTCTGTCTCTATGGACATTTCTATCAACCTCCGCGCGAAAATCCCTTTACAGGCGAACTTCCCATCGAACCAGGGGCGACCCCCTTCGCTAACTATAATGACAAAATCACCGCCGAATGCTACAAACCGAACGCCGAGGAAGGCAACTTTGACTACATCAGCTATGATCTCGGCCCTACACTTGCCGCATGGTTAGAGCAACATCATCCCGACGTGTACCAGCGTATTATTAGTGCAGACCAGCACCATATGCAACGCTATGGCGTCGGCAATGCACTCGCGCAGGTCTACAACCATACAATTCTCCCGCTTGCGAGTACACAAGACAAGCGCACGCAGATACGCTGGGGTCTGCAAGACTTTCGACATCGCTATGGTCATGACGCACACGGTGTCTGGCTCGCTGAAACAGCCGTCGATACAGAAACACTTGACCTCTTAGCGCAGGAGGGTGTCACCTATACCGTTCTTGCCCCCTGGCAGGCCGCAAGTTCTATAGACGCAACAGAGCCTTACCTTGTGCCGTTGCGTGATGGTCGCAGCATCACCGTTTTTTTCTATAACGCTCCGCTCTCTGGCGGTGTCTCTTTCGACTGGAATACGACTAACGATGCAAACATCTTTGCCGCCTCCTACCTGCCGTGGCATCTCGTCGAGTCAAAACGGCTCAAGGGTGAGTCACAATTGATCACGATTGCGACTGACGGCGAACTCTATGGACACCACAAGCCGTGGCGTGACAAATTCCTGGCCTACCTTGTCCGTAACGGTGCTCCTAGTTATGGCTTCGAGGTTTGTACGCTGGAACGTTACATGCTACTGCATCCCGCGACAAAAGAGGTCAAGTTACATGAACCGAGCGCATGGAGTTGTGGTCATGGTGTCGCACGCTGGAACATTGGCTGCGAGTGTACCGAGGGCGATAGTAGTTGGAAGAGCGCACTACGACACGCACTTAACAGGCTTGCGGAACGCAATAACGCTCTCTTCGAGCAGCATGTCAGCACCGTTTTCACCGATCCTTTTGCCTCGCGGGACGACTATCTCGCGCTACGCAACGGATGGGAGTCGCTGACAAGTTTCTGGACACGGCATAGCAAAACGCATCGCCTCCCAAACGACATGACGGAAGTTGAACGCGTGAAGTTGCTTTTAGAGTCACAATACTACCAGCAATACAGTTTCACCAGTTGTGGCTTTTTCTTTGAAGATCTTGACCGCATCGAGCCACGCAACAACATCGCCTTCGCCCGTCGCGCGATCAGCCTAACATGGCAAGCCCTCGGCATCGACCTGCAACGCACCTTCGTGCAAGACCTGAGAAAAGCAAGAAGCTGGCGTACAGGTCTAACAGGAACCGATTTGTATCAACAGTTGCCCGTGGTGAAAAGAGGATTGTTGCCCCGTTTGTAGGGACCGATGTATCACGTCCTTGTCGGCAAGCAGGAAATGTTGGAGATTGTAGAAACGTCTTCCATATCATGTAAATATATGCGATTAGGACAAAGGACGTAATAATTGGTGCATCCGCTAAAAAACCAGGAAGCGGTAGGGGCAGCAATTCATTGCGCCCACGGACGAGCGAAGCAATGTCCGTTCCCCCCGCAGTTACCGGATGCACCAATAATGAAGATGAACAAATTACTTTGGGAATCCCACGGTATATAGTGGGGTCGCCCCTTGTGGGCGTCCATAATCTCATTACCACACTATTTTATCAATGTGCACAATCGGTCCCTACAAGACAAAACCATTTGTGTATACAGCTATATAGATTTCAGTGTACCACCATCAATGATATAGTCTGCACCAACTATCATAGCTGAACGCTCTGATACAAGAAATACGACGAGTGCTGCTATCTCGTCAGCCTCAGTCATGCGTTGTATCGTCATGTTGTTCATCTGCGGTACCTGGCTCATGAACGTTCCTCGATCCACTCCAAATGCTTGACCCAATGTATCAGCCAGGCCACCATCTCTTTCCCACAGTGGAATACGAACGGGACCGGGAGATACTGTATTCACCCGTATGCCTTTGAGTCCAAACTCTTCCGCTAAAGCCTTTGACAGACTTGTCACGGCTGCCTTCAATGCACTGTAATCTGTAATTGGCGCACCTGGTACATGTGCATTAACAGAAGAAATGTTGACAATCACTGCATTACTGCGCTCAACCATTATAGGTAGTGCAGCCCTTGATGCACGTACAGTACTCATCACATTCAAATCAAACGTGCCACCACACGAGCACCTTCCGCAGCAAGAGCAGTCACAATTGCTAACCCTATTCCTTTACTAGCACCAGTGACAACCGCTACCTTGTTCTGTAAATGAAGGTCCATGAGATTCTCTCTTTATCTTCTGCTTTTCGAGGCATAATCAACCAACGCCATGAACACGTAGAAGTTAGGAATACGTGCCACACCCACGGTTGACCAGTTAAACCACTTGCCCTCTTTTTTGACCGATACGATACCTTTCCTGACCTGCAAATCTTTGACCTGACTCCACGGTATCATCTCTTTACTATTGCTTATCCCCTGCTGATTGATGCTCAACGGGCCAAAGGTCACTGTGCTACCAGCATTATAAGCGTAAATAAATCTGGGTAACAGAACCTGCGTTACCTCACGCTGAAGCGTATTTCCCAATGCCTCAACCTTGTTGATTGTGTCATTAAACTTGAATACGGCCCCATCGGAGCGACGCAGCGTATAGATATGTGTCGTGCCCGTATATATACCATTCATATAGCGTTTTGTCACTGCTTGCCAGAATGCATCAACATGTTCCCAACGCACAACGTCGGTTTGTCCCCTCTTAGTACGCACCAGCCCTTGCTCACATACAATCACACGTAAGTCAAAATTCAGAAAGAGATTGATCCATGACCATACGCCACACGCGAGCAAAACGAGTCCAACGATCACAAATACCCAGAAATCCCCACCCGTATCGACAGCAGAAAAATCTATCGTTGCGAGCGATAGATGCTCTGTGATAAAAATAAATGCGATAGCCCCAACGCCTAAAGCGAGCAGGAGCAATCCTCCAACAAGAGTACGCATAATTTTGAAGCGGTATTCTTCCCGTGGTGCGCCAAGTTGATATGCCCCCGCTAGCTGATACGTTTCAGCAGTAGTTTGTGCCATGAAAAATTCCCTCCTTTATTTCTCACTGCATACTATAATCTAGGAAGTCCTTGCGTACAATAAGAAAGGACTTTTTGCTGTACAGGTGCCCTCATTTCGTAGGGACCAGATTTATCGCGTCCCTACGAAACATTACCCAAAACGGGTTTAGTTTAATGGTATGCCAAATAATATCAACCGTACACTTGTTTTCAGTAGTAACGCTCTCTATTGTGTATAAGATAGAAGAGCAAAGGAAGGATTTGTAGTATGAGGAGATTTTTCGCCTCACGTCCCCTGCTCAAAAGAGGACTTTTATGGGTGAGCATCCTCGGTCTCGTATTTGTGCTCTTTGGCGGTCTACTCCGTTTCTTTCAACCGTCGAGTACCATCATCACTATGCGGTCTTCGACTGCCAGTGTCAGCCCTTTGCTTAATGAGTTTGCTGACTCGACAGCAACCACTACTCCTAGTATGACACCAAGCCCAAGCGGAACCGCAGGTATAACGCCAACACCGAGCACAACAGCAACGGCATCATCATTGCCCCACTTCGATCATGTTGTGGTTGTGATCGAGGAAAATCATGGTTACTCAGAAATTATTGGTGCGAACTCAGCACCCTATATCAACTCGCTTGCGGCACAAGGCATGTCGTTTACTAACTCGCATGCAGTCACGCATCCAAGTGAGCCAAATTATCTTGACCTGTTCTCTGGCTCCGATCAAGGTGTTATAGGTGATGCATGTGACTCCTCAGTCTATGCGCCACCCGATCTCGGTGGTCAACTTATTAGCGCGAAGTATAGCTTCGCGGGTTACTCCGAGGGCTTGCCAGCCGCAGGTGATACTAGTTGTACAAACACGGCAACGAGCTATGCGCGCAAGCATGTTCCGTGGGCAAACTTTAGCGATACCAATGGACCAACGACCAACCTGCCCTATACCAGTTTTCCAACAACGACAGCAGGATATAGTTCGTTGCCAACGGTTTCCTTTGTCATTCCCGATCTCAACAATGACATGCACGATGGCACGATTCAGCAAGGGGATACATGGTTAAAGCAGAATATGGATGCCTATGCACAATGGGCCAAAACACATAATAGCCTTTTGCTCGTCACATGGGATGAGAACGATACAAGCACTGGCGACGCGTCCAATCAAATCGCCACAATCTTTGTAGGACAGCACGTTCAGATTGCTACCAACAATACCAGTATCAACCACTTTAATGTGTTGCGTACCCTCGAAGATATGTATGGTCTAGCACCCGCGAACAATGCCGCGAACGCATCAGACATTCTCGGTGTCTGGAATTAAACAGAGCAGAGGCAAGGGCACCCGCAAGGGGATGCCCCTCCCATACACGAAGTAACTTTCATGCGTCGTCATATG
>CAZZVE010000151.1:5981-12464 GCA_964657325.1 uncultured Ktedonobacterales bacterium
GTGTGGGAGGGGCATCCCCTTGCGGGTGCCCCTGCTAGTGCCACGTGAACTTTGATCATGTACTCTAATTAATATGGACGCCCTGTACGAGCATAATTTATCATGCTCATAAAGACGAAAACATTGGGTATCTGCCCAACGTTGATGTTGGCCCAGCTAAAAGTTTTGCCGACCTTTTTCACAATCACCTGTCCCTGTTTGATATCAACACTCTGTACCTCGTTCCAGGGCAATAGCTCTCGTCCATTGCTCAAACCCTGCTGACCTAGTGTTAGCGGTCCAAAGTTCACCGGACTACCAGCATTGTACGCCGCCAGCGCTCGCGGCATATGTGCCTGCAAAACCGCTGTTTGAATCGTCTGAATCAGTTGCCCGACATGCTGTACTGTGCTATTGAACTTGAATACCGCACCATCATTTCGCTGTACTGTGACACTATGAGGTGTGCCGTTTCTGTTAGCAAATGCAGCCGCGATAACACCTCCTAACGCATAGTAGTAGCCACGACGCCGCACATTCTGTACCACGAACGCAACGGCATCCCAGCGAATCACGTCAACGTGCTCTCCCTTCGCACGAACCAGCCCGTGCTCGAACTGATAGACGCGCAAATTGGAGTCTAGCAATGCGTAAATACCATAAATGATAGCCACAATTGGAATAACAATCAAAATGTAAAAAAGATAGCCAGTTGCCACAAGAATAATATACAGTAGAACAATGTCCGCGATAGTAACACCCACCATCATACCTATAGCAGCGAGCGCATTTGGTAGCAATGGTTTGTATGTTGTACCTTGCGCGCCTAGCTGATATGCTGTTGCTTGCGCATACACATTTTGTGGTGTGTCGTTGTGGGCCTGAACTTGATGTTGTTGAAGCACGATGATTTCCTCGTTTACATACTACGTAAGAATGTTCGATAAGCACTTACTATCAAAACGTATTATCGTCAAATCAGTATCGTGTCTATACCTCAATACCATCCAAATAATTCCCACGGACGCCCACAAGGGGCTACCCTACTATACTTTCTTGCGTGCTATGCACATCGTGGGCGTCCGTCGGTTTATACTCGTGCAGAAATCATCGGAATTGCGATCAACGCGAGGAGGATACCTAGTGTTTGAATATGCGTCATGCGCTCGCGTAAAACGAGCGCAGCCAATACGACGGTTGCGGCTGGATATAGCGAGGAGAGAATCGCTGCAACATCGAGACGACCAGCATGTGCCGCAAGCACGAAAAACGCATTTCCAAGCGCGTCTAGTACCCCCGCCAGTATCACAAGCACAGTAACCGTCTTCTTGGGAAGCACTTGCTGCCGTCGTATCCCTATCACCACGAGTAAAACAAGCACGGAGGTGAGACGCGCAACTGCTAGAGGCCAGAAGGTAGCCGAGGGGTTCACACGACTGATAAGCACAAAGAAGCAGCCAAAACCACAGCCAGCGAGCAATGCTAATCCGATTCCCTTTGGGCGCCCTTTTGTTCTTTCCGGGCGCGAGACCAATCCTATCGCAAACAGGGCTAGCACAAAGCCACCCACTTGAAGTAAAGTAGGCAGTCCCTGCGTATACGCGCTAAAGAGAACGGGGATGCCAGCAGTCAGGACAGCAGAAACGGGAGCAATAATGCCCATGCGTCCAATTGAGAGCGCAGAGTAGAATGCGATCAATCCTAAAGCACCTGATATGCCAGAAAGTCCGCCCCATAGTATGTCAATTGGTGAAGGAAATGCCTCTTTCCAGATCAATGCAAGTAGTACAAGTAGTACAAAGCCTACTGAGTAAGCACCAAGTACAACACTTGAGGCGTTATCACGGCGCGAGGCCAAACCACCGCTAAAATCGCCGCTCCCCCAGAACAGGGAAGCGGCGAGGCCAAAAATAATGGTAGCGAAGACATTATTCATAATTTAACGTGACTTTCCTTGTAGCACATAGTCCACCAGACTCTTGAGAAGGGGAGCGTCCGTGATGGTGTGCATCGGAAAGATTTCCCATTCATCCTGTCCCCATACTGAACTCGGTCTCTTAATCATAACCTCTTGCTCTCCAATACCAATTCCACCTATTTCACTCCACGTGAGTGTATTTCTACCGAATTCAACACCACGTTGACTCAATGTGATACTGCCAAAGTGGAGTGGGAAGCCAGCGTTATAGGCTGCAATCATGCGCCGTAGTGGTCCTTTATCGTGCTCTTTTCGCGCATAGGCGAGGAGTTGTTTGAGGACCGCGACATTTGGAATACGCGCAACAGGAAGCGTAGCCCAATCCCAATATTCGCCCTTTTTGTAGATACTTATGACGGTTTGATTGATACCAACATGCTCAACATCGTCCCATAATAGAGGGATATCCTTGTGCATCACACGAATTCCTCGCGTATCAATGGCAATCTCGTTAAACGCGACAAATGTTCCCTTGTCATATATTGCGATAGTCGGTGGTAATAGTCGTTGTACGACCTCGCGCTCTATGAGCTGTCCGAGTTGCTGAACCAAACTTATTTCTTGAGTGAACAAAAATATGGAGTTGTCTTTACATTGCACCTTGTAGCTATATGAAGTATTCCCTTTCTGATCGGTCTGTATATCCTTCCAAAAGCTGCTGATGGTATCCCACGGAATCGCTTCTGCCTTCTGCCGCATATAGATCAATCCTCTGGGACAGACAGCGACACGCACGCGACGATTGAGTAGAGGAGTAAGCATAAACCAGAGACCTGTCACAATCCAGATAGCACCTACAAAAAGAATAAAATCTGCTTGCCACCAGAACCACCATGTAAAGAGGAGTTGCGAGAAGAGCAAAAACGCACCAATAATGAGTAGGCCAACAATGATACAAAACGGACCAAGGGCGCGTGCAAGCAAAGGAATTTTAGTAGGTATATACACCTCAATTGGCCTACCAAGTTTCTCCACAAGCGGTGCTAAACCGCGTATACCTCGCAGTGTTTTTGGTAATCGTTGTGAAGGTGTCGCTTGCTGCATGTGGTGCCTTTTGTTTTTAGAGATGAAAATGCCTCCATGTGGCATCATATATGTATATATACGATACCACATGGAGGCATTTTCACGTACCTAATAAATCACGATCTGCGTATTAAAGTCGGTATTAGTGTAAACCCACTCAGCTTGATCTAGCTGCATATTCACGCAACCATGACTACCATTAGATGCACTAACATTACCCGTAGCATCCGTATGCGGAAATTGTGTGCCTGTTCCATAGTCGGCACGCCACCAGGAGTCATGAACAAAGTAACCACCCCAATGGTAGTTTATAGCATAGTGTATAGGTGTAGGGTCGTAGTAGTAGGGCGAACCCTTCGGGTAGGGTGATTTGAACGTCGTTGGCGAGAGGCGATTTAGCACAGTCCACACACCTGGCACAACAGGCAATTCAATGCGCCCAAGCGTCACTATATACGACTTTATCATCTTCCCATCTTTGTACACTCGTAATGCTGACTCTGGTTGTGACACCATAAGCACTGTACCTTTTTGTAGCTTATAGTGGTCAAGCATTTGCTGGTCCGTTGAGTGCACCTGACTATAGGGCGTCTTGTCGCTATAATCGGCCTCCATCATGTGCAGATTGAAAAACTCGTTGTTGACCTGATCGACCACGCCCTGGAAATCATCGGGGGTGACAGCGTAGGAGAGCGCGTTATCCAGGTCTTCTCCAACACCGGGTTGGAGATAGCCACCGTCGAGCGGATATTTCTGACCATCACTTTTGTCAAGATAGAGATGCGCGTTCCCCCATCCTATCGCTTCCTGGTGAAACTGCTTGACGAGATAGGTGGCCTCTCCTTTGACATAATCATCGTGCATTGCTGCTACATCGGTGTCAATTTGTTTCGAGAAGGCTTCATAGTCTGCAATACTCTTCGTGTTGCCCATCAGAGTCTTGTCCGCGTCGAGCCGCTTCTGATAGGATGTGGTATCAACACCAAAGGTTTTCAGTTGGTTTACCTGTGTCTGGAATGCGTTGAGTTTCGCTTTTGTGATGAATGGCAACGCCTGGATAGTATTCACTACAGCTTGCTGGTACTGTGCACTGACGAGAGTACTAATATGCTGAAAGTCTGTAGGTGAGTTCGCTGCGGCCAGGGCTTTTTGATCATTCTGATATTGCATATTCATCGCGGTCACGTCGATTTGCGCGGATTGCATCTCGCCAATCGTCTTTTGTAGCGTAGTGAGTTGTGTTGAGACCGACTGTAGAAGATTGAGCGATTGAATACCTACTGTAGCATTTTTTGTCACTACCGCATAATCTTTAGGATATTTCGAGGTCGAGAGAAGCCCCTGATCCTGCGCGAATTGCTGTACGAAGACTTGTACGGGTAGTCCTTGGGCACGTCGCTGTGAAAGGGCAGTGCCGAAGTTCTGCATCGTTCGGTTCGCTGCTGTCTGTGACTGATCGGTGCTGGTTGCGATAATACCTTGCGTCTGTACATTTAATTGGGCATAGCGTGTAGCGATATTACGATAATAGTCAGTATCAGTTTTATCATTAAAGGGCGAAAAGGGTGCATTCGTCTTGCTCAGTTGTTGTTCTTGCTTTTGTATAGGCGTAATAATGGATGATGCAACGCCAATGCTCTGTGCGTGTTGCAGTGATGCATCAAGGACTGATTTGTTTTTACTAGCTTCTTGCTGTATCTGCGGATCACCTCCACACGCGCTTATCAATACCATAAGTGCGAGCAGAAATAACACGAGAATTGCTCGCGCAGACGAGAACTTAAAGCGGGGACCAGGGCGCCCGCAAGGGGACGCCCCTCCCATAGGACGAGAATGCATAGGAAGCGCGTTCATGTATGGGAGGGGCGCCCCCTTGCGGGTGCCCTGGTCCACAGAACGTTCAATTGGACGCAGGATGTGCATAAGGGACTATCTCCTTCTGCTTTTCTCTTTCTGTTTGCGTTTCGCTTTGCGTGCAGCCTTACCAGTCTTCTTCCCCCCACTAGACTGCGAATTTCGGGGCATTTCCAACCCGCTCATATCCCCCATACCTGGCATTCCTGGTAATCCACCTCCACCACCATTCGCGGCAAACTGTTTTGCCATTTGCGCCCACGGACCCTTGCCAGTACTCATCTGACGCATCATGGTACGCATCTCGACGAATTGTTTGAGCAACTGGTTTAACTCTTCAACCGTCGTACCACTACCTTTGGCAATACGTTCCCGCCGACTACGTTTGATAATGTCAGGGTTACGCCGCTCTTCCAACGTCATTGAAAGAATCATAGCCTCAATATATTTGAGTTGATCGCCTTCCAAAACCTCATCCATCTCTGGCGATGCGGCAAGCTTGTTGAAGCCGGGCATCATCTCCATCACGCCGCGCAACGGTCCCATACGTTTAAGTTGGCGCATGGCACCGAGAAAATCTTCGAGGTCGAACTTACCCTGCTTGAGCTTCTCCTGTGTCTTGAGTGCCTCTTCCTCGCTGATATTCTCCTGTGCCTGCTCGATCAGCGAAACCACATCGCCCATACCAAGGATACGTGAGGCGAGACGTTCGGGGTAGAAGGGTTGAAGCGCGTCAATCTTTTCGCCCGTTGCCATGAACTTGATCGTTACACCTGTGACCGAGCGTATCGAGAGCGCGGCACCACCTCTCGCGTCACCATCCATCTTGGTCAAAATCATACCTGTGAGCGAGACCGCTTTATTGAAGTCGTCCGCGACACGTACCGCTTCTTGACCTGTCATGGCGTCGGCAATCAACATAATTTCGCGTGGTTGCACGCTACTCTTGATGTTGATGACCTCTTGCATCATGCGTTCGTCAATGTTGAGACGACCCGCCGTGTCAAGAATAACAACTGAGCACGCTTGCTCACGTGCATAGCCGATTGAGTGCAAACAGATGTCAACAGGATTCGCCCCTGTCGGCTCCGAATAGACTGGAACGTTAATTTGTTTGCCCAGTGTCTTGAGTTGATTCACGGCTGCGGGACGATACATGTCTGCCGCGACGAGCAATGGACGTTGTCCCTGCTTTTTGAGATAGTTGGCAAGTTTCGCTGCGGTTGTCGTTTTACCGGAACCTTGCAGACCAACCAGCATAATTACGGGTGGCTGTTGTCCATCTAAATTGAGTTTGTTATCATTGCCTGTGCCACCTAGCATCTCGATCAACTCTTCGTTGACGATGCCAAGCACTTGTTGCGCGGGTGATAGGCTGCCCATCACATCTGCGCCAATCGCTTTTTCGCGCACACGTTCAACGAAGCCACGAGCCACGCGAAGGTTTACGTCTGCCTCGATGAGAGCGATACGCACCTCTTTAAGCGCGGCGTTTACGTCCTCCTCGGTCAGCTTCCCCTGCCCACTTAAATTGTCGAATATACCATCAAGCCGTTTTGTTAAGCTATCGAACATTGCCATAAAAGTGCGTTTTCCTCTCTCCGCCAATACCTGATAATAGCCCCTATTATACCATTACGCTTTTG
>CAZZVE010000152.1:0-12428 GCA_964657325.1 uncultured Ktedonobacterales bacterium
TGGAGTGGTTGGCATCCTTTGCGACCTCTTCTCAAAACGTGATGAGAGGAGTGTAACAGAAATATCCAACTTTTCCAGGGTCTCACCAAAAACGTGCATGAGCCTTCATATGCAACCCCTCTCTCCAAGCACAATTAACCCTTTCCTCTCGCAAGGCATCGATATGATGCTTCTACGTGCGTTGGAGAAAAAACCAAGCGACCGCTTTGCCAGAGTGATTGACTTTGCCAGTGCCTTTGAGCAAATAATACAGCCAATGGCAGCCCCAGCTACGGTTCGCATTAGTGATGTCAATCCTTACAGGATATCTTCTGTGACTGATACGCCGTCTGATGCAATTTCCAAATATCACTACTACTAGCAACACTGACTGGCATAGGCTTCTTACAAAAATCTCTCACAAGCTCTTTGTGAGAGATTTTTGTAAGAAGCTTAGTAGGAACGTTTGATTAATACTGGCTTCGGCGCGAGGTCGTGACACTCTGACGACTTGCTTGTATGGGAGCAAAAACGACGTTGACGAATGTGACTATACCCCAGACGATCAGCGCATAGATCAGCATGGCAATCAGCGTTGAAAATTCAAGCACACCGTTTCCTACTGTTCTGGCATCGAAAATGCCGTGGAAGGCTGCTACGAACGGATAGCTCACATTATAGAGGAAGGGAATGAAGCTGTTGTACGCGTTCGCTCCTAGCAACCGAAAGATGAAGCGTAAGAGTAGGATAATCTCCAGTACTCCCAAAAGAAAGTAGGAAATTGCGCGAGTCCAGTAGCGAATATTAGTTCGTATCTGATTTTGATCTTCAAAGACCTGTTGGTGGTTCTCTACTATATTTCCCATCGCGTCTCGATAGGTGGCATAGCGGTTTTCAGCGCGCATGCTCCCCATGTCGGATGTTCTCACCATATCATTGAAAGGCACAGCGTTTTGTCCATTGTAGGGAAGCTGACTTCCCTGGGAAGCTGGTCGCTGGTAGCTTGGATTATATTGAGGCACCGACTGCTGATACTCTTGTTCAGGTGAGCTAGATGGAGAGGACGAGCCAGCAGTTTCTCTGTGTTGATACTCTTGTTCAGCCACTTCAGGCGAATAAGAGCGATTATTCGTCTCACTATGTTGGTAACTTTGATGAGGCTGGTTATACGAATTAGGTTGGTTGTTCATTTTTCTTGTTCCTCCGTGTTAGGTATAAAACAGAATTTCATTAGACGTTAAGTAACATTTCTGTACTATTTGTACATTGGATAGCTTCAAGTATTGTCAACTTCAGAGACCGAAGTGCAGAGCTTCTACGTCGCAGTAGTTTGGACCAAATTGACGACCAAGAATGCACAGCGCGTTCTTCGACCATGCTTGCTTGCTCTAAGGCTGTTGCGAAGTCTAGGACACATGGAAACCGTTGAGAAGGGTCTTTGGCAAGAGCCTGCAAGATGACCTGCTCAACAGCAGAAGAAATACCTGGAATGCTGTCTCGCAAACGAAGCGGCTGCGAGTACAGATGTTGACTCAATACTCCAAGCGCAGTACCTTGGAACGGTCGGTGTCCACACAGCCATTCATACACCATGACTGCCAGGGCATATTGGTCGCTGGCTGGAAGTGGCTTTCCGCTGAGCTGTTCAGGAGCTGTATAGGCGATTGTGCCGTATATCCCTTGTGAGTTTTCAGTACTATGGGCATACTGAGCGATGCCGAAATCACTTACCAAAACGCTGTTGTTTGAGTCGAGCAAGAGATTGTCTGGTTTGATATCGCAATGAATCAAACCCTGACTATGAATGTACTGCAATGCGCTAGCGGTCTGCATGACAAACGGTAGAATAGTTGGCAGGGGAAGAGGCTCACCAGAAGGAAAATACTGACGCAAAGTACCATTCGGTGCATACTCGAGTACCATGAAGGGTAAGTGCTCTTTCAGACCAAAGTCTAACACGCGCACAATATGCTTGTGTCGCAAATTGGCACTCATCCTTGCTTCGGTATGAAATCTCTCGATCTCATTCTCTCCTGCCAACCAGGTATTGAGTACCTTGACCGCGGCTTTGGTATTGAGATAGATATGCTCGCCGAGATAGATATTCGCAAAGCCCCCTTGCCCAAGTAGGCGTGTGAGCCTATAGTTTCCTACCATCTGTTGAGTTGCGACTTCCACTGCCATTTCTACACCTCTCTTTAAAATGAGTATCGATTGTGTCGGCAGGCACTCTCTTTTACGTATAGGTACTCGCTTTGCATCGACATCAAAAGTGTACTGAATAGCGAGGGGAGTTGTCGTCTCCCGAAGGGAGGATTTACATTGAGGTGAGGAGATAGGCATGCTAGGTGCTTGAGAAATGCCTATCTCTCGAAAGGATGATGGAGTAGGAGAGAAACGCCTTTTCTTTTAGGCACAAAATCATCCGTTTGGGAGACGACAATTGCCCACGCTATTCAGTACACTTTGGGCAAGCGTTAAGAGAGCTTCACGCAAATGGGCGAAGAACTCCAAGAAGAAACGTGTGAAGTCAAAAACGTTCTTTAAGTCGCACATAACATGAATAGTAGTGTACATACAAAGTAAGCAGCATGAAGAACAGCTTACAAAAGAGAGGTAAAACAATGATCCAAGATCCACAAATTTCAGCACAACAAAAAAGCCTTTACACACCACCGACTCCTCCAAAGAGAAATCGCACTCTATGGATACTTATTGCCGTTACTAGTGTACTTATTCTTGCCGTCATCACATTGATCGCGTTTCGGTTCATGGGAGCCACTCCTTCCAGTAACACCGGAACGAATACGCAACCAGCAGGTACGTCAACCGGTGGAAATGCCTCACCGTCTAACGGCACGACACCATCGACGAACCCAAGTGGGAGTTCCGTCACTCCACAACAAGCAGTAGCGGTAGTAAGTCAGTACTACACTCACATCAATGCGAAAGACTACCAGGACGCCTACAATTTGTGGGGTAGTAGCTATCAGCATTCCACAGCATATGCAGCGTTTTCGCAGGGATTTGCCACAACGCAGAAGGCCAATGTTCAAATTGGCAATGCTGTAGCACTCTCTAATGGAACCGCCAAAGTACCTGTCACCGTCACAGCAGCCGTTTCGGACATAGCCTCGACAACCGTGAGCACCTATCAGGGCTACTACGTTGTGGAACAAGAGCAGGGCAGTGCAAAGCTCTTGAGTGCCGACTTACGCCTCACATCATCAAACAATACACGGGTGAATCAAGCAATCGCAACACTCAACCTGTACTATGCTCACATCAATGCGAAAGACTACCAGGACGCCTACAATTTGTGGGGGACAGCGTACCACAATTCCACGTCCTACCAACAGTTTGTGGCAGGATTTGCCAATACCCAGAGCGTCTCCATCACATTTCCTCAAAGTGCCACAGTGCTGAACGAGGGGTCGGTCAAAGTTCCGGTGACGATCCGCTCAGTTAACACTGGCAACGTCACACATACCTATCAGGGATACTACATCATCGGAACAGAGGGCAACACATGGCAACTGTTTAGTGCGAGCATCCAGTAGGAAGTTACGTAATGAAGCATTCTAAGAGAAGGATGGGACGAGTTCCCTCGTAGAGTAGCAAGAAGCCAGTCCCACCAACTCCTTTATATAGTGAGTTGGTGGGACTGGCTTAGGCTCTGTAAAAGCTTCTAGGTTCAAGGAACGGAGACATATGGATAGCTCTATCGATCATCGCTTACGACAAAGAAAAGTCGCTCTTGTAAAGAAAACGAGTCGTGGTCCGCTAGTTCTACTGTTATGTGCTATTCTTTGTGCTTTTGGCACTACAGGCTATATGGTAGACACTCTCGCTGTAAGCACATCAATGTCAGAGAGTCACAAGATTGTCTCTTCGCCTCAAAAGACTCAAAAAGCTGTGATTTATAGTAAGCCCCATGCGCAGAAACCAATAATTTCACATCCGACTACTATCCCTGTATCCACAAAGACATCAATCTCTTCAATGAACTATCCTATCTCTAGTGGGAACAAGGCTCGTCCTGAGATTGCGTTAACATTTGACGATGGGCCAAACCCTTCCTACACCCCACAAGTACTCGCGGTTCTTCAAAGGTTTGGCATTCAAGCCACCTTCTTCGATATCGGCTATCTGGTGAAGGACTATCCTGCGCTCGTTCAGCAAGAATATAGTGCAGGACATATCGTCGGGCAACATAGCTGGTCACATCCAGATTTAACACGTCTCTCGGTTAGCAATGTTCGATTTCAATTGGCTACTGCGTCGGATGCTATACAGTCAGCTATAGGGAGACAACCAGCTTTCTTTCGCCCTCCCTATGGAGCGGTCAACTCGACCGTCATGCAACAGGCAAAGGCCCTGAACCTCTCTGCCATTCTTTGGAACGATGATCCGCGAGATTGGTCACTACCAGGCGTGAATGTAATTATTCAGCGTGCTGTGGGTGAGGCACATAATGGCACAATTATCCTTATGCATGATGGAGGGGGCAATCGGTCACAAACTATTGCGGCGCTTCCAACGATCATCACGACTCTACAATCGCGTGGTTTTCGTTTTGTCACGATGCAACAACTGGTGCAAGATAATTCGTAACATCATCACTGGCTTGAGCATTCTCATATTTGGTGCAGGCGGATTTTACTGACTCGTATCAGCAGTCATTTTTTTCTTTTCTCAAAGCGGTTTTGGATGCATTGGTTCTGCTTGTTGAGATAAATCTCTAGCCTTCAATTCTAGATGATCTCTTCTATTTATTTATCTGGGAGATATCTCGTCATGACGGCCTAAGAGGACAAGAGCTGGTATATCCTTGCCTTCGTAACTGCTTGGATGCGCGTATGCACATCCAGCTTACCATAGATATGTTTGAGATGAGTTTTGACAGTGCCCACACTCACAAACAACGTGTGGGCAATTTCACTATTCGCTTGCCCATCTGCTATCAAGCGAAGCACCTCTAGCTCTCGCTCGCTCAGAGGGTCTAACAGCTCAGGGAGTTTGGAGTGCGAAGAGGAGGTTGTCTGAGTGGACCAACTCAGTGGAGCATTTCCTGATAATTGTGACTGGGCCTGTGCAGGTGTGCTCGCTAGGGCTGGCGTGGTCAGTACCTGTTCGGGCGTTAAGCTGCTCCCTTCGCTCCATGCAATTGCAAAAGTCCTTTCACCAAGCTCTGCATGTGCCAGTGCTGTGGCTCGCTCATAACTGGCGCGGTGGACGAGGTGCATAGGTGCCCCGATAGCATCGCGAAGTGCTTCCGCTGCTCCCCAAAGTCGTACCGCGATAATGTATGCTTCCTGCTCTGTTTCTAAGGTCGCCAGACCCTCCAGACCTGCTGCGATGCCCTCTTTGTAGACCTTGCACTCGAACAGCAGGGTCAAAGTCTCCTGGTACAGGCGACGCGCTGAAGCCACATCGCCCTGTAAGGTCAAGAGTCGCGCAAGGCCGAGCGCGATAAAGGCAGCATCCGTCTCCACCGATGTCTGCTTGCCGATCTCCAGGCTCTCCTCAAGAAAGACACGTGCCACTCCCAGATCACCTCGCTCCAAATGGATGAGCCCCAGTAGACCGAGTGGATAGACACTAAAAGGGGTATCGCCCCGTTCCCGAAACTGAGCTAAGCTCTGCTCGGCTATCTGATGGGCCAGTATCTGATCCTCCTGCGAGACGAAGAGGAGGTATGCCAGCAGGTAGCGCACCCAGTCAAGACGCTGCGTGTCGCCTAACGCCTGGTAGAGCAACAAGCTCTCTTCTAAAAGTGTATGGGCCAGTTTGTACTGCCCCTGTTCGGTGGCAGCACGTACCCATTCTGTGTAGCACTGACCTTGCCTCCAACCATTGCCTAGTCTCTGGAAACGAGTTGCTGCCTCTTGCAACTGAGTATGAGCCAAGGCAAAATGGCTCCTGATGCGGGAGAGACTGCCCAGTCGAGATAGGCTGTGGGCGATACCCACAGGATCACCCAACTGTTGGTAGAGTGCAAGACTCTCCTCGGCTAGCTGATCAAGTGGCTGGTTCCTTTCATAGATGAAGCCCAGTTCTACTGCCTCATACAGTGCCCTAGCCCGAAGTGCTCCTTTCACATGAGCAGGTTCTGCTAGGGCCTGCATCAGAAAATTCAGTCCTTCTCGCCCATAACCACGCATATGCCAGAACCACGACAGGGCGATACAAAAGCGTAGGGACAACTCAGCCTGTTTCTCTGCCTCCAATGTATCTACCCGGGCATGTGCCTGCTCCAAGAGAAAGCTCAGTGCCGCCCGCAAATTCTCCTGGTCGTACTCCAGTCGTTCAACCCAACGTGCCTGCTCGGTCCTACGCCACTGGGGAGTAGCCTCCTCAGCGAGGTGAGGCATCAGGGCATGGAAGTGTGACGGCCAAACGTCCCCACGCAAGTTGGGGGCGGCCTCCTCCGCGAGTGCCAGGTAGTACTTGGCATGCGCGGTTTGGGTCTCCTCCATCTCCCCACAGTTCCTCAGGCATGCCAGTCCATACTCCCGGATTATCTTCAGCAGCACGAAGCGAGCTTCCTCTCCCTCTTGCACTATCTGACGCACCAGGCTCTTGTCCAGGAGGGAAGAGAGCTTATCCAACACTACTTCTGCTCCATCATTGCATTCACCGCACACTGCCTCGATCGCCTCTAAAGTGAAGCTACTAGCAAAGACAGACAGCCGTCGAAAGAGGCACTGCTCGGAGGCATCTAACAACTGGTAGCTCCACGCTATGGTGTTGATTAGCGTCTGTTGTCTCGTCGGTACATCTTGCCCTCCGCTCGTCAAGACCTCAAGTCCGCGCCCGATTCTCGTTAGCAAAGCCTGTGGTGGCAGCAGTTTGATGCGAGCCGCCGCGAGTTCAATGGCCAGTGGCAAGCCATCCAGATGCACACATATTTCGGCAATGGTACGGGCATTGGCAGTGGTCAACCCGAACGTAGGTATGACAGCCTGAGCTCGCTGAACGAAGAGAGCGACGGCGGCATAGTCTGAGAGCACTTCGGGGTCAGGAAGGCGCTTGAGGTCGGGCAGTGCCAGAGGCGGAACGGGAAATTCCTGTTCACCCTGAACATGCAGCACAGCACGGCTCGTGACCAGCAGCTTCAAGCTCGGACATGTGGTCAGCAGCTTCATCAATTCGGGGGCTGCTGAGAGGACGTGCTCGAAGTTGTCGAGCAAGAGAAGCACCTGTTTGTCTAGCAGAACGGCTTGCAGAAGAGGGAGGAACGATCCTCCTCCGACCTCTGTGAGGTCAAGTGCTTGTGCAATGGTGGGAAGGACCAGGCCGGGGTCGCTGATAGTTGCGAGTGGGACGAAAGAAACACCGTCAGCAAAGTCTTCCGAGAGAGCGGCACCCACCTCCAAGGCCAAGCGAGTTTTGCCGACCCCGCCAGTACCCGTGAGAGTAAGGAGGCGCACGAGGGAGCGGTGCAGAAGGTGACAGGCAGCTACTACTTCCTCTTGCCGCCCGATGAGCGGGGTCAGTTGTGAGGGTAGGTGATGGGCTAGAATCTTCTGAGGCTCTCTTGGCTCTCGTCGAGGTAGGATGTAGATATTGTCTTGCATAGTTGCCTCTTCTTTCAGGACAATTCGCTCTCTAGTATATACCTCATTTTCTAACTGAATATTGCATCACCATTTTATAGCATAAATCAAGAGTACGCATGAGCTTGCCTACCTATTGTTCTATGAGAGTCACTTCACACGACACAAGTACTTTCTTGACAATAATTTTATTATACACTCTCATGGTAGGTTTCGACCATATTAATACAGCTAACTGGAAACCATTTTGCTCCCTTTGGAACTGGAGGTATCGTCCGTGAGGCATTGCATCCGATCTCAGCGAATCCATGAGCTTCCCTACACGTTCGCTGAAGGCAACTATAACTTGGCATTTTCCGCGATGGTCTATCCTTTGCAAGCAAAAGCGTGAGCGTGCAGTGGAGTCCACAGCATGAGTGGTTGCACAGCTTATGTATAAAGAGTTGTGAGAGGAAATTGGAACGCACCTCTGCATAGCGTAACCATTGCAAATCTGCTTTGTTGTATTCTGGATTGCTAATACCGCTTCAGAGCATCGTGAGTGACACTGTCATTCCTCATGAGATAAACGACTGAGTATGCTCTTTATTGTTTTCAACTTGAAAGCGTCCTTTCAGCACAAGCAGTGCCAGGAAGATTGCTACCAGTGTTGCTCCCGTAGAGATGGCAAAGATACTGCGAGGTCCTGTCCATGGGCTGATAACCGTCAGCAGCAATGGACCCATAACTCCTGCCAGTGCCGCTCCCGAACCCTTTATTCCTACCACCTGTGACTGATGTTGCGGTTCTGCAATATCGAGATACGCAGCACCTATGGCGGGAATAAACAGGGCGTCACCTAGACCGGCTATGAGAGCAACAAGGAGGAGCAGACCAAATGGTTTGATGAAAATCAGACCAAGGTACAAGGTTCCGTTGAGGAAGAGACCAAGTAGTATGATCGGCTTTCTTCCGAAGCGGTCGCTTAACGTTCCGAGGAAGGCTTGTCCCAGTAACATAGCTAATCCATAACACCCTATAATGATGCCCAGTTGCGTTGGATTCAAGGAGAGTTGGTTGTAGGCATACAATGCCATCTGCGGTTCAATGAACGCAAAGGCAAAGGTGGCGATGAAATCAACGAATAGGAGCGTGACAAACAGCGAGAGTGGTCTGGGTAAGGAGTCCCAAATGTCTCTCCACTTCGTTCTTCCGATACTCAATTTCAGTGTTTGAGAGCGCAGAGAAGCAGGGTGCGTCTCAGGAACCATTATAAAAGCGAGTACCAACCCTATCAATGCCAGGCTTCCAGAGACACCAAAGGGGGCGACGTAGCCCCAGCGATCAAAAAGTAATCCGCCGAGTGCTGGACCAAGAATAAATCCAGCACCATAGCTTCCCATAATGACGCCCGTCCATTGCGCACGTTGATCTTCGGGAACTCTGTCCCCAACTACTCCTAAAACTGCTGGAAGGAGTCCCGCCGTAATTGCACCTTGAAAGAAACGCACGCCGATGTAGAGAGGAACTGACTGTGCGAATAGATACGCACTATTGGATAGAACCTCACCGACGAGGGCAATGAGAATCAGCGGACGCCTTCCAAGGCGGTCCGCAAGCGAGCCCATCAAAGGTGAGAGCAGAAGTTGCGCGAAGGCAAAGCCCATTGTCATCAATCCCAAAGCTTGCACACCTGAGCCGAGTTCACCGATACGCTTGGCAAAAACAGGCATGACAATGCCGTAGCCAGTCATCATCAAGGCAATACAGGCAGCGAGGAGGAATAGCACGCGGCGTGTCTGCCATGAAAGTGGAGATGAAGCCTGAAGTGGTTTTAGTTCACTTGTTAGAGCTAGCTCACTAGTAACCTGTAGCAACGGTTGTGACTTCATAGAATTTCCTCTCTCATTCCAATTTCCCTCTATTAAGAGCATTAGCGTGCTTCCTAGCAGGGTGCCAACAATCTTTCTCAGTGTCTCGGCTGCTCAAGCTTTTCCTTGACCATATTCGCCACCATAGCGAGAGCAGACTCCAACTCCGCCTTATTTTTTCCACCGCCTTGTGCCGATTCCGGTCTGCCGCCACCTTTACCTCCCAAGCGTAGACCAACCGCGCTAGCAATTTTGCCCGCATGTAGTCCTCGCTTTGTCAGTTCGGGTGAGATGCTCACTTGCAAACCGATGCGCCCATCAAAACTGCTTGCCAGCACAACCACACTTGGCAATTCCAAGCTATGTAGCACCACGTCTCCCATTTCATGCAGGAGTTTGTTGTCTTGCACACTACAGACGGTCGAGATGACTGGAACACCATCAACCTCTTGTGCCGAAGAAGCTAGAGTTTCTGCCTGTTGCTGCATGGATGCGTGCTGAAACTGCACAATTTGTTTGCGAGTTGCTGCCAGTTCCTGTGCGATTTGCTCCACAGTTTTCTCAAGTTGATCCGGCTGTGTCTGCAGACGTGCGCTCACTGCATCCACCAGTGCAGAGCGGCGACGTAGATACATTTCCGCGCCACGCCCACTAAGTGCCTCGATACGACGGATACCTGCGGCTACACTCGACTGCTGTACGGTGATATACAAGCCGATCTGACCCGTCGAGGAGCAGTGCGTACCGCCGCACAGTTCGATACTTTCGCCCATCGAGACGACGCGCACCTGATTCTCATACTTTTCGCCAAACAATGCCATCGCACCCATTTGTTGAGCCTGCTGTAACGGCGTGGTGGTGATATGTACTGGAAAATCGGCGCGTATCCAACGATTGACCTGCTCATCCACCTGAGCCAGCTCCGAGGTCGTGAGCGCACGTGGACTGGTGAAATCAAAGCGTAAGCGCTCTGGTTCTACCAGCGAACCACGCTGCTCAACCTGTGGACCTAGAATATTCCGTAGGGCTTTTTGTAGTAGATGCGTTGCACTATGGTTCCGCATGGTATCCTCGCGACGCTGGACGTTGACATCGGCCTGTACAACATCGCCAACACCCATATATCCTTCCTGAATATGTCCATAATGGACAATCAAGCCTTTGAGCGGTGATTGCGTATCTTGCACCGAGAAGACTCCCATCGGACCAGTGAGATCGCCCCGATCACCAATTTGTCCACCGCTTTCCGCGTAGAACGGCGTAACATCCAGAATCACCAGTGCATCTTGTGGCGTACTAACTTCCTCCACCTCCGTGCCATCAACAATCAGCCCAACCACTTTTCCACTGCCTGTCACTCCCTGATAGCCGATAAACTTGGACGGTCCAACGCGTTTGAGGATTGCTGCTAGTGCTGTATCGTCCTTGCTTTGCACAAAAGTGGCGGTGGCTCGGCTGCGCTCCTGCTGCTGCTGCAAAGCTTGCTCAAAGCCGGGAACATCAATGGTAAAGCCATCATCGGCGGCGACCTCCTGCGTTAATTCCAGAGGAAAGCCATGTGTATCATAGAGCTTGAAGGCATCTTTGCCAGGAATCACTGTCTGGTGCTGCTGCTTCAGGTCTGCGAGCAGCGTATTGAGCAGAGACAGGCCGGAGTCGAGGGTCTGGCTGAACTTCTTTTCCTCCATAGTTAAAACTTCAAAAATGCGGTCGCGGTGGAACTCTAACTCCTTATAGTGGCTCTTCATGAAATCAATGACTGTATTGGCGGCCTCAGCGAGGAAGGGCTTATCGAGACCAAGCAGTTTGCCATGTCGCACAGCACGACGTAGGATGCGACGGAAGATGTAGCCGCGCCCCTCGTTACTGGGTAGCACGCCATCAGCTGCTAAGAAGACCAGCGCACGTCCGTGATCGGCGATGACGCGCAGTGAAGCATCGACTTTCGCGTTGCTGCCATAGGTCGTACCCGCCACTTCCGCGAATTTGTCGATAATGGGGCGGAACAAATCAGTATCGAAGACCGATTCTTTCCCTTGCAGCACCATGCTGAGACGTTCAAGACCCATCCCTGTATCAATATTCTTCTTCTGCAGAGGTGTACGCGTACCATCGAGGTCCTGATAGAATTGGGTGAAGACGAGGTTCCAGATTTCCAGGAACCGCTCGCACTCGCATCCGGGGGCACAATCGGCCTTGCCACAGCCATGCTGAGTGCCGCGATCATAGTAAATTTCGGAGTCGGGACCACATGGACCAGTGGCTCCCGGAGGACCCCACCAATTATCTTCCAGACGCACAATGGCTTCATCTGCGAAGCCTGCAATCTCTCTCCATAGCTGTGCGGCCTCCTTGTCCTCTGTGTGTACAGTAGGACGCAAACGGTCCTTAGGTATCATGAAGACCTGTGTGAGCAGTTCCCAGGCGAAGGTGATAGCCTCACGCTTAAAGTAGTCGCCGACAGAGAAGTTGCCCACCATCTCAAAGAAGGTGAGTGAACGCTCATTCCCCACGTTATCAATATCAGTGGTGCGGAAACATTTCTGCACTGAGGTAAGGCGTGGAGCGGGCGGTGTCTCGCGCCCCAAGAAGTAGGGTAGGATTTGCTGCATTCCGGCAGTGGTTAACAGCACTGTCGGATCATTGTGAGGCACAAGCGACGAACTAGGAATTTGTAGATGGCCTTTACTCACAAAAAAATCCAGATAACGTTGGCGAATTTCTGTACCGGTAAGCATCATCTCTACTGACATATTGACTTCCTTTCTATATAAGGCATTTTTTCTCATAACCTTTAGTAGAAAGTGTAGCGGATAGCTAAAGCAGTTGTCGTCTCTCAAATGGAGGATTTTTATTCAGAGGAGAGGAATATCATCTCCCAAAAGGAGGATACAAGCATACATTTCATTCCTTACAATATGCCATTTGGGAGAGGACAAACCTAAAGTCTCTATGAGAGATCAAATTTTCTTGTTAAAAAGTACAACGTGATTCTCAACCCTATCATTGGTATAATATGATATACTAGGCCTAATATTTA
>CAZZVE010000153.1:0-12392 GCA_964657325.1 uncultured Ktedonobacterales bacterium
ACAACAATTACACCCTTTTATCGTACTAATCCCTTGCGCCGCATTTGATCAAGGTCAAATTCTATGGGCATGATAGGGCTAATTTTTGCTTTGGCACAAGCCCAACCAATTAAGGAGAAGCCGAGCTGTAGTCCTTGAGCAATCACGAGCGTTTGATTTTGTGCGACTAGACTTAAACACTCTTGCCACACCTCGACCATTCTACCTTCGTCATAGTGCTCCTGATAGCCACGTAGCAAGGCTTCATGCGGTGTGAAATCATTGTAATTCAGGCGAATTGTTGCGGCGATTAAGAAGAGCCAGTATCCTACTTGACTTCCTTCTAAGATAGTATCGGGTTCTCGACCAGCATGTACATGCTCCCCACTCTGCACATCCACTAGTTCTTGTAACTCATCAGCTAGTCGTGATACAAGATAGCTCTGGCTATGATCCTGTAGTAATCGTGAAGTGTTTGATTGCTCACTCATATCATTATCACGTAAATAGAGATATACGCTATAGAGCTGTCTCATCTTCACTCGGAGTTCTTCTGGTGTCTCTATATGTGTAGAGTCTTTGTCTATATGAAATTCGTCTTCTTTCGTAGGTGCTGTCGCTTGAGTCGTGCCCTTCCCATATACTTCTTCTGGATCAAAGACGCGATCCATCACTACTTCATACGTATCATTTGACAGTAGACGTCGATAGTAGCAGCTATGGTAGCCATCGTGACAGGCTGCGCCACCATTCTGGACGACACGTACAAGAATACTGTTCTCCTCACAATTGACAAAAATGTCCCGCACTTCCTGGCTGTTTCCTGATTGCTCGCCTTTGCGCCAAATGGTATTACGTGAGCGGCTAAAAAAATGGGTGAAGCCTGTCTCTCGTGTTTTCTGTAAGGCTTCCTCATTCATAAAGGCAACCATTAATACGTCGCCTGTAGCATCATCTACAACAACACTAGAAATGAGGCCCTGGCGATCAAAGCGCAGCATGTTGTTTCTCAACTTTCCCTATATCTTGCTGAATAACTAATGCGATTACTTCCACGGTAGATTTAACATGGCCGTATAACTATGTTTTGCTTTTGCAAATAGTGTTTTACATCACACACACGGAACTCGCCGAAGTGGAAGATTGACGCGGCTAATACAGCATCAGCCTTACCTAGTGTTAACCCGTCAAAAAAGTGTTCCAGTGTACCAACACCTCCTGATGCGATAACGGGTACAGAAACTGCATTTGCTATCATAGCATTCAGTACGAGGTCGTATCCCCGCTTTGTGCCATCTCGATCCATACTGGTCAAAAGAAGCTCTCCCGCTCCCAGTGCAACGCCTTGCTGTGCCCATTCCAACGCATCTTTTCCAGTAGGAGTCCGTCCCCCATGAATAAACACTTCATACTTGCTCGGCATAGTTTCGTTTGAACGTGCGTCAATTGCAAGGACGATACATTGTGCGCCGAACTGCTCCGCCCCCGCATGAATCAGGTCAGGGTGTTGTACTGCTGCGGTGTTTAGTGAGGTCTTATCGGCACCCGCACTTAATGTTGCCCGAATGTCTTCAATCGTACGAAGACCACCGCCAACCGTTACTGGGATAAACACCTGCTCCGCTGTCCGGCGTACTACATCAAGCATAGTAGCGCGATTCTCATATGAGGCTGTGATATCGAGAAAGACAATCTCATCGGCACCTTCAGTGTTATAAAATTTTGCAAGTTCCACTGGATCGCCAGCGTCGCGTAAATTTACGAAATTTACACCTTTGACTACTCGGCCCTTCGCAACATCGAGACAAGGGATAATTCTTTTGGTAAGCATACTCGTGCTACCTCTCTAGTTCTCGTATGGCTGCATGTAAGTCGATATCCCCTGTATACAAAGCTTTCCCAACAATGGCCCCCTCGACTCCCATTGCCGCGAGAACATGCAGGTCGGCAAGTGAACTAACTCCACCAGAGGCAATTAAGGAATAAGGTTTTGTAGATTGTGTAATCTTTTCTTGCATATGAGCTATCGCTTCGATATTCGGGCCAGTCATTGCTCCATCTCGTGCAATATCTGTGTAGATAAAACGACGTACTCCTAATGTGCTTAGCTCAATTGCAAGGTCTATCGCTGAAGTGCCCGATGTTTCCATCCACCCAGTAATCGCTATCTTACCATCTCGTGCATCTAACCCTATTGCCACACGATCTCCATAGCGCACAAGAGCCTCTTGCAAGAGTTCGCGGTTAGTGATAGCTACCGTTCCAAGAATAACACGGTCTACTCCAATGTCGAAGACCTGCTCAATATGCTCCATAGAGCGTAGTCCGCCCCCAAACTCGATATGCGCATGCGTAACAGCTCTCACTCGTTTGATAAGATCAAGATTGACGGGATATCCTTGCGCGGCCCCGTCAAGATCAACGATGTGCAGCCACTTTGCCCCCGCTTTGTGCCAGCGTTCTGCGACGCGCGCAGGATCGCTATCATACACCGTTGCTTTCGCGTAATCACCTTGATAGAGACGCACACATTGACCATCTTTGATGTCTATAGCAGGTAGGATAATCATGTTTTCACCCACTTTACAAAATTGGCGAGTAGTTGTAGTCCAAGCTTCCCACTCTTTTCAGGGTGAAATTGCGTACCCCACACTTGCTCCGTTGTAATAACGCTACAATACGGTGAACCATATTCAGTGATAGCCGCGACACCTTGTAAGCTTTGTGGCTCGACATAGTAAGAGTGTGCAAAGTAAAAATATGTATTTTCTGGAATGCTTGCAAAAATGGGCAAGTTCTCATGAAGAGGCTGAACCTGATTCCAGCCCATATGCGGAATCTTCGGTCCATTTGGAATACGCCGTACCTCACCATGAAACAAGCCCAGCCCATTCACCTCACCTTCGGCATGATGTCCTGCAAGCAATTGCATTCCCAGACAGATGCCAAGAAATGGTTTTCCTTGCTGGGTCGCCTCACGGATAGCATCATCTAAGCCGTGTTGCGTTATTTGTGCCATTGCGGAACCAGCCGAGCCAACACCAGGTAGCACAACAGCCTCAGCTTCCGCTACAACAGCAGGCTCATTTGTTACTCGCACCGTTGCTCCAACGCACTCAAGTGCCTTCTCGATACTATGAATATTTCCTGCGCCATAATCGACTAATGCAATCATGCCTCTTGTCCTTCTGCTTCGATATGCCAGGATATCATACCATTATTTCCCATAAACACCGCAAGTGCAAATCCAAGCCAGCCTATGCTCGGTGGCATACGCGCAGTATCTACAAGGTTCATTGTCAATAAAGGACAACATAACAACGCCGATTGCATAATCTCTAGCCAGTCGTCAGGGAGGGCGTTTGAAGAACGTAACTTTGCGAGAAGAGGCCGCAACAAGTATTCTTCCTTTGCTTGAAGAATAGCCTGACGTATAGGAGTCAAAGCATAATTATGATTGACAATAATCGTTGTATCCTCAATATGTACACCAACCGCATAATCTTGCGCGATTTCCTTAGGGAAATACATCCACGTAGCAAATATATTGTGGAAAAGTGGTTTGACAATATCGAGTAGTGGTGAATGGCGTCCAGCAAACGCTGGATCGAAGTAAAGGTAGTCTTTGCTGTTCTTTAAAAAGACATTGCCAAAATGAGCATCGCCGTGCCCAATAATAGTAAACATAGCGCGAGCAGGGTTAAGAGCAATCATAGCTCGCTCTATCAACTCTCCAAGCGTATACCTCTGGTCAACTCCATTGATGCGCCACTTATACGCTAGAAGCGTATCAAATACAACTCTTTCCTTATTGTTAGGAAATATAAGATGTTTGTTCTGATAGTAACTTTTGAGACGCTCACCTGCTAAGCGATGCCAAAAGAGCTGATGAATAGGAGCTTTTGCATGCTCTTCCGCATTACTAAAAGCAAGTGTTCGGGTGTAAAGAGCGAGCAAATGCTCACACTCGCGTCTTTCAGCATTCACTAATGTTTCAACTGTCACTTCTGTCGCTTGCTGTATCTCGATAGAGCGCATCAAGTCGAACATCACAGGCCAATGCACAACAGGATAAATAACCATCTGCTGTCCATGCTCGTGCACGGTACGTATAGGTTTGACGATGTTGTATCCTGCTTGTCGTAGTACCTCAGCGTGATAGTATTCTTCCAGTATTCCCTGCTCTTCTACATGCGTTTTGAAAAAGTATTCCTCGCCGTTGACACGATAAAAACCGTTAAAAGAATTTAGTGAAACAGCCTTAGGAGTGAGTGTGACACTTTCCACCTGCAAATCCATATGCAAAGTAAACCAACGATACAACAACCGTTCCGCTTTTTCCCGTTCATGAAACTGCAATCGCTGAATAGTTGTCAAACTATCTATTTCTTGTACAAGCGCGGGAAGTTTTGTTACATCCGCGATAAGAAAATCTGGTTTGCTCTGCTCAAGTATCATTTGTGCCCGGAGCGTTTTTGCACCTGTTAAAACTGCAATAGTTATAGCACCTGCTGTATGTCCGCCCTGTATGTCGCTTGGTGTGTCGCCAACAATTAAGAATGTTTGTAGTTTACGCCTATAAGAATTTTCAACGTAATTAGGATTAGCAGCTATCAAGAATTGAAATGGATGGGGTTTTACTAGAGATATGCTCTTCCCTTGCGCGGTAAGCACTTCTTCCGCTTTAGCTATCTCCGCGTGTGTCGCGATACGCGATGCGTCAAAATACGCTAATAAACCGTAGTTCTCAAGCGGAACAAGTGCTTCCTTCCTGGGTCGCCCCGTAGCAATACCGAGCGTATATCCCTGTTGCTGAAGATTCTCAAGTGTAGCTCGTAGTTGTTCAACAGGTAGTAATGGTTTTTCAAAGGAAATACATCCACGTTTCCCCGTTTGTTTTGGAGCATGTCCGTAGTCGCGTGCATAGAGTTCATCTCCTAGATACCACTCTTGAAAGAGTTGTTCACAAAACTCCCATGAAGGGCTATATCGCGCGAAAACGTCTTCTATAGATACACCTAACACCTGAGTAGCATACATGTTGAAACGCTTTATCAGTTCGAGACCGCTATATCCATGAAACAGAGGATCGTTAATCGCGTCGAGCACACGAGTATCACGTATTCTTTTGTCTGCTACAGTTGCTAGCTGTTCCCTAAAAGCAGCCATCCAATCCTCATCGGCTGGTCTTAGTGGAAGAAGTGTCTCTTTATGAGGCACAAGTGTGAGAAGATGAATTAGATATAAGCAAAATCCACAATAACATGTATCCCAATTTGAGTTGACCGCTCTTGATTTGAAGCCTACAATACTTGCCTCCGGTAGAACACTTCGACTAAGACTACGGTTCTCCTCAGCGGTTGTCACAGGCTGGTACGCATATTGCGTATTTTCTATATTCCAATAGCGCGAGCTATACAGTAATTCATGGATAACCAATCCTGCCGTGTCCCAGTATGCCTCTTCGCTGGTGATAACACCGTCGAGATCAAAGATAATCAGCTTCGTATTACTCAACGCGCCACCCGTTTCAACCGTTCATGTAGACTATGCACACTTGTAGATATCTCATTAAAGCGATAAGTTTGTGGCGTGATGCTAATATTGGTCGCTCCGATGCTGCGTAGAAGTGCTACTGTTTCCAGAAGTTCAGCGGCAGAACCACCCAAGCGCACCATACCGGAAATGGTGTACCATCCGGGGTTTGCTGACGTTGCGACCTCAGATAGTGCGATACGTAATTCGGCACGAGAGTTAAGCGTTATCAGATGTTGCTGTAATTCATCTGAGATACGCTGTATCGCTTCTTGACTCTCCGCCTGCACCTGTGCGGTAAGCATAGAACGCTCTTTCGCCTGTGTTCGTGCCTCCATCAATTCAAGAAGAGTCTCTGCCGCCTTGAGTGCGGAAGGGTCCTTCACAAGTTGACTCGTATTAGCTATAAGACACGCCTGAGATCGCAACACTATACCGTCATCTAATATTTTCAGGCGATTTTCGCGTAGTGTTGTACCTGTCTCAGTAAGATCTACAATCAGATCGGCGGTGTCAGTGAGCGGAGCAGCTTCTAATGCTCCATGAGGAGAAAAAATTTTGCAATGTGTAATGTTATGCTTACGTAAAAAGCTGTTAGTCAAAATCGGATATTTTGTGGCTATACGAAGGCCGCGATCTCTGTGTGCAAGGTAGTAGCCAGAAAGGTGCCAAAGGTCGGCACAGTTGCTCACGTCAATCCATGTCTCTGGTACCGCGACAACAAGACGACATGCACCATAACCAAGATCACGCTCTAGCACCATCAAGTCTTCATCCATCACGTCGTCATCGTCCCGCTCTTCTCCATATCCACGGTGCTCTGCGAGAATATCATAGCCTGTAATACCAAGTGTTGCATCACCACTTTGCACGAGTAGTGGAATATCTGTCGGTCGTTGAAATACAACTTCTACCTCTGGCATACTTTTGATGCGTGCAAGATACTGACGAGGGTTACTCCTATTGACTTTTAGTCCACACTCGGCAAGAAAATTTAGTGTCGCGCTCTCTAATCCTTTACTAGGAAGAGCCAGTCGAACTTTTGCATCAGCACTCACAACAGCACCTCTTTCATACCTTGGGCAAGTGACTCGCTACTTACGACCTGCTCTTCTCCCGTAGTAAGGTCATGCACGGTCACTACATTTCTTTGTCGTTCGTCCTCACCCATAATCAGTGCGAGCGGAATATTTTTCTTCGACGCCTGTTTTAAGCCAGCACTTACTCCATGGCCAGTTACGTCCAGTTCAACCGAAATACCTGACGAACGTGCGATGCGCGCTATGCGTAGAGCATATGGCATTTCCTCCAGGCGCACAGGAATAACGAGTGCTTGTGTGCCATTTATAACAGGAAGCTCATCTCTGGATACAAGTGTAAGCAAACGCTCAACGCCGAAGGCAAAACCGCATGCACTCACATCACGAGTGCTGCCGACAGCGCGCATCAAACGATCATAACGTCCTCCACCACAGAGTTGTGTGTCAAAACCATCTGCTTCTTGCGCGTGTATCTCGAATACCAGCCCTGTATAGTAACTCACACCGCGTCCAAGCGAAAGATTCAGTATAATCTGTTCGCGTGGCACACCTCCTTGTACAAGAATAGAGACCAGTTGTTGCAGTTCTTGAAGTGGTTCTGTGTCGAGTTGATAGCGTTGCAACAAGTCTTGTAAGGCATCAAACACATGTGGAGGTGGTCCCGAAATAGCATGTAACTCGCGCAAAAAATCTAATGCATACAAAATTCGACGCCGTTGCTCGCCTCGCTCCATCTTCCACAAGAAACGTTCAACCACCTCAGAGCGTGCTTCATCATCATTAAAAGAGATGCTGATCCCGCTTAACAGCGATGTAATATAGCGTGAGTCTTGTGCTAGAACTGATGTATCGTGTTCATCCTGTGTAGGAACCGATGTATCATGTCCATTCAGAGGGTAGAGCGTTTCTAATCGTGCCTGTGCCAACTGTTCACCCTCTTCTGATCGGCTAATTTGCTCCATCAGGCTAAGGAGTAGACGAGCAGCTTGATCGTCGAGATGCAGACGATGAATAAAGCCGCTCACAACACCTATGTGCCCCAATTCCAGGCGATACTCCGGGATACGTAATTCTTGCAGTACATCACATGCTAACTGTACCATTTCGGCATCAGCCGAGGCTGCATGTCCACCAAACAGCTCGATACCAAATTGTGTGTGCTGCCGGTAGCGACTTCGCCCTGGTGCCTCATATCTGAAAATTGGTCCAGCGTATTGAAAGCGCAAAGGCAATGACTGCTGTTGATAATGATCGAGGTAAAGCCGACAGATCGAAGCAGTATACTCTGGACGTAAGCATAAATCACGATGATGTAGCCGAAACGCATAGAGGTTTTGCCATAATTCCTGACCGAAACTAGCTTGAAACAAATCGCTCCGCTCAAGAATTGGTGTATCAATCAAGGCATATCCTGCACGCGACATAAGCGTTGTCAAGCGGTTAGTTATCCATTGGGAATTTTGCTGCGCCTCTGGTAAAGAGTCGTGCATCCCACGCAAACGCTCCACACGTTTTTTCATGCTTCGTTCTATCCTCTCAGCGAATTATCATTGTGCCAGCACCCTGCTCGGTGAATAACTCACGAAGCAACACGTGCTTTTCACGCCCATCGACAATATGTACACGCGGAACAATTGCTAATGCATCCAGGCACGCCGTCACCTTTGGAATCATGCCACCACTGATGACGCCATCTGTAATTAACTGTTTGGCCTCTTGTTCACTCAACTCTGAGATTAACGAGCCATCAGCATGCCGAATACCCACAACATTGCTCAAGAAGATTAGCTTTTCCGCGTTGAGCGCACTTGCGAGGTGTGAAGCCACAAGGTCTGCATTGATATTCAAACACGTTCCATCTGGCCCCTCGCCAAGTGGAGCAATGACAGGAATATAATTCTGCTCTATCAGGGCTTGTACAGGCATTGGATCAACTGACTCAACTTCACCGACAAAACCTAAACGTTCGTTCACAATATGTGCCCGCACCATACTGCCGTCAGTTCCACTCAGCCCGATTGCTTTGCCACCCATGTGCGAAGCCATCAAGACTAATCCTTGATTGACCTGCCCTAGTAATACCATACGCACAACTTCTAGTGTTGGCGCATCGGTAACACGTAGACCATTTTCAAAACGCGTCGGCAGGTGCAATTTGTCGAGCCACTCATTAATATATGGACCACCGCCGTGGACAAGCACAGGACGAATACCAAGCTTCTGTAACCACACAATATCTTGTAGCACCGACTCTTGATGCTCAAGCGTACTGCCACCTAATTTTATCACGAGCGTCTTACCCTTCAAAAAATCAATGTACGGCAATGCCTCGCTAAGTACCTGTGCGATAAGGTGTTGATCGTTAATAATGTCGCCCTCCGGCGTTAATGAAAAACTAATAGCCATAAAAAATCCCCTCTTCCATTACGGATAGACAGCCAATGCCGTTAATCCGGTTGTCTCCGGCAAATCATAAAGAATATTTGCGTTTTGTATTGCTTGCCCTGATGCACCCTTCACGAGATTATCAAGGCATGAAACGACGACAAGTCTTTGTGTACGAGTATCTACAAAAGGATGAATAAAGCAGTGGTTGCTGGCATAGCTCCACTTCGTATGAGGTGATGAGTCAACAACATGTACAAATGGCTCATCTGCATAATGCTTTTCGTACAGTTCTCGTACGTCCTCAGTTGTGAGTGTATTTTGTTTCAGATCCGCATAGCATGTCGCAAGAATGCCACGCGTCATAGGCACAAGATGTGGAATGAACGTCACGCGTAGTTGCTCTTTTCCGTCGTTTGGTGCAGCTTCAGCTAATTCCTGTGTAATCTCTGCTAAGTGGCGATGTCCATTGAGACTATAAGCGTTAATGTTTTCATTCACTTCGTCATAGAGCGTCGTGAGCGAGGGTGTACGACCAGCACCGCTTACACCAGATTTCGCATCAATAATAATTCCAGGCTGAATAATCCCTGCGGCGACAGCTGGGACCAACGCAAGTATAGAAGCAGTTGCATAACAACCAGGATTAGCAACAAGTGACGCATGGGTAACCTGCGCGCGATGCAGCTCACATAAGCCGTACGCGGTTGTTTCCAAAAGTGCAGGTGCGGGATGTGTATGTTTGTACCACTCCTCATATGCACTCGCATCGTGCAAACGGAAGTCGGCGGACAAATCGACAACCTTTGTTCCGCGCTCCAAAAGCGTCAGGACAGACTCTGCTGCCGCTGCGTGTGGCAAACACACAAACGCAAGGTCGGTTTTCCCCGCCTCCTCTGTAATCAGCAATGCAGGGTCGATCACGGATGGAAGCGCATAGAGTTGTGGAAACACTTCACCTAGACGCTTGCCCACCGCACTACGTCCCGTTACAGAGGTAACGACAAACTCAGGATGCTGTGCGAGCAAACGCAGCAATTCCAGAGCAGTATAGCTCGTCACGTTGACGATAGAAACAGTCACCATGCGCTTCTCCCTTATGATGAATTGAGTAATTAAGGTAATCAAGCCAATAAAAAAGCCCTCATCCCCTATATCAGGGACGAGGGCGAATATTTGCTCCCGTGGTACCACCCACATTGTCTTTCACTCTTGCGAAGCCGCTTTTACACGGTCCACATTCCCTACAATAGAGTAGCGAACGTAGAAAGACCACTTTTTTGTTGACTCTTGCGCTGCGTGGGAGTCATCCACCAGTACCTACTTGTCACACTGTGACTTTCTTCGGTCAGCCGCTCACGAAGCGGTTCTGAGGTAGCGCACCCATTCCGATCTCTCACCACCTATCGGATCGCTGTTGGACACTAAGCTCATACTCTGTTCGATCAAAGCGGGTCAGTCTCTATTTAATTGTCTTACCTCTAAGGATAACAGTATGGAAAGCAGATGTCAATTTTATTTTTGGTGGTAAGTAACACAATTATATGGTGGAAATAACTATAAGAGTGTTAGGATAGAGAATACCAATAAAAGGAACCATTCTTGTCTACCAACATAATAGTGTGCAAACCACCAATGACTTCGTAGTCCTCAATTGGCAGTAGCTCTCCGATAGCTGGTGAGACAAGCCTAGTTCCTTTTATGAGTCGAAAACAGTACTTACTTGCTTTACTATTTCATCTGAAATGGCTTAGCGTTCTCTTACTTTCCCAGATGATGCTTGCTGTAAATGACCTCTAAGTTCATGATGGTGCGGCTGAGTCCTGTCAGCAACCGAACTGAGTGGTTCGGCAACGGACTCAAGTGCTTGACCCTCAGAATTGACTCCAAACAGTATCTCCACGACTCCACCCAGGATCATGATGCCTGCTCCAATAAGGTAGCCAATAAAGAGTCCTGTATTACTCGAGCCAGTTCCGATAAGTGCTCCATACAGTAATGGACCTATCGCACCAGCGATCTGCGCGATGGCGAAGAATACCGCGATGGCTTCTGCTCGGATCTCAATCGGGAATATCTCACTGACTGTAAGGTAGCCCGAACTCGCTCCGGCGGAGGCGAAGAAGAAGATGATGACCCATGCAATTGTTTGTGTTAACGCATTCAGTGCTCCAATGTCAAACAACCAGGCAGCTATGGCTAGCAGAACGCCAGATAGAATATACGTACCTGCAATCATCTTCTTTCGTCCCAGCGTGTCAAAGAGTCTACCTAGCAGAAGTGGTCCCGCCAAATTACCGACGGCGAACGCAATACCGTACCAGGGTACCTGAGTTGCGTTCACATGGTAGAATCTTGTGAGCACGATGGCATAGGTGAAGAAGATCGCATTGTACAGAAACGATTGAGTGATCATCAATGATGCGCCAAGAATAGCACGTTGCGGATACTTCTGAAACACCACGCGGAGGAGCATGAAGTAGCCATAGAGCTTCTCTGGCTGTATCTGCATCGCAGCACTGTCATCAATTGGTTCAAGTGTTTGTCCAGACTTCTTCGCCTCCTCCTCTATACCTCGAATCACATCCTCTGCCTCTTGTTCGCGCCCATGAGTGAGTAGCCAACGTGGACTTTCGGGAAGGTTGCGACGGACGAATACAATCACTATTGCGAGGACCGGCCCAAGCAGGAACGCCAAGTGCCAGCCGAGCGGCACGGGTATCAAGTTAAGAAACAGCAATGATGCAAACGTCCCAAGAATCGAGCCCGCCCAGTATGTTCCGTTGACTCCGATATCGACACGACCACGGTAGTGTGCTGGCATCATCTCGTCGATTGCCGAGTTGATGGCGGCATATTCACCTCCGATGCCGAGACCAGCGACAAAGCGTGTTGCATAGAAGAAGATGACCCAGAATAGACCTTGACCAAAGGTGAAGGCCGAAAGTCCACTACCGACCAGATATACGCCCAGAGTGATTATAAACAGTGTGCGCCGACCTAACTTGTCCGAAAGCCTTCCAAAGTAGAGCGCACCGACCACCTCACCAATGAGATAGATAGTTGCAATCAGCCCCACCTGAGTTGGTGTGAGATGGAGCGTGTTGGACTGGGTAAGAACTCCAGTGATTGAACTGGCGATTGTGATCTCCAAACCATCGAGTACCCACGCTACTCCAAGTCCAAGAATCATCCGTGTGTGAAACGGCGACCATTTCAAGCGATCAATGCGCATAGGAATGGTGGTGCTGATAGGTTTGTCTGCTACAGTACTGTCGCTCATGATAGCCTCCTCTTGTGCTCATCCACAAGTTGCTCAATGCATATCAACCTTCCCAAACAAATTGCAGAGGTAAGTACTTGTTGTCTCTGCCTAATAATGAAAACCTCACTGGAACTAATAAGTTTCTAAACGCACTACATCAATATATTTATGAATAACACTCTTATACG
>CAZZVE010000154.1:0-3287 GCA_964657325.1 uncultured Ktedonobacterales bacterium
CTGTCACTACTATACTAACACCACAGCGTAGCTTTGCTACGTGGATCGGTGTATAGTAGTGACAGGGCTTGCCCCTGTCATGTATTACGCCCTGTCGTGCTCCGCCATTAGATAATCACCTCATTCCTTCGTTTAATTATATAGAGAACCTTGACAAAGGGGCATCCTCATGGTACATCTTATATAGCAGATAGCTATATTCAAAGAACGTATGCAATAGAGACGAGAGAGGGAATACTCCTATATGACGACGTTTCCTGAACAAAATATGTCCCCCTTTTCTATAGAACAGCAGGGAGTGCCGCAGCAGAGTATGCCACCTCTTGCTGATACGGCGCAATATGCAGTGGTGACACGCGATCTGATGCAGGTCTTTGGACAAAAGGTTGCCGTGAGTCATCTGAATCTCGCGGTACGAGCAGGAGAGTTTTTTGGCTTCCTGGGACCGAATGGAGCAGGTAAATCTACCACCATAAAAATGATGGTTGGCCTGTTGCGTCCCACATCCGGTACTGTGCATGTTGGCGGCGTCGATGTGTGGCATGACTCGCTTCGCGCGCGTACTTTGATGGGTGTACTGCCTGAATATCTCAATCTGTACGAGCGGCTCAGTGGACGCGAATTTATTACATTTGCTGGGCATATGTATGGTGTGCCGGAGCGTGAGATACGTAACCGCACTGAAGAACTGCTCAATGTGTTGGGGCTTGCTGGCGATGCGGATAAGCTTGTTGTCGATTATTCTGTCGGTATGCGTAAGAAAACAGCGTTAGCAGCCGCCATTATTCATCGTCCGCAGGTGCTGTTTCTCGATGAACCATTTGAGGGTGTGGACCCCGTGAGTTCGCGTGTTGTGCGCGATATCCTGCAAGACCTGACGCACCACGGGACGACAATCTTCTTTTCATCGCACATCATGGAAGTGGTCGAGCGTTTGTGTACACGCGTCGGCATCATCAATTCAGGTGTACTGGTCGCTGAGGGCACGTTGCAAGACCTGCGAGACCGTGCGAGTGGTAATAATAAAGACGCGACACTGGAAGATATCTTCCTCAACGTCATTGGTGTACAAAACGAGAACCACAATTTAAGCTGGCTTGAGTAACTTGAAGGGCAGGAGTTATTCTCATGGTTGTTCATTCTGACAAATTGCGCTGGCTCTTCTGGTTGCGCTGGAAGACGTTTATACGCAACTATACACGAAGTTCGGGACGTGTTAGTCGTATTGTTGGTGTAGTCTTCCTGGTATTGTTTGGCTTACCTATTATGGGTGGTATCGCCGTTGCCACATATTTCGGATATCGCTTGCTTCCAGCACCCGCGAATGCCGAACTGCTCTCTATTGTGCTGACAGGTGTATACTTGCTCTGGATTGTGTTGCCTCTATTGGAGTTCACGGTCAACGAGGGTTTGGACATCTCTAAACTCGCGCTGTTCCCGCTTACGCGTGCTGAATTGATGTTGAGCCTCATCTTTACTTCACTGTTGGATGTGCCAACGATTGGACTACTAGTCGTGCTTGGGGCGGTTGTAGCTGGCTGGGCTGTATCGCTTCCACTTGCATTGATGGCGTTTCTTACGATGGTCGTGTTTTACGCACAGGTGGTTGGTATCAGTCAACTTGTCCTGGCATTGCTTGCGCGCGTGTTACAGAGTCGGCGTTTCCGCGACCTGAGCATTATTCTCATCGGCATCTTTTCTTCCTCCTGTTACCTGTTCCAGCAATTTGTCTTACGCGGCCTGGGTATTCTACACATTTACGATAATCTAAGGGCAGGCGCGATTTCCCCATACCTGCAGTGGTTTCCTCCTGGTATGGCGGCGCGAACTATACAACGTGCAGTACAAGGTGACTGGGGTACGAGTTTCGCGTGGTTTGGTGGTTTGCTTGTAACAACTGTGTTGGTGTTGTACCTGTGGCAACTGGTAGTTGAGCGTGGCCTGACCGCGAGCGAGAGTGGGAGTAGTAGTGTGCGTCGTCGCAAGACAGAACGCGCATCTGTGATGCCTGTAGCAACCTCAACTTCAAATGGATTTGTAGAGCGCATCATGACCTCGCAGTTCTTTTCAATCGCGGTCAAGGATATTAAATATTATCGGCGTGACCCACAGTTGTTGCGTCTCGTCTTCCAATCATTCATTTCCATGTTCATACTCATCGCTGTGACACTCTTCAATACGAGTGGTTCGGGTCGAATCGTTGTCGGCTCCTGGGCCGTAATGGTTGCGCCTCTCTATGCACTGTTCGCGCTGACCTCGTTCTCCTATAATGTGCTTGGTATGGAACGACAGAGCTTGACGAGTTTATTCTTGTTTCCTGTGAACCCCAAGCAGGTGCTATGGGGCAAGAATATCGTGACATTCACGATAGGACTGGTCGAAGTGGTGCTGCTCGTCCTCGTCTCGGCCTACGTTGGTAATGGCTGGCATCTCGTTCTACCTGCTCTTGCGATAGGCATAGCGGGTATTGGCGTCATTCTTGGTTGTGGTAACTTCTCGTCCATCTTTTTTCCACAACGTATGCCGCAGGGACGGCGTGGCTTCCAGAACACGAACAGCGTCTCTTCCGAAGGTGGCTGTCTACGTTCCATCATGTCGCTAGCTGTGCTAGCTGTGATGGCTGTTCTGTTGCTCCCTGTAGCGGCGGGACTCGTACTACCTGTTCTCTATCATGTCGAATGGATATGGGCACTCACGGTGCCAGCCTCGTTACTCTATAGTGCGGTGTTCTATATTCTTGTGACAAACGCCGTAGCACCACGCATGCTTACACACATACCAGAGATACTCGCGGTTGTAACACGCGAGTAAGAAATTTAACAAAGGGATGCTACACTGCATACGGTCAAACACATTTGACCGTATGCAGTGTAGCATCCCTTTGTCAGGCGAAAAAGTGAGGTGTGTCGTGCAAAGCACCGCATCAGAGAAACAATCAAAGATAGATAAGGATCACCCCTTCAAACAATTGACCCACTAGTACAATAAAGAGGGTTTAGTGAATGACAAAGTTAGTACGTGTTCAGGATGTCAAGCCAGAAGGCGAATTTAATGTTACTGTAAAATTCACAGACGGTTCACAGAAGAAGATAAACTTAGAGCCATTTCTTCACGGACCTATCTTTGAGCCAATACGCAATAACATTTCCGAGTTTCATACAATGTTTATTGAAGAAGGAACTATAGCATGGCCTAATGGTGCTGATATAGACCCAGATGTTCTTTATTACGGTCTCACTCCTGCATGGTCAGTAGCCGAAAATGCCGCTAGTGCTGAGCAACAAACT
>CAZZVE010000154.1:3387-12371 GCA_964657325.1 uncultured Ktedonobacterales bacterium
AACAAACTCTGTAAAGGTAGAAACTGCTGATTTGCCTATAACTTCACATCGCTTTTTTGCTTCTCCAGCTTTGTATACCTTCTAAACAACAAGATCGGTACCACGAACAACCCTATCACGAGTACATAGGCTGCTACGTTGAGTATGACGGTGAAGACAGACGCTTGTTGGGGAGTGGTGCCGAGAGCGGGCGGATACACACCTGTGATAACAAATGTTGGATCGCCACCGACACGAATGGTTTGTAGCGTTTGACGACCAGGCACATCGACCATTACAATATTGCCATTTGCGAGGGCGGCAAAACCCAGTTGCCCATCGCTTGTGATAGCTATTGATTGTGGCGCACCATCGAGTTTGACAACATGACTTGGCTCATGTGGTATTGGCGAGCCTGGATTGATTGGTGTTAGCACAATGAGTTGATTTTTGGCGCGGTCAGGTACGTACACCTCACCTGTCGTTGAGTCGTAATCCATCGCACCATACGTCCCACCTGTCACCAATGGAACTATATGCTGGTCACTGAGGTCTACGGCTATCACGCTACCATTGCGCGTGGTCGCGTAAACCGTCTCTCCTCCTGTCGGAATGCTGACGAAGCCTGGACCTCCTGGTATCGTCAGACTGCCTAGTTTCTGCTGTTTGGCGTCGTCAAAATAGGTAAGCGAGGTGGTATCCGCGACCCACAATTGACTGCCATTACTTCCATTGAGGCCAGAACCAACCTGCGCTACCGCGAGACCGTAAACGCTACCATTCACCGAATACGTATGCTTGATGCTGCAGTTGGTAGGGTCAATCGCGCTCACAGTTGAGGCTCCATTACCAGCCGCAAAGAGCGTGTAGTTATTGGCACTCAAATCGAGAGCCAGCAGGGTTGGTTTCCCTGGTACATTAGCAGTACAAATGGTATTACCGTCTTTCGCGCCGAGAACCGCGACGCGATTCTGTGTCGGTTCAGTGACATATAAAAAGCGTGCATCATTGCTTAAAAGAATTGTGTCTGCTTTGTCTGATGTGCTGATCGTGCGTGTCACTTTTTGCTGCGCTACGTCAATCACACTGACACCCGAGCCTGTGCCAGCGACGTAGGCAAGATTAGGCGCACCACCATCCGCGTGCGCGGCAGGGGTTGCGAGTATGCTGAACATGCTCAGCAATGCGAATATTGGTAGGAGAAGAAAAAAACGTCTCACTATATAATCACTTCCTACTGCATAATCGTTCTTCAGAGTAGGACCAGGGCATCCCCTTGCGGGTGCCCTGGCCTTAGATAAATGACGTTTGACCATGTATTATGCTTTTGGTGTCAGCGACAACCATGTTGTGCCACCCAGATTGAGGCTATATACCTCCGTCGGGTAAGAGATCGACAGGTACACCGTCGCTCCGTTATTGGCATCCACAGCTACATTGCTATAGCTTCCTGCGCTGCTATTAGTGGTCTTGAGTGCTGGAAGGTCCGTCCATGTTTTCCCGCCATCAGAGCTACGGGTTATATGGAGGTAGGAGTGGCTGTAGAGCACCAGTGGTTGTGAAGGCGAGGCTACCAACTGGGGATGATAGTCCTGGCTCACTTGTGTAAAGGTTTTACCTTCATCCTTTGACACATAGGTTCCCTCATCACCAGAGGCGTAAATGGGACTATGTGGACCAGAGAGGGCCATTGTGAAGATGCTGCTGGTAATTGCTTGCAAAACTTGCCAATGCTTCCCACTATCGGTACTACGCGCCATGCCATCACTCCCATAAATAAGCAACTGTCCTGGTGCGCCAGAAATTGCAATCATATTCGTGATGTTTCCAAAGGGAAGTGTGCTAGTATTTGTGAAGTGTTGCCCATTATCGTGACTGACCTTGAGGCCGTTTGTACTGAGCGTGCGCACATAGATGTAGACCTCGTTGGGATCGTCATTACCCGCAACCGTGAAGGGAATGCCATCAAGGGCGGCTGTGAAGTTCGCTGTCTTATTGACAAGTTGCCAGGTACGTCCTTGATCGGCACTCGTGTAGAGTCCAAGCACGCCCGATGGATGACCCGTGACGGATGGCTGTGTGAGCAAATACATACGTTGTGAATTGAACGGACTCACGGTCAGCGAAAGGTTCATGACTCCCTGCATGAGTTGATTGGGGCCACCTGATACCTGCGTCCAAGTTTTGCCACTATCCTCTGAACGGAATGAGCCATAGTGTGTTGCCAGTACTAGCACATGATTTGGCAAGGCCAGCAACGAGTGGACATGGTTCGATGCTATTCCAAAGCCGTTGACTGGGACCTGTGTTGGAGTTGCAGACTGCGCGTTGCTACCAGAGCTATCACACGATGCCAGGAACAATACGACAATGCTCAAGACGAGCCAAATATATTGTTTGTGTCTCATTGATTTCACAATCTATCTATACAATAATCCCTGTACAGGTCTGCTTCAGCACACCCTTTTAGCAGCATACAATGTGAGCGAATATAGACCAGCGTTTCAGCCCTCGCCAACATTGTGTATTGTCAAAAGGGTGTGCTGAAGCAGACCCGTACAGATAATTTCGTTAGCCGCTTTATCGTATCATAGAGATCAACTGTTGTCGGCGGGTGTGCTGAAATACACGGTGGCATGGCTTGTGCCTCCACTGGGTGTACGGACATCTATGCGAACTCCCCAATGACCACTCATATCGAGTTGATCGCTGCCCTTGAAATGGCCTTTCCCATCGGGCTGCAAGTTAACATGGCGCGTACCCATATCCATATCCAGCATTGTGTTGTAGAGCGACACACCTACATTCGTATCTGGTTGCCCTTTACTATTCAGTACGCTTACCGTGAACTCATTGTTGCCAAATTGATTGGGCGTAACGTTAAAGGTGAGACTGAATTGTTTATCAGTTGTCTTAATCGTCGTCGTAAAGGGATTTGATGGTGTCGTAGGCACCGGTTGCACTGGCTGCTGTACAGGAGTCGTTGTCGCAGGCACAAGTGTACCGGAGAAAACCGTAAGCAATCCTGTACAGAGCAACACGGCAACACCTAGCAGTGGCTCCCAACGGAGCGTGTTTATGAGCCTTCTCCCTTGTCGCTCAATACTCGCCTCAGCAATGTTTACATTCTGTTTAGAAAGCGTTTTAGGAAGCGTTGCGACACTTCCACCACTCAGTGTCGCAACTCCCACTTTCGTGTTCTCTTTATACTTCTTATAGTCTTTAGCGAGTCTAGGACGCAGGATACCAACATGATAGGCACTCGTCAGAAGCAGGCCACCAACAAGCAACACTTTGACAATCAAGACGCGCCCGTATGTTGTTGAGATCAGTTGTGCTACGGAGTCCATGCGTGTTGTGGCATTGAGTGGGCCAGTGACCGACATAATGATCACACCTGCGACTGCCAAGGGTGAATAGCGGGGCAATACCGAAAGGAGGGAAGTGATACGCTCTTGTAACGGGACGCGCATTATGACTGGTAGGTATGTTGTTGCAATGTACATCATGCCACCAATCCAAAGCGAAGCGGCTAGTAGATGGAGCCAATCGGATAGAACCGCAAGGACAACAATATTCTCGCTCACTGCTGCCGCATGACCAGAGAGTGTGAGCGCAATTAATAACGCGAGGCCGAGAAGCAAATTAACCCATGAAAAAATCTCAGTGAACACTTTTGTTCGACGTTTGGCGAATAGTGCGTATGCGGTAACAAGTAGAGCTAAGAGAACGACAATCTGGCGCATAATCCAGTACTTCCCAAATTGTCCGCTACTAACAAGGCCAAATAGAACGGAAGGCGAAAATGCTTGTGCCAATTGACCGTTTGTAAGGGACAGGGCTTGTCCGATGAGCACTCCGATGTTCGCGCAGAAAATCAGGAGTAGCGTGGGAAGCGAGAAGAGACGGTCAAAGCGTTGCTCTGTCTGTTGCAGAATAGTTTGTTGCTCGGTATACTGCGACTCCGTAAGCTGTAAAACGAAGGCGCGCCAGAGTTGTGCACCTACCCAAAAGACTGCTCCTAGCTCGACCAGTGTTACCATAATCAAGCTGAATAGTGTAGGACCGTCGAGTTGTCCTGTTGTAGAACCGTTTGAGCTATTACCAAGCTGGTCTTGCCCTGGAATTGCACCCGTGAGTTTTTGTGTGCTTCCATCGGGATTAGCAACCGTAAAGATAAATGAGCCTGTTAAAACATGCCCATCGTCGGCTGATTGTGTGCGCCATATTACTACGTATACGGCAGGCGGCAAGTTTGGAGGCAGGTTCACATCCATTTCGGTCTGGTCATTAGAGGCTACATGCGCGTTATTCTGATCGACGCGCTTCTTCGAGCCATTGAGAACGCGGGCCGTGCTATATGTTGGGTTCAAGGACTCTGTGAACCACATACGCACCACTGTCGGTGCTGTATTCAGTACGGCTCCCTTAGCTGGATTGGAGCGCAATAGAATAGCATGTGCTTCACTGACGTTCGGAAAAAGGAACAGCAAACAGAACGCAAGCGGCAATGCACTATATAATACACGGCGCGTAAGGCGTATACGCGAGAAGTTTCTCATATTAATAGTATCCTAGACTGATGTAGACCTATCTCTGTAGGGACCGATGTATCGCGTCCTAGGGGCGAGGTAGTGGGGCAACGTATCGTCGGCGATTTATTTCCCACCGTGTTCCCCAAGCCCCACCCCAGGACGCGATACATCGGTCCCTACCAAATTCCTTATAGTATTCCTCTTTAATAGTAGCACGATCTCCCTGATTGTGCATCGGGTCATATACTTATTTTCTATCCCTACCATGCCTATAACGCATTGAGATATAATAAGATGAATATGGAAGAAACCAGCGAGACTATAGACAACCTTGCGGCACTGGAAGCATTGCTTGGAGTGAAGTTTCACGACATTTCGTTATTGCAACGGGCCATGACACATCATACCTGCTGTCCAGAAACTGCTATCCGCGACTCGTATGACACGCTTGAGTTTTTGGGCGACGCCATCATCAGCGCACATGTAGTCGAATATATTTATCGTACTCGACCAACGGCGTCCGAAGGCGAAATGACGGCCCTGAAATCAGAGGTTGTCAGTCGTCGTGTCTTCGCACGTATTGGTCAAAGCCTCGGCCTCTTTCCTTTTATTCGGGTCGATATTACGAATCTACGTACATTCAATGATCGGTCGCGTGACTCGCTTTGCGCTGATGTGTTAGAGTCTCTGGTGGGCGCGATACAAATTGATCAGGGACCAGAGGTCGCACGCGCTTTCATTGCTCGTGTTGTGTTTCCGATGGTGGAAGAGATAAGTCATCAGGCACTCGATACAAACCCAAAGGGACGGCTCCAGAAAATCGTGTTGCGTCGCTCTGGAAGCCTGCCACGATACCGCGTACTAGAGCAGAGTGGGCGCAACAATGACCGTGTATTTGTCGTTGGGGTCTTTGAGCGTGATGCTCTCCTGGGAATGGGAAAAGCCTCAAGCATTAAGGAGGCCGGACGGATAGCTGCCCACGATGCGCTGAATATCTTAGCCAGTAAGGACGAACTATAGTGAATGTAGGAGTAGACAATGCAAGGTGAAATTTACTCTGGACATGCGACGGACGCCCCTTGTGGGCAAGACTGTTTAAAAACGCGTAATTGGGGTAGTATTCACGGACGCCCACAAGGGGCTACCCTGCTATACACGACGCGGAGCGCGTGTAAGAGTATAGTAGGTAGCCCCTTGTGGGCGTCCATCGTGCATTTATAGAGCGTTCTCCTTACTTGAATAGTATTGCCCACAAGGGGCGTCCGTCGGTCTAGAAACGGTGAGATACGTGCCACGCAACAAGACGTTAAACTGGTATGAGACCAGCCTATCTGCACATGAACGCAAGAAGCGCGGTCACTTCTCTACGCCTCCTCCCCTAGTCAACGCAATTCTTGATGCCTGTGGCTATACGGTCGAGGCCAATCTTGCTCAGCTTCGTGTCCTCGATCCTGCCTGTGGTAGTGGCAATTTTCTTGCAGGTGCCGCACGACGCGTACTGGCTTACGGCAAACAAAGGGAGATGCCACCTCATCAGTTATTCGCAACTTTACAGCGCAATCTCTGGGGGTTCGATCCTGATCCCATTGCCTGCTTTTTGGCTGAGATGCAACTACGAACTCTTCTCGTGGAGCCAGAAGTGGCATATTCTGCACAAGCCAAACAACGCCTTCACATTCATCAAGCCGATGGCCTAGCGTTACCGTGGGCACAAAATCAGCGTGAATCAGTTGATCTTTTTCTCGCAAATCCACCGTACCTTGCCGCCAAGAATACGGATTTAAGCGGCTATCGTGCAATGCAAGAATTTGGACAGACAGATAGCTATTTATTCTTTCTCAGGCTTGCGTTACAAATTGTGCGACCGGATGGCTGGATAGGACTTGTTTTACCTGACTCGGTATTAGCTCGCGCGAATGCTACACGTGAGCGACAACTCCTATTGCGAGAAATGACTGTACATCATCTCTGGCATCTCTCGAATGTCTTTCCAGCATATGTTGGAGCGGTCGTTCTCATTGCACAAAAACGTCCACCAACAAGTATTCATCAGATTGCATGGATGCGTGAAAAGTGGAGCAAGCATCAAGAAAGGACTGTAAATGCCATCTATGAACATTCGACATCGTGCATTCCACAGCAGCTTCTCTACACTCAAGAGGGGGCAGAGTTACGCTACCTGCTCGGCAGCGAACATGAGACGCTCATAGAACGTCTACATATGCGTATGACCAAGGGAAGTGAGTCCAACGTAATTACACCTTTGAATAACATTGTTTCCATTCGACGAGGTGAAGAACTTGGTAAGAAGAGTGCATTACTCGTAAACAAACTTCCCAACGAGGAAGGATGGCACCCGTTGCTTCTCGGAGGTGTTGATGTGCGTCCGTACGCAACACCACATGGAGAGTACTGGATAGAGGAGAAGGCACTTGGGAAGCCACTGGAAAGATATGCAGCACCAAAATTGCTTGTGGTCAAGAGTACGAACATGCTGCAAGCTGCGCTCGATATACATGGGCATGTGGCATTGCAAACATTGTACTTGCTGACACCGAATGGCGATTCGCGGAAGATGTTAGCGGAACAAGAGAAAGGCAAGGGCACCCACAAGGGGATGCCCCTCCCATATGACGTGTCGATCTCAATTTCCCATGTATGGGAGGGGCATCCCCTTGTGGGTGCCCTGGTTCCTCAGGACGAAAACGAGTTAAAGCTTTATTTCCTGCTCGCACTTCTTAACTCGCGCCTTCTGCAACGATATGTATATGTGTTGCATACCGCGTACAAGCTTGTGCAGCCACAGATAGAGCAACATGTACTGGCACGCTTGCCTATCCCGACAGTTGCACCAGAGAGGCAACATGACATCGCTATGCGAGCGCAGCAAATTATGCTTGCTTGCAGCGATACAACACCCGTTGTAGAATTGAAGCAACAATTACAAGAAGAGCAAGAGCGTGCGATTTGTGCGCTCTACGAATATGCGCTGAGCCTATAAGGACCGATTTATCGCGTCCTCGTTTTAAGAAGCCGACAAAGGAGTTGACTAAATATGTCTACTGATGCTCGACCGATACGCGTCCTGGTTGCCAAACCAGGGTTAGATGGACATGATCGCGGGGCGAAGGTGATTGCACGTGCGTTACGTGACGCGGGTATGGAGGTAATCTATACAGGTATTCGCCAGACGCCGGAAATGATTGTTGAAGCGGCTATCCAGGAGGACGTGGATGCAATTCTTATGAGTATTCTTTCCGGTGCCCACATGGCAATCTTTCCTAAAGTGATGGACCTGCTGAAACAGAATGAGGTTGACGATGTGCTCGTTGCGGCTGGCGGTATCCTACCCGACGAGGATATTCCAGCAATTAAGGCAATGGGTATCAAGGGTTGTTTTGGACCTGGCACCTCTACGGAAGAGATCATCAAATTTGTGCGCGAGAACGTGCAGACCGACCGTCTGACCGTCGAAGTATAGGTGTAGCGTGCAAAATATTGTTGAACGTCTTCTTCAAGGGGACCGTCGTGCTCTCGCTCGTATGGTGACACTGATTGAAAGCGAGTCGCCCGTGGCGCATCGCTATCTCGCTGAACTGCACCGAGCCGCAGGTCATGCGCACATCGTAGGTGTGACAGGCTCTCCGGGTGCTGGCAAAAGTACACTAGTGACGCGCCTTGTACGCGAATTACGCAAGCGGAATCACAAGGTGGGTGTTGTGGCGGTTGACCCGACGAGTCCCTTTACAGGTGGGGCGATTCTGGGTGATCGCATTCGCATGATGGAACTCTCCGGCGATCCCAATGTGTTTATTCGTAGCATGGCGAGCCGGGGCAATCTCGGTGGTCTAGCTTCCTCGACACGTGATGTTGTGCGTGCGATGGATGCCGCAGGCTATGACCCCATCATTATCGAAACAGTAGGTACGGGACAGGCCGAGGTCGAGGTGATGCGTACCGCGCAAACTGTGCTTGTGGTGAGTGCTCCCGGCATGGGTGACGATATCCAGGCAATCAAAGCTGGTATTCTGGAGATTGCGGATGTCTTTGTGGTGAGTAAGGCTGACAAGCCGGGTGCGGATCAAACTGTCGCGGAACTGGCGATGATGCTTAGCCTCGACTCGAACCGGCGTAAAGCATCGTGGCGTATTCCAATTCTCAAAACCTCAGCCTTGAAGGATGAAGGAGTCGCGCAGGTCGTCGATGCGATGCAGCAACATCGAGAGTATCTCAATACGAGCGGAATGCTTCTACAGCGTGCGCAACGTCAAGTACGGAGCGAACTACACGCTCTGATTCTGCATACCGTCATGGACACGCTCAAAGCGAAGGTCAGCGAAGAAGAGTGGAACACGCTCATCGACGATATCGCCAAACGTGAACGTGACCCCTACAGTGTCGCTGATGAGTTAGAAACAAGGATTGGATTAACATAACCAGGAATGCAAAATAATCGTGCGCGGCAATTTG
>CAZZVE010000155.1:0-3492 GCA_964657325.1 uncultured Ktedonobacterales bacterium
TTAATTATTATATTTGTAACGTTACGCCAACCGTGCCACCATCATAACGAGATTTGCAACATTTGGCGTACCCCAACCTGTGACAGCATCCCAACCTTTTGTTGCACTGAAGCCTTCTATGGTTACTACAGCTCCGTTTGCGTTTTTCGCGGCAAAGGTGTTTGTGCCTTTTGTAATATCATGTAGATTTTGTGGGTTTGCATTCATGCCAATGCGATACAGCATGGAATTGAGAAAACCTACACGCTTGCCGAGTACCTCGTTCATCAAAACCGTGATGCCAGCCCATTGTGGTGAGCCTGCACTGGTACCTCCGAAGACAACGGCAAGGTCTTTGCCTTGTCCCGACGAACTCCATACGACCAGCACACCGCTTTTAGGATTGGCATTATAAGCGATATCGGGTATACCACGACGATTACCTACAATACCCTGTATGCCTTGCTGGAATGTTGGACGTAGGTAGACTCCACTGAGGCCCCCACCGCTTCCATTCCATGCTGCTTCTGTAGTATAGGCTCCTGTTGTTGCGTTAGCGTTGAGGGTTGTTCCACCAACGGCAGTTACAAGTGGATCGCTAGCGGGAGTGGAGACGTTTTTTGTAAACGATGTAGACGCACAATTGATCTCTGCCGCGCCACTATCACCAGAGGCGGCAAGCATCGTAATACCCTTCGCCATCGCCGTTTGAAACACTTTATGCTGTGCTTGTAGTGCTTGTGTACTGGCACAGGTCTCGTTACCACCAAAGCTTTGTGAGATAACGTCACCCAGATTGTGCGTTACAGCAAACGAGGTTGCGCGCAAGATATTCAGCAAAAAGCCTGATAGTGTGTTTGCCTTCGGGTCTTTCGTAGGATTTGCCAGCACAAGATCAATTGCGGCCCCTGGTGCGACTGCATGTGCCCATTCCACATCAAGCGTAATTTCTGCCGCCCAACTCACTTGATTCGCATCTTGCACATTAAATGATGCTAGACCGTCGGGTGCTAGAATGTTGAGCTTTGGAGCTTTGAGACCAAACAGTGTATCGAATAACGCAAGGTCATGTCGAAGTGTTGGACTCTGGAACGCATCTACAATCACGATTGTGTGGCCTAAACCAGTAGTATGAGCGGCTAAAAGTGGCGCGATGTTATATGCCTTTTGGATTTGCTGTGGTGTGTAGCAACGGTTCACAGCATTTGGAGTCTGACAGGAGAGTTGCTTACCCATTACAGCAGGTCCAGCCATCCAATAATGTGGACGAGCTAAACGAAGTGTGAAATTATGTGCTATATGCTCTACATTTTCAGCATGGACAAAACTTCCGTTTTGTTGGAGATACAGTGTACTGACGATCATACCAATAACGGTAAGGGCAATGGCAAAAGAAATGCTATAGTGCCATAGACGTGTGAATCCGCGTTTCTTCATAGAAAGAACGCTCCTATTTCTCAGCTATACAACGTTACATGTAACCGTTGCTGCGATAACACTTGGTAGGGACCGATGTATTGTGTCCTTCTGGCACCTTGATTGCCAATCAGGACGCGATACATCGGTCCCTACCAAGTGTTCGTCGAGTTGTCTACCCCCACAACGATATAGTGGAGATACTAGTGAGAATAGGAGTGTTCATCATGTTGGTATGCGATAGGATAGCAGGAAAGTACCTTTTACGGTTATGGTTTTATTATCGTCTTAGAAACAATCCTAGTATTGTGACGCAGGCTAATCCCAGACAGAACCATGCAGGAACCATGAGATGTGCCGTTGTCAGATAGATACCGCCAGCAAGGGCCGCGATAAACATAAGCGACCAGGACATGCCGCCACTTCCTGATGCCGTACTTCCTCCTCCGCCATTACGACCAAAGCGGAAGCGAATGCGATCTTTCGGTCGGTCACTCGCTAATTTGACCTCGATCTGGCCCGTTTCAATCTTTGTGATGACTTGTTCGAGTGCGCGTGGTAGAGCCAGTAACGTACGTCCAGTATCAAGTGCCTGATTTAAAAGGTCTTGCGCTGTCTGACCTATGCCCTCGCCATCGAGTCCCAGAAACTTCCGTGCGTACGGCGTTGCCACCTCAACAAAGTTGAAATCAGGCGCAAGACCAGTTGAGACGCCACCGAGCGTACTGATAGCACGGCCTGTGAATGCAAATTGTGCAGGTATTTGGAAGGGCTGCCCATAGAGCAAACGCTCAACATCCTGCGCCACTTCGGGGATGTCGAGTTCGCGTGCCGCACCAAGCGTCATACCATAATATTGTTCCATCATCATCGCCATGCCGCGCTCGATAACGATCATATTCGCTCCTTGTCCAATGAAGCCGAGCTTGTTGAGCGCGTTGACGAGGGAATGTGAGTTACGTGACAAGAAGCTAATGAACAGGTCCTTCAATGATTGTTTCATGCTTTTGGTCAGTGAGCCGACCATACCGAAGTCGATAAAGGTAATGACAGGACCGCCATCAGCCGTCGTAACGCCCTTTTTGACAAAGATATTGCCTGGATGCGGGTCCGCATGGAAAAAGCCCTCGACAAAGAACTGGTAAAAGTAGGCACTTACTGTGCGTTTGGCAACTTCAAGCCGACTGATACCTAATGCTTCGAGTGCGACATAATCATTGACCTTGATACCATCAATCCATTCTATGACGAGCATGTGCGGTGTGATGTATTGATCGTACATACGTGGAATATAGATGGTTGGGTCGTCCTTGAACATCTCTTTGAAGCGTTTAGCGTTCGCTGCTTCTAACGGGTAGTCGATCTCTTCGTAGGTCGTGCGTTTGAACTCGCGGTAAATGCCCATGAGGTCGATAAAGCCTGTTGTATCGACAAAGAGATTGATGACACGGATCACAAATTTCAGCGTACTCAAGTCCATTCGTACAAGCTGATCAGTGTTGGGACGTTGAATTTTGACGGCCACCGTCTCGCCAGTAGCGAGTAGTGTTGCTTTGTGTACTTGACCTAATGAAGCGGCGGCGGTGCATTTGCGCTCTAGGACGCTAAAAATCTCCTCCACGCGTTTGCCCGTTTCGGACTCAATAATGCTCACCACATGCTCAAACGGTGCTGGTGGTACTTCGTCTTGTAGGGAGGTAAGCACCGCTATAGCCTCATCAGGAAGCAAATCCGCACGTGAGCTAAGAAATTGCCCTAGCTTAATCATCAAGACACCTAGCTTGACGGCGGCGACACGAAAAGCGACGAGCACTTTGATTAGCACTTCAATATTTGGTTGAACTTCATAATTACCACGTTCGCGTGCACGAATGACGCGCCGACGCTCACGATAAATGATCCAAATTGTCCACAATAGTAGACGCGAGACGCGAACAAAGCGTACAGTCTGCGAGAACCGATTGATACGAGGAATTGTTGTACGCATAATAGCCCTTTCTTGGACAGGTAAGTCTGCTATGTATACCATAGCATATTACGGTAAGGGCATGTGTAGGGACCGATGTATCGCGTCCTGCTCGGCGACCAATTGCCGAG
>CAZZVE010000155.1:3502-12247 GCA_964657325.1 uncultured Ktedonobacterales bacterium
AATTGGTCGCCGAGCAGGACGCGATACATCGGTCCCTACATTGGACATGCGTTGGTTGTTTTGTTCGCGTTTTATCTGCTATTCTTCCAACACAACGCGAACTTTTCGGGTAAGCTCGTCTAAGTCGAAAGGCTTTTGCAGAAAATGTGTCTCGGTGTCCAAATGAAAGTCTTGACCCAGATGGTCGGCGAGATAGCCGCTCATGAACAAAAATTTAGTTGTATAACCGGATTGCGCAAGTCTCTTGTAGAGGTCTTTGCCACCTAACTTTGGTGTCATCATGTCTGAGACGATAAGCTCTACCTGCATATCACCATTTTCAAGCAATTGTAGTGCTTCTTCTCCATTGCTTGCACTTATGACGGTATAGCCACACTCTTGTAGCACTTCTTGCATGAGTTCGCGTAAGTCTTGATCGTCCTCTACGAGCAAAATCGTCTCGGTTCCCTTTTGCGTTCCAGGTTCGACTTCTGGCTCTTTTTGTGGTGTAAGGGGTGCATGATCGACGGCCGGTAAATAGATGTGGAAGCTTGTCCCTACGCCAAGTATGCTTTCGACGTTAATAAAGCCTTTATGCTGTCCAATAATGCCGTGTACTGTCGAGAGGCCAAGTCCAGTACCCTTTCCTACCTCTTTTGTGGTAAAGAACGGTTCAAAGATGCGATTCCGTGTCTGCTCGTCCATTCCAGTACCTGTATCGCGTACCGTTATCTCCACATATGTTCCTGCTTGTTCTGCCGTTTGCATTTGTCTTGACGGTTTATTGAGTACTGTATTTTCGATGGTAATAAATAACCGACCACCATTGGGCATAGCATCACGAGCGTTAATACACAGATTTAGCACAACTTGCTCTATCTGTACTTTATCCGCGAAGACGGTTTGTATATTTGTAGCGGGCGTAAATACGATCTCGATGTGCTCATCAATAACTTTTTTAATGAAGTCCAGCAAATTTGCCACAATATCATTGGCATCAACATACGCTGGTTCAAGAACTTGATGCCGCGAGAATGCCAGCAATTGACGTACCATTTGGGCTGCTCGCAATGTACTTTCACGCGTACGCCGTAACCCTTCATATACAGGATGAGTGGTCTCGATCTTTGATAAACTCTGATCCGTATAGCCCAGGATACCTGCAAGGATATTGTTGAAGTCATGCGCGATTCCGCTTACAAGTTGTCCGAGGCTTTCCATCTTTTGGGCTTGTCGAACTTGCTCTTCCAAGTGTTTGCGCTCAGCAATTAATCTGGTTTTCTCAAGACTTTCTTTAATGGCAAGGGGCAGACGGTGCAGTTCTCGCTTCAATACGTAATCGCTGAGACCTGCCTTCATACCCTCAGTCGCAATTTCTTCACTACCGGTATCTGTCACCATAATAACAGGGAGCAGAGGTAGATGTGTCTTAATCGTTTGCAAAAGCCAGAGTCCATCAGTCCATTGCAGACGATAATCCGTCAGCGCAAGGTCAAAATTCTGTTGCGTGAGTACCTCATCCAGATCGCTGCGACGAATAACTTCGACGAACTCGACATCTTGAAATTCTTTTTCTACTCTTCTTTGAATGAGCGCACGATCATAGGGGCTATCATCAATCATCAGAATTTTCATCATACGTTTGGTCTCCTTAGTTCAAACCAGAATGTGCTTCCCTGTGCTGGAAGAGATGTTACGCCTACAGAACCACCCATAATGTCTATCGCTTTACGTACCGTTGCCAGTCCGAGACCTACACCTGGAAATTCTTCGACTCCGTGAAGGCGTACAAATGGTGTGAAGAGGCGTAGTTGATTTTCAGGGGTGATGCCGACTCCATTATCCTGTATTTGCACGCGACAATTATGGTGCATTACATGAGCCGAAACGGTCACAATAGGAGTGGTCTCTATAGGCACGAACTTGAGGGCGTTGGAGAGAAGATTGGTTAGCACCATTTTTAGTAGGACAGGGTTAGCTTCGACTGCTGGCATGTTGCCTTCAATGTGTATCTGAGCGTGACGTTCGCTCATCTGTTGCTGTAAAGTGCGTAAACAACTTTCAAGTACAAGATGCATATCTACTGGTAGTATCTCAATTTCCTCGCGGCCTATGCGTGAGAAACCAAGCAGTGCTGTAACCAGGTTTGTCATTTGCTCTGTTGCTGACTGAATCATGTTAAGATAGTGCTTACCTTGTTCTGTCATATGAGCCATCTCATCCTCGACAATAGCCTCAACAAAGCCTGAAACCGCACGAATGGGGGCACGTAAGTCATGTGTCATTGCTTGGATGTATGACTCCAAATCTTCATTACGTAACTTTATATCTATTGAAAGGCTACGCGTGCGTAAAAGTGTTTCGACGCGCATTTGTAGTTCGTGCTTCTCAATAGGAATCCGTACTAGTTCGTCGATATAGTGTGTAAGTCCCTCACGTTCCCTTTGCGCTGTGATGAGTAGAAACGGCAAAAAAACGGGATGTTCGACTTGCTTGCGTTGCTGTATACGGATCCCTATAGAGTGCAGCATTGCTACGTCTAGGATACAGAGGTCATAAAGTGCGTCAAGTGAGTCGATGTTATCTGACTGTACTACCTCATGTGTCGTTGTAAGCAGTGTTGCCAGAAGGTCACTGTTCTTCTTATTCTGTATAAGAAGAAGAATACGGAGCATGTCTACCCTCCTAGTAAACTACGTATGAGCGTGAGTAGTTCTCTTGTTGCAAGAGGTTTAATGAGAACGTTTTTTGCGCCATATCCTAGACTCGCTTGCTGTATCAGCCCACTTTGTTTTGGCGAGATGATAATGAATGGGATACTAGAGGAGTGTAGTTGCGCGCATCGACTCCAAATGTGTTGATCGAAGCCTGTGATGTCGATGAGTGCCATGCAAAAAAGAGTTTGTGGCGCAAGTGCGGAGTCAAACTCATCGAGACTTTTGACGGGATATGTCGTATAGTCTTCCTTTGCTAGAAACTGCATCAACAGATTCAAATTTTGCTGATTATGATTGACCGTCAATATCCGCGGTTCATTGCTCATAAGTCAGCAAGTTTTCGCTCGGTATCAGCCCACTCTGGTACTCCACTCAGGATACCGCGCAGGTCAGCTAATGGTCTTCCTACTTTGATACCATAGCGTGTAATCTCGATCTCGCGCAACGTTTTCTCGAAGTCGGTTAGCCGTTTCTTCAATACGCCGATGGCTTTATGCATCTCTCCACGAATTTCAAGATAGCGCAGAAAAATGATGTTGTCCCCCATATAACTGATGCCCATCTCAGTTACACGAAAATCACCTGTGATGCTCTCAACTTCGTTGATTAAAAGCACTGCGATGCCCAGTGTCTGTAAATACTTACTGAGTGCATGTAGGTGAGGTACTAAGTCATTACCCCGTACTGAGAGACGATAGCCTGCTACACTGTCAATCATCACGATTTGAGCACCTTGTGCGGCTACATCCTGACGTACCATATAGGCAAACTCATCAGGCGAAAACTCAAGTGGCTCGACCTGTTTAATAAATAACGTGCCGCGCTCTATCATTGCCCGTACTGGAATATTAACTGCTTCACAACGCTGTAACAAAGTCTCTTCGCGCTCATCGAAGAGATAGACTAGTGAGTGTTCGCCACGTCCGGCCGCTTCCTTCATGAACTGGAGACCCAGCGTTGTTTTTCCTACACCGCTTGGACCAGTAATGATTGAGACGGTGCCACGCTCTAATCCACCATGCAATAACTCATCAAGTGCTGGAACTCCAAAAGAAATACTCTCAGTCTCTTGCGTGAGTTTCTGGTGATTAAGCAGTAAATGAGGAAAGACCTGCATACCCTTTTCTGTTAAGCGCGCGGTGTGATTTCCAGGACGGAATGATGAACCACGAAACTTGGAAACACTAATCATGCGACCTTCAGCAGAAGCTGCTAAAGTGAAAACACCATCACTCATAAATTGCAGATCATCATCGGGTGCATCATTGCTGCCCTCAGAAGTAAGAAATGCGGTTGCGTGCTGTTCGCTTAAAAAGCGTAAAAATGAGAGAACCTGTTTGTGAAATTGGAACGCATCATTAGATAGATAACGGAATTGCGTTATAGAATCAAGAAATACACGCTGTGGTTGGAGCCGTTGTACCTCTTCAATAATTTTTTTTGTAATAGGTTCGCGTTCGACCTCTGCTGGCGAAAAGATATCGTAGCTTTCCATAAGTGTAAATGCAGTGGCGTTAGGACTTAGATCGAGAAAATGAACATTTGTGAGGTCTATACCAATCTGCGCTGCATTCGCGCGTATCTGCTCTACGGCTTCTCCGAGCGTAATAAATAATGTACTTTCGCCTCTAGCAGCACCTTTGGCAAGAATGTGCAGGCCAAGCGTTGTCTTGCCGGAACCAGGTCCTCCACGCAAAAGGTAGGCACGTCCAGGAAGACAGCCACCATACAAAATCTCGTCTAGCCCTTCTACCCCCGTAGACAAGCGAGAAGTCGGTGTGCTGGTGAGAGGCAGCTGATGGTCTTGGGCTACAGAGCCATTAGTAGCTTTTTCTTTCTTTGTGTCTTCCACAATACGTTCCTCTTTTAAGTTGATAGAGCACAGCAAAACTATGCAGACAAAGTATAGCATAGTTCAAGGAATGTGAATAGAGAAAGAAAGAATGTGCGAATAGGCCACATGGACGTTAGAGGATATGAGATATAATACATTGCGATGGACTGAAGCTATAAGGAATACTAGTATGAATTTAATAACTGAGTCATACCCTGTTCAACAAGCGTACTGGCCTCAAACGGGTAAGCATATTCTTGCGCAGTATGACGAGCGTTCAATCGTTGTCTATCAAGCCTATCGTCCTGCGATTGGACGTTTTGCCGCAACACATAATTATTTTGGAGGCGAGTTTTCATTTACGAGGATGTCATGGATCAAACCTAATTTCCTCTGGATGATGTATCGCTCAGGATGGGGAACTAAAGAGGAACAAGAGATAACGCTTGCAATTCGCCTGAAACGCTCGGCATTTGACATACTCCTTGCAGAAGCTGTGCATAGCACCTATCAAGCAGAGCTTTATCAAGATATAAACACGTGGAAAAATATGCTAGAGCGATCCTCTGTACGCTTGCAGTGGGATCCCGATCACGGTCCCTCTGGTGCGAGACTTGAACGTCGTGCTATTCAGCTAGGATTGCGAGGGCCAATGTTAGTAAGTTATGCGCGCGAATGGATTCTTGACATTCAAGATATCTCAGACTTTGTGCAAGAGCAATATGAGCATGTTCGGAAAGGGAAGTATGAGCAGTTGGTAACGCCACTAGAACGAGAGTACCTTGCTGGGGATAAGTTGGCAAGAAAAGTAGGAGGCTACATTAGCAACTAAGAATTATATTTTCGGTCTATGTTATAGAGCATATTGCTAAGACTGTAGTAATATTTGTTCTATCTTCTCATAGAATGCAAGTGGAAAGACGACAACAAATTCATGTTTTTCCTGCCCTTTCCAGGTATTTATAGCTTCAAGAAGAATTTCAAGATATATTCGGAAATTCTTTGCATCTTGTTTAAGTGGAAGATCATCATGAATCAAAATAATCTTCTTTTGAACAATCCACCACAGATCGTTCAGCAGATCATTCAATGCATCCCAGTTTCTGCCAAAGTAGGGGAAATGGAGTTCTTGGGTCAGGAGGTCAAACAAATATTGTATATTGGCAGTGTTCGAGGGTATTCGTGCTATTAAGCCCTCCTCATTTATGTCAAATTTTTCTGTTTCTTCTACAAAGCAAAATGCTGATATGTTGTACATGGAGACACTCTTTCAACATAATCGGTAGGGAAAGCTTTTATCTTTTGGTTTATAATACTGTATATTATCGCAATTTGAACAGTTTAGCTACTATTATATTCACCTACAATATTCTTATGACCCTTGTATATTGCTTCCCACAGTGATTAGATATCCATATCCACACTATTTTAGGAGGTGCCACATGCCTAGTTGTAATCGTATTTCTGCTATAGACAATGGGGATGGCTATAGCCTTTTTTCTTTGAATGACACAAGGGGAATACCCGTTCCACATGCGCGTTCGTTTGAATTACCTGATGACGCGCTCCACTACGCGCCTGATCGCCCTGCCGATGTACGCCATGTCAAGCTTGTTGTCGCGCTCGACTTTGAGCAGGAAACGGTGAGTGGGACTGCATATACCACGTTTGCTGTCCTTTATGAAGAGATCAAAACGATCACCTTTGATGCCGTTGAACTTGTGGTTGAGCAGGTGACGATAGATGGCAAAACTGTACCCTACACAACTACTGACAAAAAGTTAATGGTGACGCTGGACCGCATCTATTTCAACAATGAAGTCTTTACCATCGCAGTAGCTTACCATGCCAAACCACGAACTGGTCTGCACTTCATTAAACCCGCACCGGAAGACCCAACACGTCCTGTACAAGCGTGGTCTTTTGGACAACCAACCTATCATAGCTACTGGTTTCCCTGTCATGATGCGCCAAATGATCGCGCCACTACAGAGATTATTGTCACCGTGCCCTCGCAGTTTCTGACCGTCTCGAATGGTAATCTGTTAGACGTGACTGACAATGGCGCGACGAAAACGCATCATTGGTTACATGATATTCCGCATGCCGTCTATCTGCTCTCGCTTGTTGTAAGCGATTTTGCCGTGCTTGAGGATAGTTATAATGGGAAGCCTGTCACCTATTATGTTCGTAAAGACCGCAAGAATGATGCGCCTCTCTTGATGGGCAAGACGCCGCAGATGATGCAGTTCTTCTCGGATTTCACGGGCGTCGAATATCCCTACGACAAATATGCACAAACCGTTGTCGAGATTTATACAGGGGCGATGGAACATACTACCGCTACTACGCATAGCTTCACGCTGTTAATGGACAAAAAAGCTGCATTTGACAATGATACGCTTGTGCCTGTTGTCGCTCATGAACTTGCACACCAGTGGTTTGGTGATCTCGTAACATGCCGCGATTGGTCGAATGGCTGGCTTAATGAAGGATTCGCAACGTATTTCGAGATCATGTGGAACGAGCATGATCTTGGGCGGAATATGTTCAAGCAGTCAATGGCTGATGTGAAAGAGTGGTATATGAGTGAGGATAAGCACTACCGTCGCCCAATCGTGTATCATGTCTTTCACAGCGATGGTTTTGAGCTATTCGACGCACATATGTATGGCAAGGGTGCTTGGGTGTTGCATATGCTGCGTCATCAACTCGGCGATGCTGCGTTCAAACGTGCGATTAAAACGTATCTTGAACGCTATCGTGAAAAAGAGGTTATCACGGCAGACCTCGAACGTACTTTTGAGGAGTCAACAGGTCGTAGTCTTGCGCACTATTTCCAGCAGTGGGTCTACAGTGGTGGCTATCCTGAGTTTACTGTGAACTACTCATGGGATGGCGAGAGCAAACTAGCAAAAATCAAAATTAAGCAGACACAGAAGGTTGACGAACTCACACCTTGCTTTGTGACTCCTATCGACCTCGACTTTACTGTACCAACCTCCGATGAAGCCGCGAAAGATGAACATACAAAAGAGACGATAACTGTGCCCTTACGTGTCATGATTGGCGAAGATGGTCAGATCGAGCAAAGTTTTTATGTGCCATTAGCGCGTGAACCACTAATGGTGCGTTTTGATCCCGAAGGCTGGTTGTTGAAAACCCTTAGTTTTGAGCGTTCAACAAAAATGTTGCTCTATCAGCTTGTTCACGATCCCGACACGCTTGGACGAAGTGACGCAGCGCAATCATTAGGAGCGAAGGGTGATGATGAGAGTATTGCGGCTCTCAAAACTGCTTTGTACAACGATTCTTTCTGGAATGTAGCAAGCAGTGCCGCGTCAGCACTTGGTACGATAGCGAGCGAAAAGGCACAAACGATACTCATAGAGGCTCTTGAACAACTTGACCCAACACAGTTTTCGCGTGTACGTGCCGCCATTGTCGATGCGCTTGGCACATTCCAGGCACCGCAACGCGCAGAATTAGCGCAACGTTCTGCACAAGCATTGCACACCGTACTTGATAATGGTGATGTGAGCTATCGCGTGGAGACCGCTGCCGCGTCTGCTCTGGGCAAGACGCGTACAGAGGGAAATGTGCCATTCTTGACGGAACTGATTCAGCGTCCGTCGTGGCTCTATACTGTGCAACGTGGTATCTTTGCTGGTCTTGCTGCTTCAGGCGACAATCGAGTGGTAGATATCATAGCAGGCTATCTTCGTGACCCACAGAGCTATCCAACACTACGCGTTGCTGCCGCTAACGGTCTATGGGCGGTTGGGCGTAACCGTATAGAGTACAATGAGGATGCACGTCAACGTGCGGTGACTGCACTTTGTGACGCGCTAGAGCATGATACATGGGCACCAGTCCGTACGGTCGCGGGCATGGCCCTGGCAACGTTTAACGATAAACGTGCTATTGAGCCGTTAGAGCGCGTTGCTAGCCGTGAGCTTGATCCGCCAGCACAACGGCAGATGCGTCTCTCTGCATACGCCCTTCATTCTAGCGATAAAGATGATGAACAATTCAAGGGCTTGCGGAAGGATCTCGACGAGATGCGCGAAGAGAACCGCAAACTCAAAGAGCAACTTGGCGCACTTGAAGCAAGAATAAAATAAGGAATGTAGGCATACACCTGTTCTCGACGCAACGCATCGAGAACAGGTGTATGCCTACATAGCCAATTTGACGTAAACGCAACAAACCTGC
>CAZZVE010000156.1:0-12127 GCA_964657325.1 uncultured Ktedonobacterales bacterium
TATCTTCATACTAACGCAATAAGATATGTTATAATACATAAGATTGACTTTTTTGTATTTACATACCTTGTGGTGCCTCATTCTATTGTTGATGGACAGATATATGACCATAAAGATATTTTTATTGGGGCGACCTGGAAGCGGAAAGTCAACTACAGCTAAACATTTTGAAGAGATATCATTGAAAACAAAAGGATGGGTACTACATCGTTTCAATGACCATCCTATTTTAGAGCAAATGCTTAAATCTGGTGATAATCGAATTGCCCCTGATGGAAAGGGGTTTATTGTTAATGACGATGCTGCTTTTAAAGATGCTTTAAAGCAGTTGAATAAGAACGTCAAAGGGCATTTAAAGCTAAAACTCCAGAATGAGATTGTTGTAATAGAGTTTGCCCGTAGTAATTATACTCAAGCAATGAAGCTATTTTCAAAAAACGTTGTAAAAGGTGCTTACTGTATTTGTATCGACACAGATATTCCTGTCTGCATCACGCGTACGCGTGAACGTGCAGTCTCTCAAGCAGACCTCGATAATCATCCTATTTCAGTCGCTGCACTCAATCGTCATTATGGAAAACAAAAATTTCCTTCTCAAAAAGATATAAGCAACATTTGGATTTTAAATAACCAAGGTGGTTGGGAAGAGTTTTGCAACAAGGTTGATCCTGTGATTAATGACATATTGAAAGAAGTTTGACCTCGTGTGGTACAGTAACAATGACATGTTCGTAAAGCACACACTATAACCACCACGCAAAGGGAACGAGGGACGAAGAGTGGCATCAACACGAACCCCTTTTGAGAAACTAACACCAATTTACCCACACAAACGTATTACGTTGGAGACAGGGGCAACTCCGATTGCGCCACGTTTGATGGACCTGTTCGTCCCGATTGGCTTTGGACAACGTGCCCTCATTGTCGCACCACCACAGGCTGGCAAAACGACTATTTTACGTCAACTTGCCGCCGCTATTATCAAGAACTATCCACAAGCCAGCCTCTTTTTGTGTCTTGTCGATGAACGACCAGAAGAGGTGACGGAGTGGCGTACAGAAGTGCAGGGACCCAATGTCAAGCTCTATGCATCAAGCTTCGATCAGGCATCAGGCAAGCATGGGCGTATCGTGGAGCAAGCGTTACAGGATGCGAAACGACAGGTCGAGCAGGGACGCGACGTAATTATACTACTGGACTCGCTCACACGCCTTGCTCGTGCCCATAACCTCAATAGCGATATGTGGAGCAACCCGCGTAGTGGTGGGCGTACTATGTCCGGTGGTGTCGATGCTCAGGCATTAGAAATCGGTCGTCGCGTCTTCGGTTGTGCGCGTACACTTGAAGAGGGTGGAAGCCTGACGATTATCGCAAGTTGTCTCGTTGAAACCGGAAGCCGTCTTGACGAGGTAGTCTACGAAGAATTTAAGAGTACGGGCAACCTGGAAGTTCGCCTTTCGCGTGAATTGGCAGAACGCCGTATTTTTCCCGCGATTGACCTGATGGCATCGAGTACGCGTCAGGAAGAACGTCTGCTTTCACCTGATGAACTGCATGCCATGTCGATTGTGCGGCGCCGTATGGCTGATCTTCCTCGCCGTGATGGAGCCGAGCAAGTTGTACGTTTATTTGAAAAGACGAACACCAACGCGCACCTCGTCGAAGCTATCGTCAAACAAGCGTGATGAAAAGAACGGAGGGTACAGCGATGCGTTGTCCTTATTGTGGTGGTTTGAATGGTGAACGAGCAAGTTTTTGTGCTCAGTGTGGGCGTGATCTTGTTCCTGTACAACAAACATGGCAACAACCGGGACAAACACAGCAACCACAACAATCGCCATTTTTGCCTGCATCACGTCCTAAGCCAACAACACAAGGGGCGAGGCCCAATTCACCACATCCGCAACCTCCACAACCCCCCACTGTTCCACGCCAAACTCCTGCTGTACAGCAACCTCCTCGTATGCCTGTTCCTATACCGCAAGCTCCCCAACCGGAACAAGTTATAGAACCTCCTGTACATTTTCCGCCACGAACGATGGAGCAACTTAGGGAGTTAGAGGTAGAGGCTGTGCCCTATACGTTAGCCGACGAAGGCATTGCTGTTGGACGCAAAAGAATTATTCGTATTGTCTATCGTCGTTGTACAGCATGGCAACAGGTCGCGACCTTACTGAAAGCGTTTCACGAGCAAAAACAACTAGAGGCATTTGATACCATCATCGTGCAAGGTGTTTTAGAGCAAGATAGAACTCCCTACGCGTTTACGAATGGGCAACTACAGTTTGATCGAAATGTACGCCTCGGTAGCCAGGTGCTTAACCGTTATCAAATCGAAACGGGCAATGGCTTTGAAAGTGACTCGGTACGTGTCTTATTGGAAGAGAAATAGTTTATGCAAGTGGTAGAAATTCTTCGGCGTAAGCGCGATGGTGCTGCGTTGACGACAGAAGAAATCGATGAGTTTGTTTCTGCTTATACTCACGACGAAATTCCTGATTATCAAATGTCCGCATTGTTGATGGCGATCTACTGGCGTGGCATGTCTACCCGCGAGACGAGTGATTTGACGCTTGCTATGATGCGTTCAGGCGAAGAACTACATGTTCGCGATATTGTTTCGCCCGTTGTAGACAAACATAGCACAGGTGGTGTTGGTGACAAGGTGACGCTCGCCGTTGCACCTCTCGTCGCTGCTTGCGGTGTCGCTGTAGGTAAGATGACTGGACGTGGGTTAGGACATACGGGTGGAACGGTTGATAAGCTAGAGTCGGTAACAGGTTTTCGTTCTCAACTCTCACGTCAAGAATTCGTGCGTATTCTCCAACAGCATTCTATCGTCATTGCTGGTCAATCAGCCGAACTCGCGCCCGCCGATGGTAAAATGTACGGCTTACGTGATGTCACTGGCACAATTGAAAGCATCCCCTTGATCGCTGCGAGTATCATGAGCAAAAAACTTGCTATCGGCGCATCGCATTTACTGCTGGATGTAAAAGTTGGCACAGGTGCCTTTATGAAAACCATCGCTCAGGCGCGCGAACTCGCGGAGGCGATGGTGAACATCGGACGTGCTGCCAATATGCATACTATTGCTGCGATTACATTGATGGAACAACCGTTAGGACGTGCAGTTGGCAATGCGTTAGAGCTACAAGAGGCCATCGCCATTCTACATGGTGAGGGACCGCAAGATATAGCTGACTTATGCTATCATGAAGTAGCCGAACTTCTACTGATGACAGGCAAGACAGACAGTTTTTCGGAGGCGGATGTGATAGTGCAACGTGCCATTCATTCAGGAGCGGCTGTGGCAAAACTTGCCGAGGTCATTGCGGCTCAGGGGGGTGATGCACGGCAGATAGAGCAACCACAACGTCTTCCACAGGCACCTGTACAACAAATGTTGACAAGTGCGTGCAGTGGTTATATTGCGAGCATTCATTCAGAGCAGATCGGCCTTGCCAGTATGCATCTTGGCGCGGGACGCTTCAAAAAAGGTGACGACATCGACCATCGCACTGGTTTTGTCTTACAGGCGAAGGTAGGAGATTACGTGCGTCAGGGCGAACCACTCATCGCGATACATGCCCGTACAGAGCAAGAGGCCGAAGCTATTCAGAAAACACTCCTCGCTTGTTATCAATGGAGTGAAGAGCCTGTAGACGTGGAACCGTTGATTCAAGGTGTGATACGTCCGTAGGAACCGATTATTTAGTTGAAACACATCATCACGTCCTTCTGGCATCTCGACTGCCGACAAGGACGTGATACATCGGTCCCTACCGAACCGTCAATTCCCAGAAATCAGCCGTCGGTTGGCTGGGATCACTTGCACCTCTTACTAAAAACACATGGCCTTGCCCGTCACTGGCGGCTGCGCCCAGGACAGAGCTCCCTGTAGGAAGTTGCGCTAGTGGTGTCCATTTCATGGTATGTATATCGACGAGCCATGCTGTATCGAGTCCCTTATTGTGTGTGTCATCGTAACCACCGATAATCGCAAGCTGTCCAGGTCGGACGATACAACTGGCAGTCCCACTAAGCGCGAGCGGTGCGTTTGTAGAAACTTGTTGCCATGTATCTGAGCTAGTGTTGTAGGTATATATGGTGTTTGTTTGTTCATGTTGTCCTGCATCGGTTGCTCCACCTATGAGGACGATACTTGTATTACTCTCGGTAGCGAGTATCACGTAGCCCAATCCTATCGGTAGTGGTGCCAGGACGTGCCATTGGCCTGTCGCAATATCGTAACGATACCAGCCCGTTCCCGCTTGTTGACTATTCCCACTTTGTGTAAATCCCTGTGTGATGTAGAGGTGCCCATGTGTGTCCGCCGTTATACTATCACCAAAGCCAAGCGTTACCTGTGATGGTGGTACAATTTTCTGAACCGTATCACTTGTGGGCGAATACATATAGAGCAGGGAAGTCACTGCGTAGGCAGTCGTAGAATAGCCAACGGTATAAAACAGATGATTAGATGAATCAACTGCGACAGCATTATTGACCATACCAGGAAATTGTGTGTTTGCGGATGTCTCCCATTGCGCCGCAGCAATATCATAGCGGTAGAGGTGACGGTCGTAGTGGGGTGACGCCTTTGCCCCGCGATATCCACCATTGACATAAATGTATGAACGCCCCTGTACCTGCACATATGCACCGGTGTTGTCGGCCTGCACGGATGGTAGCGAGGGCAAACGTTGCCATGAGCTGTTCGTTGTAACAGGGCTAGGAGTCGTTAGGGATGGAGGAGTATGAGGAGACACGCTAGTTACTATATGTGGTGCTTGTGAAAGAAGCGGCACATGGCGAATAGTACGAACGACTACGAGGAGCGATGCTAGCAGGAGGCAGAGTACAAGCACGATGACAAAACTTGTACGAATAATACGCCGTGCAGGAAAGCGAAATGGTTGTCGCGGTTGCGTCACCTCTACATCTGCATCCGAATCTAATACAGTAGGAAGCGTGAATTGTGAGAGTTCCATTGATGCGCGTAATCCCAGTTTCTCATCGACGGTGGCGAGTTCGGTTTCTAGTTCCGCATCCTCTCGACGCTCGTGTCGCATTTGCTGTAGCACTTCACGTATCTTTTGTCTCTGCACTGGATCAAGTGCATTGACAAGAGGTACTTCAGCTACTGATGAACTCTCTTCTTGCTGCTCTTCACTAGTTGTAGGGGCCAGTTCACTGTGTCTCTCGTGGGTATTTGATAATGGAATCGTTGTATCGTCCTCAGTTAACGAATCCATTGCTTGTTCCAACATGACACGCTGCTCATAGATATGTTGCTCCTCAAGCGTGTAGGCGCGTTCTAAAGCAAGAAAGAAGGTGTGCGCGGACTGGAAACGGTACATTGGCTCGGTTCGTGTGGAAAGTGTAATAAGGCCGCTTAAAACTGCTGATATTGGTGGTATCCCTTTGCGCGAAACATCTGTTGATGCTGTTCCGTTAGACGCATTTGGACGTTGTCCGCTTAGCATTTCGTACAGTAAAATACCGAGACTGAACAGGTCTGAACGTCCGTCCGTCTGTCCTTCTGCCTGATACTGTTCAGGGGAAGCATAGCCAGGGGAGCCAAAATCGGTGGTGTCGTTGCTCTGACCTTCTTTGAAATAGCGTGCGATGCCGAAATCCACCAGCATCAAAGTACCCTCTGGGGTAACAAGAATGTTGGAGGGTTTCAGGTCGCGGTAAATAATTGGTGGTGTTTGTTTATGTAGATAATCAAAGACATCACATAGTTGTATTGCGTAATTAAGTGCCTCTAGTGGTGGCAATGGTCCCTGTTGACGTAAATATTGGGTAAGAGTTGGGCCTGGTATATAGTCCATGACCATATACCAATAGCCATCCTCGAAGAAATAGTCGTAGAGCGAAGGCAGCGCAGGATGATGCAGGCGTGCCAGAAAAAGAGCTTCCCGCAAAAAACGGTCTGTATGCACACCTCCACTACTTACCGTATCCTGTAGCAAGGCTGCATTTGAGGGGGAGTCTCCTTGTAAGAGTGCATCTAACTCAGCAGCAACGCTTTCTGGTAACGGTTGATCGGCGCGTGCCTGCTTTAGTGCTACTGGTACTGTTAGCTCGGTGTGGGCCGCAAGATATACTTTGCCCATACCACCATGACCAATCACACGATGAATATAATATTCATCATTGCATAGCGTCTTGCCGATCAAATTCTCTTGCGGTGTTTTTCTCTTATCTTGTATCGTTGCCATTGCGATGCCATCCCCTTCCACATAACTACCCAATGTATATTATACTAGCGAATACTACACACTTTTTTAACGTATGAAACGTGAAGTACTATCATGTGTGTATCTACAAGAACTCCTATACTTTAGTTGGAGTGGCAGGACCTGGAAAGCATACCGCGAGATGCTTATCAGCACGTTGCCATTGGATAAGTTGATACCTTTGATGTTACAAGACCCAACAAAGCAGTATCCAAAGTCGAGCCAGGAGTTTCAGCAACATCAACAGGGACCAGGGTTAGAGCAGAACATGCCTGTTAAGCCTGATGCTGGTGAGCAGAGCTATCGTGGCAGCGGTCGCCTCACTGGACGCAAAGCAATTATTACTGGTGCCGATAGTGGTATTGGGCGCGCTGTTGCTATTGCATTTGCCCGTGAAGGTGCTGATGTTGTCATGTCCTACATGCCCTCTGAGGAGGCTGACGCAAAAGAGGTTGTGCAGTTGATTCAGGAGGCGGGCAGGAAGGTGGTTGCCATGCCTGGCGACTTAAAGGACGAAGCATATTGTCAGCAGCTGGTGGCGAATGCCGTACAGCAATTAGGCGGCTTGGACATCCTCGTCAATGTTGCTGGTAAGCAGCAGGAAGTTTCCGATATCGCTGATCTTACCACGGAGCAGTTCGACGAAACGTTCAAGACGAACGTGTACGCGCTTTTCTGGATGTGTAAGGCGGCACTACAACATATGTCAGCTGGCAGCACCATTATCAATACCTCTTCAGTAGAGGCATATAAGCCATCTCCAATCCTACTAGACTACGCGACCACTAAAGCCGCGATCAACACTTTCAGCAAGGCACTCGCGGGACAAGTGGCGAGCAAAGGTATTCGGGTCAATGTGGTGGCTCCTGGTCCAGTGTGGACTCCGCTACAGGTGAGTGGTGGTCAGCCAACCGAGAAGTTGGCACAGTTTGGAGAACAGACACCGCTAGGTCGTCCTGGTCAGCCTGCCGAGCTAGCACCTGCATATGTGTTTCTAGCCAGCGCAGAGTCAAGTTTTGTCATTGGCGAAACGCTCACTGTTACAGGTGGAATGCCGACACCGTAGTAGCACGAGCACAAGCTTTTGTTGTGTGCTTGTGCAGGCTTTATTGCTTACAGTGTCTAGCAAAATGAATTAGATTAATGGGGTGGTAGGATTTCTCCTGCCGCCCCATTTTATTTTGTTAGCTACCTAAACGCCCGCTAACTTCGCTACTAATGCCCGCTCTTCTGGACCAAACCAGGGAGTATTTCCTGCAAGCGCGTTCTCGCTTACGCGGTCGGGGCGCGTTGTCGCTGGAATAGCGACATGACAGCGTGTATCGCTTAAAACCCATTTGAGCAATGCCTGTCCCCACGTTGTTACACCAAACGGTTTCAGAGGTTCAAGTTCCGCCTGAGAAGGACTGCGACGCATCAGGCCACCTTCTGCGAAGGGCCGCATAACCACGACGCCTAGGCCAAGATCGGCAGCGAGTGGTAAAATGTCGCGCTCAACCTCGCGTTGTAGTGGATTGTATGGTATCTGAATTGCGGTAATGCGACCCGTCTTCATCACTTGCCGCAACTCTTTGAAGGCTGAACTGCTGTAGTGAGTGGCACCAATAGCATGAATCTTACCCTCGTCGCGTAACCGTTCTAGCAGTGCCAGATGCTCTAGCCAGTTGACCAGATTATGGATTTGGTACAGATCAATTCTATTGTTAAAGAGCGAGAGCGCACGCTTAATCTGCGCTTGCGCTTCGCTACGTGTTGATGTCCATACCTTTGTCGCAATCAGTGCCTTATCGCGTCGCCCTTGTAGTGCCTCGCCCAATACCTGCTCTGCCGCACCATACATCGGCGAAGAATCTAGGAAGTTTGCGCCTGATGTAAGGGCAGTATCTACAATATTTTGCGTATTTCTCTTTGCATCGTTGCCGCGCACATCAAATGTACGCCACGTTCCCATACCCACAACTGGTACCTGTAAGCCTGTCTTGCCTAGTAGTCGCTGTTCCATTACACACTTACTCCTTTAACAAACATCTGTCGGACATAATCATAGCACGCTTTTCTTCTGTTGTTTTGATATGGTATACATGTAACTCCAAGACAAACGTTGTGCTTTCAATAGCAAAAAGCAATTAAAGGATATGAGGTCAAGGTGTATGCTCCAATAAAAATACCACTCAACACAAATGGTTGAGTGGTATTTTTATTGGAGCATACACCTTGAGAAACTTACTTCTTGTGGTGGTTCGCATTGACTTGCGGTATCTGACCGAGTTTCTGTCCAAACTCTTCGACAAAGAAGACTGTATTGTCACTCGCTACTGTCAAGCCATCGTGTGGATGACCTCCATTTTTAATGGAAATCGGTGTTGAGAAACTGTTAGTGGCAGGATTATAAGAGCCAACCACGTTTCTTAACGAGTCGTCATACCAGACAACACCTGCATTATCAACAGCTACGCCAGAGACATGAGCGTTACAACCGCTACACCCTGGAGTGGTATACTCATGAACTCCGTTGGAAGTTCCCTTTACTGCCTGACTGATAGTAATGCTTCCAATTCTCCCATCAAAGCCCTCACTCCACCATGCATGACCTTTATGGTCAAGCGTAATGAGGTGTACAGTTGTGCCAGAGCTTGGATTGACTATACGGTACTCATTGATTACTATTTTTTTGAGCTTCCCGGTAGGAGGCACAAAGCTAGCAACGCGTGCTACTGCAGCATTATTTTCAGTAAACCACATTGCGCCATTGGCATCAGGTCCTGTAATTCCGTAAGGAGTACTTTGGGCACTTGGTGTCTTGGTCTCAGTGAATGCGTGCGTCGTCGTATTGAATGACCCGATCTGATTTGCCTGAGGTTCTGTAAACCAGAGAAGGCCGCGCGAGTCAAAGGCAACCTGAAATGGAGCTGCATTGTATGTTGGAACGCTCCACTGTTTCCAGGTAGAGGCTGCGGGATTGTTCTGGTTCGGTATGAGTTCACCAATCGCATTTGAATTTGGCTCTGCGAACCAGATATTACTAAATGTATCAGCAATTGCGAAGAAGGGACTAGAAAATCCTCTTCCTGATGGCTCTGTGAAATTCGTGGTGACACTGAACGAGGTACGGTTCACTAAAGCAATACTTCCCGTGCTGGCAGCACTACAAACAAATGGATGTGGATCACACCTAGGCTCTGCTACCCATGCATTTCCCTTTGTATCAGTTGAAACGCCCCAAGGATACGCGGAGGGCAAGGTAATTTCATGGTAACTTGCTGCCGCTTTGACAGGGTTGAGCACTCCGGTGAGCAGAACAAAGGCCACCACTGCGCTCATAACAATAGCAATGAGCGTAAGGCTAAGGCGTAGAGGAACACTAGGGTTTCGTTTTACAAAGAATGGTGAATGTCGATTCATAAATATTTGCTTCTCTCCTAATTACATATTTGCTTCCCCTGCATACTCAACGGTCTGCATATGGTTACGTAACAAAGTAGCCATATATACGGATTATGAATGTAAGCATAAAGCTCTCTTATGTACTAAGGGTATGTGTGAAGGCAAGAAGTGGGAAGAAATACTGTGAAATGTAGGAACGAAAATACAATTTCAGACGTGTCCATTACAGGAAATGTGTAACTTAAGGAGAGGACACTACACGATGCAAATGCGACGCTTAGGGGCGACAGGCACAATGGTTTCTGAGTTATGTCTGGGCTGTATGACCTTTGGGAAAGAGGCGGATGAAGAACAATCCAAAGCCATCATTTCGCGTTTTATAGACGTAGGTGGTAATTTTCTTGATACAGCAGACGTGTATACGCAAGGTATCTCCGAGGAGATTACAGGACGTGCCATCCGAGACATACGTGATAAGCTTATACTAGCAACGAAGGTACGCTTTCCTATGGGGAAGGGGCCAAACGATGTTGGCTTGTCGCGCAAACATATTATCGAGGGCTGTGAAGCAAGCTTGCGACGACTCGGTACCGACTATATTGACCTCTATCAAGCGCATTGCTGGGATGCAGTCACACCGCTGGAGGAAACACTTTCTGCTTTCTCCGACCTTGTGCATCAGGGGAAGGTACGTTATATCGGTGTCTCAAACTTTACGGCGTGGCAAATCATGAAAGCACTTCATGTAAGTCGCACACATGGTTTTGAGCGTATTATCTCACTGCAACCGCAATACTCGCTTGTTGAGCGTCACCTCGACTACGAAATATTGCCCTTGTGCCGTGAAGAAAACATCGCCGTTCTCCCTTGGAGTCCGCTTGGTGGCGGTTTCCTCTCTGGAAAATATAAAAAAGGAGAGCAACCGCCAGAAGGGACGCGTATCGCTCAAGCTGGTGAGCGTCTGGAAGAGCATTGGCAACGACGTGCAACCGAGCAAAATTGGCACCTTATCGACGAAATAGATGCAATTGCTAAAGAGACCGGGAAATCTTACGCTCAAATCGCGCTCAATTGGTTACTGCGCACTCCTGGTATAACGGCTCCTATTCTTGGTGCCCGTTCACTAGAACAACTTAACGACAATCTTGGTGCCGTCGATTGGGCATTGAGTGAAGAGCAGGTACACAAGCTCTCTGAGGCCAGTATGGTAGAGGACATTTATCCCTATCGCTTCATCCGCGAAGCACAGCGTTCTTACACTTGACACACGTCTGCTATCCTGTTATCATAGCGTTGCTACCGTATGCCTACGGCTGTTTTTTTGTACGTAGGCAAAACCCCTTACGCCACAAGGCGAAGCACGAAACTCGGTTCAATTCGTCTTTTACGATGTAGTTGATAGCTGAGATATGTAAGCAATCAGGACATGGAACTGTGCTGGATGGCTCTCCACCTATGCCTCCCACGTATCCCCTGGTGCTATGCAAAGGGGGAGTGGGGCGGGAAAATATAAGGAGAGAATCATGTTCGCGGTAATTAAAAGTGGTGGAAGACAATACAAGGTTTCTGTGGGCCAGACGCTCGAAGTCAATCGACTCGCTGTCGAAGATGGAGCGCAGGTCTTGTTTGACGAAGTGTTACTGATTTCTGATGCTGAACGTGCAATGGTAGGTACACCATTTGTGGCGAACGCGTCGGTTGTGGCAACTGCGGTCAAACAGGCACGCGGAGAAAAATTGATCGTTTTCCGATACAAACCTAAAAAGCGTATTCGTCATCGCAAGGGTCATCGTCAGGAATTAACCCTCCTGAGCATCGACGATATTGTAGCTGATGGTAAAAGTCTGATAACGGGCGAGGCTCCTCAGGCGAAAGTTGTTGCAGCAGATGAGGGTGTGGCAACGAGCGCAGACGCTGACACTCTTGCACCTGTAGATGAGACCTCCGAAACCGAGGCACGCACACGTCGCCGTCGTACCTCGTCAGATGAGGGTACTGAAAGCAATACAGAGGTATAAAACGTCATGGCACATAAAAAAGGTATGGGTAGCTCTCGTAATGGACGAGATAGCAACCCCAAAATGCTTGGTGTGAAAAAATATGATGGCGAGCTTGTCTCTGCTGGTAGCATTATTGTGCGGCAGCGCGGGACGAAGATCAAGCCAGGAGTGAGGGTTGGCGTGGGTCGCGACCATACACTTTTTGCCTTGATTGATGGCTACGTCAAATTCGGGCATAACTCACGTAAACATCGTGATGTGAGCATCGTGACTGAGTTTCCTAATCGTCCCTCAATCGCTGAAATTCTCGCAAGCTTTGAGGCAGAACAGACCGCCGTTGCTGGTCAGTAAATTGGCTTTGTAGATAGATGCAGGGCATGACAGGGGCAAGCCCTGTCACTACTATATAGTTTCATAGTAAGCCAGGCAATAGCGGAAAGTATAGTAGTGACAGGGCTTGCCCCTGTCATGCCTCATCCATGTCAAACTCTTATA
>CAZZVE010000157.1:0-12118 GCA_964657325.1 uncultured Ktedonobacterales bacterium
TGTTACAACAATACACGGAATACCTTCGAAGGTATTCCGTGTATTGTTGTAACAAGCATCTTCGTTACATTTTCATCATTTTTTCTGCGAGTTCCATGATTTCTGGTGTAAGTCCAGGTGCATACTCTTCAGGACGCTCAGGACTTGGCATAATCGGCACGCCTACAGGAGGTTTGTCGGTTGTCACCAATTCACCGTCGTTACCTGGGGAAGAACCCTTGAATATCTGCGACATCTCCGAGCCATCCAGACGCCAGTGATGCTGTTGGTTATTAATGCCCATGTCCATCAGCTTTTTGACCTCAGGAAACTTCGAGGCATCAAATTTAGGAATAGGTAACACATTGCCCCACTTGACACCTAACGTTTCCAACGCCTTAGCAAACGCTTTTTCATGGGCTTCGTCACGCGCGATCAAGTATGCAACGGTGGAGCGAGCTGTTTTGTTATCGGTCATTTCGTAGATGCGGCACTTCTGTAGACGACCTGTCGCCTCTAGCATCAGGTTGTATAGTAAGTCGAGTGTTAAGTTACCACTATTGTACACATACGAACCTGACCAAGGATTTCCAGCGGCATCAACAGGCATCGCACCCTGTGCGCCAACTAGGTAGTGATGAATATTGCCGTGATCCAATGCTATGTTAAGTGGGGTAGAGGCTTTGCCATCACCCATATCTTTGCCTTGATAGCGTGGAGAGCCGTCGAGGAGATGATTAATGGTTGTGGCAATCAATTCGACGTGGCTGATTTCCTCAATACCTACACCTTGTATGAGATCGAGAAATGGTTTGGCCTTTCCTCGGAAATTGAAGCTTTGGAAGAGGTACTGCATCATCGTTCTCATTTCACCGAACTGCCCGCCCAAGCCTTCTTGGAGAGCGTTCGCCGCCGCTGGATCTGGCTCATCAGGAATGATCTCATTGATAAGCTTTTGAACGTGAAAGAACATGGTTTCTCTCTTTCTTATAACTTTAGTTGTACATCTTATTGATGGACAGTGTGTGCGCCCAAGGATGTACACTGTTTAAGTCAGAGAAAAGTTTCAACAAAGAAGAAAGAAATAGGTTTCTTTTCTCGTTGAAAAAGTGTTTATACAAAGCCTCGTGCTTTCAGAAAGTCTACTAAGCTTGCTGCTAGCTCTTGTGGTGTACCTTCAATCAGACGTGCTTTACGACTCGCTGCACCGCCTGAAACAATATCACCAATACGTCGGTATGCACTCTCTTTACTGTTTGGAGCTGTGACATAGCGCGGACGTGGGCGTGGCGTGTGCATTTCAAGGAGCGTCATTTCGTCGTTATCTTCATCACTCATACTTATGAACTCCTGAGGATTCACAACAGAAATAGGAGCTTTCAGTGCAGTAAGGTGCGCAGGTAGTGAAGGATAACGTGGTTCGTTGAGGTCAGCGGTGACAGTGAGCAACAATGGTGTTTCAGCCTCTAGTATCTCTCGATAGCCGTGCTCAAGTTTTCGTGTGACATGCAAGTGTGTCGATACCTGCTCTTGTACCACCTGAAGTTGGGCTACACCCGTTACCTGTGGCAGAGCAAGACGCTGTGCAAGTACTGGACCAACAATGCCAGAAGACCAATCGCTGGATGTATCACCACATACGATAATATCGGGCGCCACCTCTGCATAGTCGATAAAGCCTGCCAACGCGGTTGCAACAGCAAAGGGTCCCCATTCTGTGGCGTCATCATGCCAAAGACGAACTGCCTTGTCAGCCCCGAGAGCAAGCCCCGCTCGCAATGCTCCCTCCGCATCGCGTGGGCCGAGGGTAAGGAGAGTAACAGTGCCTCCAACCTGCTCTTTGAGCCGTACAGCCGCCTCTATCGCGCATGCATCAGCGGGATTTAATATTTGAACAAAACGTTCAACATCCACCTGACCTGTGATCGGGTCGATGTAGACCGAAGCCCCGTCTGGTGTTTGCTTCACACACACATATATATGCATCGTTGCACCCTTTACAAAATTGGTAGGAGAGACGGTTATGAAGCGCGAAAACTCACGCCCCAGCCGCCACGCGGATATTCCCACTCAATAGCTTTGCGATCACATGCGACATAGCATGTTCCGCATTCAAGGCAATGCTCATATGAGAAGTGCATCTCATCACCAAGGAGTTCAAAGAGTCCAGCAGGACACACATAGACGCATGCGTTTGTTTCGCAGCCAACGCATGTCTCACGGTTGAGACGAATATGTGCTGTCTTATCAACTTTGAAGCGCACAAGCTCTAAACGTTCATCAACAGATTGCATAGTTGTAACTCCCAAATGCTAGAATAGTAAAGCGCGTCCCGCTTCCCAACCATCACGTAACAGGGTCATTAAAGGAACTTTCCCCTTCATTGTGTCATAGACAACACGCCCGACTTTCCGTCGCGGTTGCCCGTTTGAGCGAAAAACATTTTCGGCTGTTTTACAGATGAGGTCAGGGTAGACATTTTGTAAACGCTCGTTATTTACAAAATCAGGTGTACGGCGAAAACTTTTCATATCTTTTAACACAAAATTCGCCTCAAGGCGTTTGCGATAACCAGCCATACTTGCCTCTGAGAAATCAGCATCAGCATGAGCTTGTTGCGCAGTTGCAGCTGCCGCTAAGCCAGAAGCAATCGCAAAATTCATGCCTTCTAAGAACAGACCTGCCGCGAACACAAAGCCAGCCGCATCACCTATCACCAACAGGCCCGCACGCGATAACTTCGGTAGCATCGCCCAACCACCTTCTGGAATCATATGTGCCGAGTATTCGAGCGTGACGGCATCGCGTACAAGTGGTGCAACGGCGGGATGTTGTTTGAATTGGTCGAGTAACGCATAAGCGCGTTGTTTCTTTTCCGCGAGCGAGGCGATCTGTGCGACCACGCCGATTGACAGTGTGTCACGGTTCGTATAGAGAAAGCCGCCGCCCTTCACATTCCCCGATGCATCACCTACATATTCATTGGTCATGCCCTCGTCGCCGTTTAGATTGAAGCGTTCCTCAATCGTATGAGCGTCAAGACGAAGCACCTCTTTAACTCCGAGCGTCATCTCATTGGCATGAAATTCCTTTTGTAATCCTGCCTTCTTAGCAAGAAACGAATTGGCACCATCCGCCGCGATCACGATAGGCGCGTACAGGTCGCCATTCTCACGTCGGCAACGTACACCAATAACCTGCTCACCTTTATACAGAAGATCATCTACAACCGTTGCAGTGATAAGTAACGCACCAGCCGCTTCCGCTTTTGAAGCCAGCCAGCGATCAAACTTAGGACGTAAAACCGTGAAGCCATTATATGGTGGTTCACTGAATGTCTTTGTGCGGAAGTCAAGCGACATCGCCGCTTCGTGACCGAGAAATGTGACGACACGTCGTGTCAAATAGCGTTCTACGGGTGCCTCTTCCCAATAATTGGGTAGCAGGTCCGCGAGAATATTTGGTGCATAGAGGGCAGCACCTGAGACATTCTTTGCCCCTGGATAATCTCCGCGCTCAATCAATGCCACCTGTAACCCTGCACGCGCCATTGCTAACGCTGCACTACTTCCAGCAGGGCCAGCCCCAACCACAATTGCATCAAACTGTTGCATGTGCTCTAGCCTTCGTCCTTTGCTTATTTGGACTGCAGTGTCCAAGATACTATTGTGTATTGTAACTGGCCTGGGAAGTGTGCGTCAATGCTGCTAGTTAATACTTAGTTTTAGCCTTGCTTTTAGGTTTTGTATCCGTTATTGTTATCTGTGATTGTCCATTACTATCTGCTATAATATCTACTTGACAGTACTTTACAGTGTGATAGTATTTGGTAGCATTGATTTTATATGTTCAGAAATAGCATGGAGAGGGTCAATGAGAGTTGCTAAATCACTACAATTGGCTGCCTCCTTCGCTTATAAGGCTTTGTGGATTGCTGTGAGTTCCTGGGAAATGAAAGGAGTAACGAAGATAGTTGGTATCGTATGCTAATGAACAATGCAAAGAACCTTCCTACCCTTCTTCCATTTCCTGCTGGGTAAACATTCTCGCTTGATAAATAAAATTACCTCTGCTTATAGAAATGTTGATACTACGGTCAACGATACAAGATTATTCTAGATTTGTATTTGTTGGAAGTGCTCTATACCCTGCAATACCCATTTCCAAGATGTCAAATGCCTGTTGAGCGGCAATGAACAATTCAGCGTATATTGCATCCGCAGGTTCGCCTGCTAGCAATCGTTGTCGGCTTTCTGCAAGTAATACATTATAAATACTGTGTATCATACTTGCTACAATGCGTGGTTTTATATCGCTGGGTTTTGCATGTATCTCATCTGCTAGAGTACGTGCAAGTGTATCCCTTGCATGTTCACCAATTTTGTATTCATATGATTGAAGTGTTTGACTAGCTTGAATGATACGTGCAAAGGTCACGAAATCATCGTTGAGTCCTAAATATGGATCACGTTTTGCTAATCTCGTAAGAAAGTCACGGCGTAGAGCAGCAACAATGGTTTCGCCCGAAGCTCGCTCTCGCACAATGCGACTCCAGGTATCCTCAACATCCATTTGTCGGTCAAAGAATAATTCCTCCTTCGTGTGAAAGTAGTTAAAAATCGTATTCACGGAAACGTTGGCTGAATTTGCTATCTCAGCAAGGGTTACAGCTTCAAAGCCTCGCTCTATAAACAATTTCAATGCTATGTCGGCAATCACCTCACGTGTTTGTTTTTTCTTCCGTTCTCTTAAACTTAAAGAGTGGTTTTGCCCTTGTATCGTTGTCGTTTGCTTGTTTTCTCTTCTCATTTCGGGTTTATCCTCCCTCTCCTCATCTATTATAGCTTATAATATGCCTTGACTAAAATATTGAACTCATTGTAAAATTTAAGCGAGTGCAATATAATTATGTACGTGAAGGTCACTGTGTAACAGTATTCGTCTGCAAAGTACATAGTATATAGGAGGCTAATGTATGCAAAAGAGTCAGCAATTTGTGAAAGAATCGCTGCAATTCACTGATGTAGGAACAGAAATTCCACTCACATTCGGTATTTATGCAGGAAGTATAACCGGAAATGGAGAGGGAATGTTGCATGGTCCCGCTGATAATCCCGTTTGTATCAACAATGCTTTGAGCCAACTTCAGGGGGCAAGTCATTTATTTCTTGTACGTGGTTATGCGTGGTATGTTGGTGCAAGTAGACTAGCTAACTTGACTCCGTTAAATCTCGAATCATACATGACTGATAGACGTAAGATAGATTTGGTCCTTTGTTATCGTGATGCCAATGGTGATGTGGAGGGCTGGCTTGAGATTATACGAGACACGATACGTAGATACGGACCATATCTTGCTGTATTGCAAATTGCGGAGGAACCAAATAATCCTGATGCAGCAATGGGGGGTGATGGTGCTTTCCCACGTATTTACGAGGCGATCATTCGAGGCGTACTTGTTGCTAAAGAGGAGGTGCAACGACATGGATATAATGTGCAAATTGGCTTTAATGCCGCATTGAGTTTTGATCCTAATGATACCTTTTGGTCTCGTATTGCTACGCTTGTAACTCCATCATTCTTGAATGCCCTTGATTATGTGGGTTTAGACTTTTTCCCTGATGTATTTCGTCGTCTCGCACCAGATGGTGAACCTGGCGACCTCCGAGCATCAGTTGAAGTAGTCCTCAAGCACTACCGTGAAGTCAATTTGAAGACGGGAAGTATTCCTCCATCTGTACCCATTCATGTTGGTGAGAATGGTTGGCCTACAGGAACTGATCGGTCATATGAACGACAAGCGATAACGCTTGAAACGATTGTCAACACCATCTACCAACATCGAGCCGTTTTTAATATAACTCACTACGAACATCATGCTCTACGTGATGCGGATAGCACAAAGCCAGAACTCTTTTATCAATTTGGCTTAATGCGTGATGATTATACACCGAAGCCCGCCTTTGAGGTATATCGGCGTTTAATTGCTGACTTTGGAACTTGATTTCGTAAATCCGCTCAAACCTCTTGACAGTCACGTTCAGAATAAGTATCCTTTACAAAGATACACGATGAGTTGCATCTACCAGGAGTATTCAAGTGCAGAGCTTATCTACTTTTGAAAAAGTAAATCTGTTGATTGGGACAACTCGTCGCTCTGCACTTTTATCATGTGTCAAACTCCTCATTCACTATTCATTAGCTTCCTCTTCATCCTTAGAGCGCGATGCGGCGAGCGCGAGTGCGAATTGCGCGGCTATATCTGTGAACGCGTAAAACCTCGCTTGTTCCCTTCTGCATATTGACACGTCTTCCCTCTTGCCTAAGAGAGAAAAGACCTCTTCATAACTTAAGGAGTATGCTCACTATGACAGAAAAAATGTATTCACATCGTCTTGGAATAATCTCTGACGCTCAATTTCAAGCTGCTCTTGATCGTTTTAACTTAGGTAGATTCATTCAAGCAGAAGCCATTCCCTTTGGGAACTTTGGGCAAAATGTTTTTGTGTCCAGTACCACAGGAGAATATGTATTTCGTGGTCAACCACACTTTGAGTGGCAATTTCCTACTGAGCAATTTTTTGTGCACCAACTTCACGAGCGCACTTCTGTTCCCGTTCCCTGGCCCTATCTTGTTGATGCTACTACAGATATCTTTGGATGGAGCTTTGTTATCATGTCACGAATGTCCGGTCTCCAACTAGCTGATTCTCAGGTTGTAAAGCAATTAGAACCATCGGATAGACGAGGAATTGCTTATGCACTTGGTGAGAACCTTGCGGAGATGCAGGACCTGACATGGCCTATTGCTGGTCGTTACAACACTGCTACTCATAGTGTTGAGCCATTTGAACGAGCACAATCCTTTCCTGCTGTGTTCGATGTTCAATTGACAGATAAGGAGGAAACGCTAAATCTTTACACTGAATCGGTAAAGGAACATATTCATCTTCGTTTGACTGATGCACAGAGATGGAATGCAACAGCGACTACTCCAAAGGATATTGCTTGGGTAGAGCAACTTATTGCCAAAGCCGAAGACGCGCTGAAAGAGGTTTTTGAGCCATGCTTTCTGATGCGAGACTACAAGGAGGGAAATCTTGTTGTCACGAAGTACAACAAGCTATGGCGGGTTAGCGGTGTGTTTGACTTGATGGAAGGTCATTTTGGCGATGGTGAGGCAGACCTATCACGTCAGATTGGCGAGTATCTTAACGAGGACTCACAGTTAGCGGGAGAGTTTTTCGCTGCGTATCGGAAACACAAACCCTTGCGTCCAGGTTTCGCCCAACGCTTTCCCGTTTATATGTTGCTTGATCGTGTGATTCTCTGGGAGTTCTTTCAACATCAAGGTTGGCGTTGGTGGCCTGAACATTGGACATTTCGAGATTGGGCTAGCCAATACACCTTCCCTGACATCATTTTTGGCCAACTATAATAGTCCCTTAATCTACCATTTTGTAGGGACGCGCTAAGGCTGGTCCCTACAAAACTATTTTCTTATAGCAGTGTCGCCAAGCGGCGTACGCCTTCTTCAATCTGCTCTGGTGTAAGAGCACAGAAGGGAAGACGTACAAAGCGTTTACCCATCGTATCCTCCTCTCCTTCAAGCGTGTCAGCAAAAAAGTCTTGCCCATTGGTCAGAGCTAGACCTGCTGCCTTCGCACGGTCAAGAAGCATGCTGCTATCGGTTTGCTCTGGTAGGTAGATACTGACGAAAAAGCCGCCTTCTGGCTCCGCGAAGGGCACATCTGGTAGATACTTTTTTAATGCTGCAACAATACTATTCAAACGTGGAGCATACAGTTCCTTGAGATTTTCAAGGTTCGAGGTGAAGTAGCCACGTTTGTGAAACTCGACAACAGCCGCCTGCGCTGGTAACACGGGTGCGAGAATAGTATCCTCAGCAAGTCTTGTCAGCTTTTTGACAAAATCAGTTGGTCCAACCAGATAGCCAACACGTAGTGCTGGGCTGATGAGTTTGCTGTAAGAACTGATGGTCAGGACGTGCTCTGCATTCAAATCACGTAGCAATGGGGCTGGCTCACCCTTGTAACGAAGTGTGCGATAGGGCACATCCTCCACAAGCCAGAAACCATGACGCTCGGCTAGGTCTACCAACGCTTGCCGCTTTTGTGCCGATGTTGTGACACCTGCAGGATTCTGGAAGTCGGGTATCACGTAGAGAAAGGCTGGTACCTGTTTGGCTATCGCTTGCTCGAGTACCTCGATGTTGATGCCGTCATGCTCTAAGGGAATGCCAATTACCTTGGCACCACGACGACGAAAGGTCTTAATTGCGCGGTCATAGCTTGGTTGCTCGACAAAAACGACATCGCCTTGTTTAATTGTAAGTGCGGAAAGCATGTCCTGTAAATGGAGTGAGCCGTTACCAACAATAATCGAATCGGGCGAGACATGATATTGTTCACTCAACAACTGCCGTAGTGGTAGATACCCTCCATTATGTCCATATTGAAGGACCGACCACCCATCAGGAGCTTCCAGCACAGCCTGAAAACACTCACTGAGCAATTTTGTGGGTAGGGCTTCGACGGCGGGAACACCTCTTGTAAACAGAATTTGTTCTGTACCAACCGTACTTGAACGTTGCATAGTTCTCTCTCTTTTCTATTACGAATGGGTCAGGACAATTTTGCCTTGTGGCTCGCCTGATGCTAGCATTTGATGCGCCTGTGCCGCTTGTTCAACAGGTAGCGTTTTAGCGATAAGCGGAGTTAGTGCTTTCTCCGCGACTAATTGTAGCATCTTCTGCTCATTTTCAATAGAGGCATGTGCCGTACCACCACCAATAACAGAGACGCGTTTGAGTCGCCATGTCTGAGTATTGACAGTAGCTTGCTGTCCACCTAAGTTCCCAATTAAGATGATACGAGCATCGGCGGCGCAAGCGTCCAAGCTTGTTTGCAATGTCGAACTGACAAGTTCGACGACAAGATTGACGCCTCCGTGTTCTTGTAAGACCTTGCTTACGTCTTGCTTATGATGGTCGATGACAAGATCGGCACCCAGTTTGCGGAGCGTTTCAGCGCGTGTATCGCTACTTGCTGTAGTCGCAACCCATGCTCCTGTATGCTTGGCAAGCTGAATAGCAAGTGAACCAACGCCACTTGAACCAGCCCAAATCAAGACTTTTTCGCCCTTTTGCAGATGCCCATGATCAAATAAGCTTGACCATGCAGTTGAACCAGCGAGACCAATAGCAACTGCTTGCTCAAAGCTTACACCATCAGGAATGCGTGAAAGATCAGCCGCAGGCGCGGCGATTTTACTAGCGTAGCCACCACCACCTTTTGCCGATGTCGCACGGGCTGTAAGAACACGCTCACCTGCGGAAAACCCGTTTGCATCGGAAATGACTACTCCTGCCGCCTCTAGCCCTGGTGTAAATGGCAAACCAGGAATCGGTCTGCTGCCATCGCGCTGAAACAAATCAAGGCGGTTCACTGTTGTCGCTTTGACCTCTATCAACACATCTGTTGCGTTGGGCGTAGGGTCTTGTGCTTCTTGTACCTGCAGCACATCAGGATCGCCAGTGCGCGAAAATTGTACGGCTTTCATGTTTTACTCCTTACAAGGACTAAGAAATCGTTGAGGATGCTCTGTATTGCCTCCATTGTATGGCACATCATCTTCTAATTGCAATACTACCTTGAACACTTGAATGTAACCAGTCTTCATAGTTTTGAAAAAATCTCAGCCCAAAACTCTTGATATTTTCTCATCCACACAGTACTCTGTATAAGCCACAATCAAAAGAGGTGTAGTACAGGAGAGAGTCATAAAAGAAGTATATAACACAACAAAGAAAGGAAACATCCCTTTTATGAGTTATCCACTCATCACTCCAGAAGAGCGTTTTGCAAAAATCGTTGAGGAACTCCTTAGTAATCCAGACGTAACTCCCCCGTCAGATGGCAAGAAGTTCGGCTCGTCAGAGCTGAAAATACATAACAAAATCTTTGCCATGCTCGTCCGAGGCAAACTCGTGGTCAAACTTCCAAAGTTACGGGTGGATGCGCTTATTACTTCAGGAGCAGGGGAACGCTTTGATCCTCGTCACGATGGCCGACTCATGAAGGAGTGGATAACTGTAGAGCCAACATCTGAAGAGGAAGCGTTATCTCTGGCGAAAGAAGCGATGGAGTTTGTGGCATCGCAACGTTGATTCGGAGTACTGCATCTTTTGCCCACGAGTTGGAGATTATTTTAAAGTTCCTTCGTTTCTTCTAAAAGAGTTGCGGCAAGTGGCAGTATTTGATTAGAGTCCCCTAATAGCCCAAGATCGGCGAGTGCAAAGATGGGCGCACTACGGTCAGGATTGATCGCAACCACGGTTTGTGACTCGCTCATGCCACTTGTATGTTGGGCTGCACCAGAAATGCCACACGCAATATAGAGTTTAGGACGCACAATTTTTCCTGTCGCGCCAATTTGTCGAGCATGTTCAATCCAACCCAAATCAGTTGCGACACGAGTTGCACCTACCGCTGCCCCAAGTGAGTGGGCGAAAGTTGCGATACTGGCAAAGCCACTTTGCCCAATTCCGCGTCCACCTGCCACGATGCGTTCTGCCGCATCCAACTCAACCTCTTCTGCTGATGGAGCCTGTAACGCGATACGTCGTATGCGCCTGTCTGGTTGTGCAAGCTCCGGTATGTAGTGCCTGACTTCCAGTGTAGAGGAGTCTTGCTTTGACTTTATTGTCTGTGTACCTCGAACACCAGGAATGAGGGTCGCAAGTGCTGTATGCCCGTATAATGCTGTTCGTGTCTGAACATAGACGCGTCCCTCATACATTGAACGGAGCGCGAAGAGTGCTTCATCGTGCAGGTCGAAACCGAGGCAACCAGAAATAAACGGAAGGTGCAATTGTGCCGCAAGACGAGGCATACAATCACGTCCATTTGGTGTTGCATGAGTAAGTACCAGGAGTGGTGATCGTTGATGTAAAAGCCATGCTAATGCGTTAACGTAGCCCTCGGTCGTGTAGTGTTCCAGTTGAGCATGTTCTACAACGTCAAGTGTATCTATACCAGTTGACGAAAGCAGCGTTAGTTCAGGTAACTCAGCACGTGGAGCCGTGAGTAACACCGCATGTACAGTCGTGTGCTCTTGTTGCCGACGAGCAATAGCTACTGCTTCGCTCAGTAACTCACCGCTTTGCTCGTGCAATTTACTCTGTTCACGTTCTAGTACAGCCCAGATTTCACCCATAGTTGATTGCTCCGTTCTTCAGCACAAGGCAGCGGTGTTGCACCAAGTAGTGCTGTCGTTTAACTCCTCTTTTGCTCTGCGCAGTAATCATATCACATGAAGAAAATAGGGCTAAAATGCTTGCTTTTAGAACAAATGTTTTATATAATAAGGGAGTGTTAAAAAGAAAGAATATGTAAGCGTGTTTCGTGTATGGACGCAATTGGTCATACTATAGAGTATTCTGTATCAGGCACGTGTTGTCGGCAATGATACATAGAGAGATGTGGATAACGTGAAGAAAAAGACGCCGCTAGCGATGGTTTCGGTCCTCGTCAACGATCAGGATGAGGCACTACAGTTTTACACAGAGAAGCTTGGTCTTGAGAAACGTATAGATGTCACCTATGGGCCTGGAATGCGCTGGGTGACAGTTGCTCCTAAAGGCCAACGTAAGCCAGAGATTGCCCTGGCAAAACCTGATGAAATGCTACACAGTGTCACATATCTCAAAGAACTGAAAGAACGAACCGGTCATGGTATTGCTTGGATGTTTGACACCAATAATTGTTGTCAGAGCTATGAAACACTGCTGGCCCGTGGTGTAGTGTTCATTACCACTCCTACAAAGCAACTCTATGGTATAGAGGCTGTATTTGCAGACCCCTACGGAAATATCTTCTCCTTGTTGGAGCCATCGCCAGAGGCGCGTTCGCTATTCCTGGAACATAGAGTCGGCACTGCTGCATAAGTCTTTGCACCTACAAACTTGGGTGTGCTAAAGCAGACCCATACAGGAACTTCGGATGGTTGCTAGAACAGAATAAACCTCTGTACGGGTCTGCTTATGGAATTAACCAAATAACATGGTAATAATACTCACGGACGCCCACACGGGGCTACCCTACTATACACGGTGGGC
>CAZZVE010000158.1:0-12100 GCA_964657325.1 uncultured Ktedonobacterales bacterium
CTTCCTCATCATCACGTCGCGCTGAGCGTGTATGCAAAAGTGGTGAGGCAGATCGCCGAGCAGGAATAAGTGGTTGAGGGGGATGATATGCGAGATCGCTATCAACCATGAATTTATGCGATTTCAATAACGGTTCAAGCCAAGAATCGCGACTGGGCCAACGCAATACATCACCAGTTGTATGTTGTGCTTGCCAGTAGTCAGTAAGCGCAACAAGCAATGCTGACATAACTGCATGTGTATCTTCCTCGTTTGGAGGAGGAAGTGTTAAGCTAGACGCTGTACCATTAATAGATGTAAAGAACGCAAGCAATTCACTCTCTGGTGGCAGTTTCCAGAGCGAAGGTTGTACATATCCCCTTACCCGTCCTTGCTCGTTAAAAGCCACAACAGGCTTTTCTCCTGTGCTGAAGTGCTGTTCAAGGACCATCGTGATCTGCTCATGCGAATGTATGGGCTTAAGACGAGGATCAAGTGCATGAAGGCGTTGTGCTTGAGCAGCAATGAGGTTAATGACTTCTGGAATATCGGCATGTGTAGCAAAACGTGTAAGTATTTGCTGACTCACTGTGGCTGTGCCCTTCCTTATGTACAAACACAATACTTCGCGTATTACGCTAACGCACAACTTGCTTTGCGCCAAGAGCTTCTGTCCATTGGTTAATGGTAAGGAAAGCTGGAAAAGCAGGCTCGTGAGTACGAAAGCGTGATACAAGAGCAGCCGTCGATGGAGGACGTAGACCTGTACGTTGTAGCACCTCTTGTGTCGTGAAGAGTTCCTCAGGAGTACCTGTAAAGGAGAGCTTTCCATTGCGAAAAGCGACTACACGCTGGCAGTATTCCGCCACAAGCGTCATATCATGAGTGATAATAACGATGGTCTTGCCCTGTTTTTGTAGTTCGCAAAGTAAGTTCATTATTTCTGTCACCGAACGATAGTCTTGTCCTGTCGTTGGTTCATCCACAATCACAATTTCTGGCCCTAACGCTAGGACAGCCGCCACTGCTAACCGTTGACGCTGGCCTTTACTAAGAAAAAGCGGGTCTTCATTCCGAACATCCGTCAAGTGTACAGCCTCCAAGGTTGTGGAGAGAACTTTTTGCCTTTGTTCAACAGGCATTTCTAAATGTTTCAGGCCGTATTCAATCTCGTCGCTCACCGAACGGCAGAAGAGTTGATGATCGGGATTTTGGAAGACATAACTTACTGTACGTGGCAGGAGCGCGCGTACGCGTTTCAATGCTGCGTCTTGTCCACGTACGAGCATATGACCCGATGAAAGACGATATATTCCTGCCAGTATCTTCGCAAAGGTTGTTTTGCCGCTTCCATTAGGTCCTAAAAGCGCGAGCATTTCGCCACGATAGAGCGTAAAGTTAATATCGTGTAAAGCTGTCGTTCCATCATCATAGGTATATTGGACATGCTCAGCCTGCACTATAGCCTCTTGAGAAGGTGTGTTTTGCTCTTGCAGTACTTTATCGGCGGGACGCAAGGAAATGGAGGGCGCAAAGGCTTGCTCAGCTTCCTCAAGTGTCAACGGCGGACGCGAATGATAGGTGTAGCCGGTGGCCCAGGAGATGCGCGTCAACTCGCTCGCCGAAGCACCGCATTGCTCTAAAAGCTTCCTTTCTGCGTAAAAGTCAGAGGGAGAAGCTACCAGTTCGACACGACCTTCGTGCAGTAACGCGATACGATCACAAAAAGTCGAGAGGATTTCTGGGTCTTGTTCAACCAGCACTACCGTCATATCGTGATTTTGTCGTAGACGTGCGATTGTTTCGATGACTTCACGTTTCCCAACTGGATCAAGATCGCTTGTTGGCTCATCAAGAATGAGCACTTTTGGACGCATTGCCAGAAATGCTGCAATAGCAACACGTTGTTTCTGTCCACCTGAAAGATCGGCTGGGTGAATATAGGTAGCACCATGCCAGAGTTGTTCTAGCCCCACCCATACGAGAGCATCGTGGACTCGTTGCAGAATCTCTTCGGTTGGCATTCCTTGTATTTGCAATCCAAGCCCCAATTCGTGTAGGAGGCTCATACGTAAAAATTGGTTTTCCGGGTCTTGCAATACCATACCAATAGTGTGCATACTTGTAGTTTTCGCGGTCACAGGCATTCCCATGAGCATGATATCTCCACGAAAATGCTGCACTAACTGCTCTGACGTAAGACGAGCACTAAAGGGAAGAATACCTGTCAAGGCGCGACATAGAGTAGTTTTGCCAGCACCACTTGCTCCCGTAATACCGAAGCACTCGCCTTGTTTCACTTGTAGCGTAATATCGCGCAATGTCCAGGCGTTGGGTAGTTCGCTAAAAGTGGGATAGCGCCACCATAATCCAGATGTTGCCAGTGCCGTTGTCATACTTGTTTCTTGCATATTTACCACCCAAGAATGTGTGTAAGTGTGTCATGCGATGTAAAGGCAAGCAACAGCAAGATAAGACTTACTGCCGCGACTCCCCAATCAATGAGCCGCCAAGGACTCGTTTCATAGAAGTCCGCGCTCGCTTGCCCCAGCGTGTAGCCACGTACCAGTAACGCATCGCCAATCTCACTGGACCGACGAATCATGGTTGCTATCATCGGTACTGCTAAGCTAGCGAGGTCACGTAATCGGCGGAAAATATTTCGTGGGCGTGCATTGATGGCACGGGAAATTTGTGCCTGACGAATAGTGCCGTAGTCGGATAAAGCCAAGTCAAGTGAACGAAATACTGTACTCAAAAAGAAGACAATAGACTGCGGAACATGCAATTGGCGCAGCGTTCCAATCAGTTCTGTGTCTCGACTCGTTACCACAAGAGCAATAGTCGCAAAGACCATACCTGCATAACCAATAACTTTCGTACTAGCCACGAGAACGCCTCGATCACTCACAAACACCTCGAGCGGATGAAAAAAGGGTATGTGCAGAAGGGTCCATCCTGGCAGAGGCAAAAGACGGGTCATCAAAAAGGCTACCAGTGTAGCAAGAAGGATGCCAACGAGAAGCTTGCGCGTCACAAAGAAATATAGACCAACAATGACAACCCATACCGGTTCCCACACGGCAAAGCCAAGTGCTAACTGCCCTGAGTAAAGTGGAAATTGTAACAGAACAGTGTGACCTGGAACGGGGTTAAATAAGACCCATGTTGTAAAAAGACTCAAGAGAGGTGAAAGTGTCAGAAGCAAATACAGCCGTGCAACATTGGTTCGCATCCCGCTGAGCAGAAACGCAAGCAATGAAGCGACTAGTAGTAGCGTAGCACCGACAGGATCAGGATGCACAGTATCAATAGTACGTAGTAGCAACGTCGAGAGAGACAGGATGAGAAACGTTCTTGCAATAAGGTGTATGCGAGCAAAAGGAGCATCTATCCGTCGAGAAAAAAGAAATGAGCGCACATAAACGCGCCCTGGCGGTGGCTGTAAAAATAAGTTCTCAGGCGTGGTATTTTTTTTTCGTACTAACAACGTACTCTCCAATGACCTTCAAGAATAAACAAGAGTTCTGTGATTACTCAGTAGTATAGTTTATGATACCTCAAGGAAGCAAGCTTTTCTTGAAGCGGATGCTTCATGGTATGATTTACGAATGAAGTCAAATATGAGCGTACAATTGAACAACACGAAACAAGGTTTCATTCTTGCACGCTCAAGCTAATTGTGAAAAGGACTTAAAAATGCCCCCTATGGAGCCTATTGTTTCGCTTTACGAAAAGGACCATGTTCCTGTAGATACATTACCTGCAACACTCGCGACAGCCTATGGTGGCGGCTTTGCACTACCAGAACGTGCGCAACAAGAGCGACCCTATGTGATGGCAAATTTTGTAGAGACGATAGATGGTGTGGTATCCTACAACGCGCTTGGGCAGACAGGCGGTGCGGCAGTCAGTGGGAACAACAAACAGGACCAGATGGTGATGGGTTTGTTGCGTGCGTATGCTGATGCTGTAATCATTGGCACCAGTTCGCTTCGTACAGATGCCAACCATTTACATATTCCCGCAACGATCTCTCCTAACTATGCCGATGCCTATACAGAGCTACGTACACGATTAGGGAAGCAAGGCGCATTGCCAATCAGCGTGATTATGACGGATAGTGGTGATATAAACTTCGAGGACAAAACGTTTCATACATCTGGATTACGAGCGGTCATTGTCACAACCGAAAAAGGACAAAATGCTCTACGCACAAAAAAGGTGCCACAAGGAGTCGATATACACGTCGTTCCATCACCTACGTCGTCAGAAAGTGGTGTGTCACCAACTGATGCATTGACATTGCTTACTCGTGAGTATGGGGTACAGGTTGCTTTATACGAGGGTGGACCTAATTTACTCTCATCATTGTTGAAGGCACAGGTAGTGAACGAATTGTTTGTAACAGTAGCACCTCATCTCGCCGGACACTCACAGGATACACACCGTTTTTCACTGGTAGAGGGCTATGCATTTCAACCAGACCAGGAATGGGCAATGTTGATGAGCGTGAAATTGGCCGGGAGTCATTTGCTGTTGCGCTACAAATTTTAACCGATGTTAATGAAATCTGGTGAAATGCTGCTGATACGTCGCCTGATGAATTTTGACAACTGAATATGGTAGTTCCTCGGTAGGGGCAGCAATTCATTGCGCCCAATGATGGGTTGAGAGGGTTTCGTATTGACATGTGATGTGTTGTGGGAACTTTTGCTCCACCCCCTACCGACATTCTCGTATTTGGTTATCAACGTTCATTTAGGAAGAGCACCACGTCCTTCTGATGCGTCTGATGCAAGTGTAGAGGCAAGCCAAGTTGGAAACGTGCTCATTGCTGTGCTTTCTCTTTCTCAACCTAATGCATTGCTCTGCGATGAATCGACTGAGGCATTGCGTGTTGCGTTCGTTGTACTATTTACCTGTTCTGGGTCGTCAATGTGCTCGGCCTCAACATGTGTTTCATCTTCACTGACAGAAGATGTCTCATCAACTTTTTGTGCTTGACTACTGCTTGTGTTGCGATGACGCATAAAAAGAATAACACTTGCGGTAATGACCATGATAGCTGTGATGAGGTGAACTGTGTCGAATGGTGTGCCTGGGAAAAACCATGAATCGGTACGTAAAAACTCGATAAAGAAACGACCGAGCGGCGACCAGATCAAAAACAGGAGAAAAACATCGCCCTCTTTTAGCTGCTTCGAGAAACGGCGCGATATCCACAGAATGAGCACAAAGCCAAGTGTATCCCAGAGCAATTCATAGAGAAACAGGGGATGGAAGCGCACACTATCAGGATATTTTGTGAGGTCGTTGTAGGGTGCGAGGCGATGGGCAGCGTCAATACGCAAACCCCACGGTAGCGTTGTTGGTGGCCCGTACAACTCCTGATTGATAAAATTACCAATACGACCAATCGCCTGCCCTAGAAGCAGACCCACTCCAACTCCGTCGAGAAAAGGTAACAATGGAAGCTTGCGGTAACGCACGAACAGAAGCAATGCGATACCCCCAAATATAAAAGCACCGTAAATGTGAATGCCACCTCGCCATACCTCTAGTATCTCAACAGGATGTGCGAGGTACTCGCCTAAGCCATTAGGTCCACGTGGCGATTGAATAAAGACGTAATAGAGGCGGGCACCGATAATCGCTGGGATAAGTACCCACATCAGCATGTCCCACACGGCACTACCGTCATGTCCATGGCGTGTGATATAGCGACCCGCGACGTAGGTTCCTAAAAAGATTGCCAGCGTCATCGTGAGACCATACCAGTGGAGTGCGAAAGGACCAATCTGAAAAGCAATTGGACTAACTGGAGGATACATATGCAATTCCTTATTCTAAGTAGCCTAAATCACGTAGGCGACGGTATACCTGTGGATCATCAAACTCTTCTGTTGTTTCAGCTTCCGTTGTATCTGTAGCTTCGACATGATGTATAAACGTATGTAAACGCTTCTGCAATGTTTCGGTTTGCTCAGGTAGTATAGCATGCATGTCATGTTGCTCGGAAGGATCGTCGAAGATATCAAAGACTTCTGCATTCGCATCATCCGTTTGAATGAGTTTGTGATGTCCATTCCAGAGTGCGTAGCGGGTCTGGTCACAATGGCGTAGCTCGACCAAATCGGGGCGACGACGTTCCATGATGTTCAACAAATTCTTAGGGGTGACGCCCATTGCGAAAATGGTGCCAGCATCAGGATCGCTCTCTTCACTTTGTGCGAGTGAAAGTGCCTGTTCTTGTTCTGTTCCAAGATCGGCAGCGGTAAGTGCAGTGTGAAAGACGCGACGTGTCGAGACAACCGAATCTACAGTTGCGCCACGCGGGAAGTCTCCACTGGGATCGCGGATAATCAACGGCACGTGAACGAGTTCATTGTAGAGCGAGATACTATGCCCCATGAGTTGCTTTTCGCCAAGATGATCTCCGTGGTCCGCACAGATAATGACTACTGTGTTATCGAGTGCGCCGCTTGTACGAAGCTTTTGCAGAAATGCACCCACTAATTCGTCCTGGTGTGCAACCTCAGCATCGTAGACGCCATCAAGTGTAGCTTTATGCTCTTCATCCATGGGAGTAATGAGCGGTGCTAACCACCCAAAAACATCGCTATTGAATTGACGTAAGTAGCGTTGTTCGGCTTTATCCTTCTTGACGTGAGGCGCGAACTGCTCAATGAAGCGTAAGGGCGGGTGATAGGGCGTATGCGTGCCCATCAAGTTGATGAAGCTGAAGATCGGCTGGTCTTTTTCTATGCCTTTACGCTCGATATGAAGTTTGGCGGCATCGTTAAGCGTCTTTGGCGTATTGCCTTTGAACTTTACGGCAGTTTGCCAGATCGGAGCAAGCAGAGGTGAGAACGAGAGGTCAAGCAAGGCGTCTGAACGCGCAAAGTAATCCTGAGCCGTTGTGAGACCAGAGGCCAGCAAACGTTTAAAGTGTCTACGATAGCGGTCAAAGACACTCAAATTTTCCCTGGTTTGATGAGGACGTGAGGTCATCAAGCCACTATAGCTTAAAAAACTTTGGAAGCCTCGATGTAAGCCTGTATTGACGACTCCAATCAACGGATTGTTACAAAAGCCAGCCGTAAAATAGCCGTTGCGTCCCAGCCGCTCGGAGAGCGTTGTCAGGTTATCGGGCAGCATCGAATACGCGTGAAACATATGATGCCGACCAGGATAGAGGCCGGTGAACATAGAGGTATGAGAGGGAACGGTCCATTGTCCCGCGGAATAGGCATGTCGAAAGCGTGTCGCATCTTCCGCAAATGCATCAAGGTACGGTGTGGTTTCGGCTGAATAGCCATAACAGGAAAGGCGGTCAATGCGCTGTGTGTCGAGGACCAGCAGCAAAATATCGGGACGATTGGTCAAGGTGTGTATCTCCTTATGGCTTAGCTTCGTTAGAAATACTAAGCTCATTCTTGCGATGTTTTTTGTCTCTATAGTATTGAACGAAGATGATGTAAGCGTACCTTTCCCACATTATCCCTGGCTTTCTTGTATCACATCAAACATATCTCGTCAATATCTTAACTTCTATAGGACATTTGACACTCAACAGCCATACACTTTTTCTATACACTGATGACAAGACGAGTTGTCAAGTAATTGACTTCCCGCATATAAGCATTCTTTTCCATGAATATATACGCATCATATACGAAAAATATAGCAAAAGGAGCTTAGAGATGCTTCCACTATCTCAGCCATCAGGACCACGCTGCGATTGCTGCGGTACATCTATTAATCCGCAATTCGGCGATTTCTGCCCTCGCTGTGGCTACCCAGTAAATATGCCGAAAGAGGAGCACTTTCTAGAAGAGTCGATTCGGAACCTGCAACGAGTCGCCACATATGGTGGAGCGCACGCTACGGTGGCAAATTTACTCCAACGCTATCAGGCACGCCTGAATGTTGTTCGTCAACAACTGTATAGCGCGTCTGTAGGACAAAATGCATCTCCTATTTCACGTTCAGAGGTTGTTCTTTCCCAGCCTGTTGCGCCAGATCAATCAAATAGACAGACATCAAATTCAGCAAATATCCCGCTGCATAGGTCTTCTACCGAACATGTATTCATTCCTCCACAGGTACAGCCGATTCAACCACCCGTTGCATCCGCTTCTTCTGCACCACCGCGAATGTTTTCGTTACGTTCATTCTTTGCTGACCAGACAATCAATATTGTCTCTTCGCTTGGCGCGTTTCTCATTCTGATTGGCTCATTAAGTTTTGTGGTGACAACAACAAATCTTTTTCTTTCATTTCTCGTATTGTTTCTCGTTCATCTCGTTTTTGCTACTGTTGGCATTGTCTTTACTCGCTTTCCCAGTTTCCGTTTCATTTCCCGCATTTATACCGCAATTTTTGCTCTGCTTGTCCCTCTCGTTGGTTTTTCGGGTTATAGACTTGTGGCAGGACATCTTATTCAGCTATCAGCCCCCACTGTTGTGGCGATAGCAGCAATGTATGCGGCTATTGTGTATGCAATTCTCACAGTTTCGCAGCAGTATAAGCCCTTTGGCTATCTTGCAGTAGTTGCCCTCGTGTTAGCAGATTTCGCTCTTGCGTTTGCGCTGCAACTCAATTATTGGTGGTGGCCGATAGCATTAATGCCATTTGCATTTGTAGCGTTGCTCTTGGTACATAACAATGGACGATTGTTTCGAGGGAATATTGCAGTTCTCCGTGAGCCAGTGGGCGTGTTGATGTACTCATGTGTTGCGATATTGTGTTTGGGCATTCTATGTACCTATTTATATGCTACAGCGATCGACACGGTAGGTCGCTCTTTCGCTGAAATACGGGTCGCAGGTGCTATTATGCTGCTACTCGTGCTCGTCTGGACGTGTGCATACTTCTGGTTGAGAAAGCAGATTCCATGGCTAGCCGTTGTGCCATATCAATTGCTTGGTTTTGTTGTTGCGCTCGCCTATGTTTTTGATATGCAGGCACTTGCCTATGGATTGCTGTTTACAGCTCTCGCGGTTTTCTATCATGTAGGAACTCTTGTCGTACGCCACTCTCTACAACGCTTTCAGCAAGTGCGAAACCATATGGAGGGCATCGCGCTTGTACTTATTGCGTTTGTTCCTTTGCTCGTCGCGCCACTGGCGCCTCTAAACTTGTTAGAGGTAGTATACGTTGGTCATGATATACTGTTTCCTCTTAATGGAAACACAATTTTCGCTCTAACTGCCCTCATAGTGAGTTGTGTACTCACGGTAAGCATTGTGTTGAGTCACACTGGTTTGCATCGAGTACCAGCACTTCCACATACTGCATGGCGTTGGGTACTTCTATTAAGTGGCCTGCTCTTCACATGGACATACAGTATTGTTGCGTTATCATTTCATATAGTCTTTGCCTATGAGTTTCTGGCATTGACGCTTTTCCTTCTCATAGGAACCATTCTAGTACGACGGTCAATCAGCACATTATGGTCTAACCCGCTGGATGTACTTGTTCTTGGAGAAGCAGGACTTACTCTACTACTACACCTTAAGTATGGTATAGATGCCAATATCGCACTTCTCTTCCTTTTTGCTGTTCTTTCTTACAGTGTTATCGTCTATCAGAGGCGATATGTCCTGCTTTTTGTATCTGTCGTGTTCATGTTGTTAGCCTTTCCCGCGCTTGTGGAACGCCCACGTTTCATGTTGCTACTTGGTGTTGGTTTGCCACTTGGCGCGCTTGTCCTGGCTAAGATAGAGCAAAATAGACGTGGGAATACTACATTGAGTGGCTTAAGAATAACGTTCGCTTCATTGTTTTCATGGGAATGGCCTCTTTTGGCAAGTGGACTCTTCTATGGCATTGTTTTTTGTGGAGTTGATGCTCTTGCTACGACGAGTACAGTACAGAACTGGCTAGGAATACCATTCTCTGTTGCATTAGAAATAGCTGTCTTGGCATTCATATGGTATATAACTGCTGCCTTAACACGTCGGCAGTGGATGCTCATTGTCGCTGTTGGTTTCGCAATTGCTAGTCTACTAATGCCCTCAACTTCCCCCTGGACATTAGCATGTGTTACAGTTGTCGCCACTCTCGTAGCACTTATCGCGGGAAGGATGGTGGCGAAGACCTGGGCAATACCTTTTTATGTCATTGCACTGGCCGCGGCAGTGTTAACAGGTGTCTATGGTGTGTCAGGTGGGATTAATAATCCCTTCCCTACGGCTATTCCTGATGCGTTGTTGCTTTATGCAATAGTCGCCTATGCGGTCCTTGTTTTTGAGCGTCAAGCACGTTGGTTGTGGCTCGTTGCAGTTTTCGCGCTATGGGGCACTGTGCTAACTGCACGGCTCAATACAGACATGTTCAAAAGTGTTGGTGCGCAGATTGCCTTCCCGACCTATTACTTAACAGGTGTAGCTCTTGTGACAGGCGGCATAGCTCTTGCTGTAGGGCGTTTTAGCAAAACAAAAGGTGGTGCGTCACAGTCTGGGACGACAGCATTTACCTGGAGTTGGCCCTGGTATTGTACTTCGTTGTTCGCCATTGTATTGACGGTTGGGTGGAATACCCTCATGGGAGGAGTACAGGTGGCTGGTGCAACCGTTTATGGCAGTCTGTTCGCCTTCATCCTGCTTGTATGTGTCGTAATGTTGGTAGAACGCAGGCGCGAATTGCTCATTCTACCTATCGCGCTTGTTCTATGGGGGACTGTACAGGCACAATGGGAACTGTGGCAGCAAATGGGTGCGTTGAGTATACTCTTCTTCCTTGTCTTTGTAATGAGTTATCTCTTGTCAGCACAAGGGTCGTCACTGCGAATATTCTATACACTACTGAGTTTCGCTGGTCAGGTCGCAATACTCTTAATTATTATTGCACAGGGTGGTTTGTTACCCAATGCAGAGGCGTTAGGACAAGTCGGCGTTGGTATACTCCTGCTGCTAGCAGTACAACTCTTCTGGTATGGATGGATGCGGCAGAAAAAGCACTATTGGACAACATATGCTGCGGGTTTATTAGTAGTTCTGACTATTCCATGGGAACTGTCTATGTTCCATCCCACACGTATTGAATGGCTCGCACTGGCTCCCGCAACGTATCTGATTGTGATTGCGCCATTCCTTTCACGTAACGAGCATATTGTGCAGCGTCAACGCTTAGGACAACTATGCTCAATCGTTGGGGCATCTCTGCTGTTATTGCCAACGCTCTGGTCAAGCTTTAATGTGCCAAGTATTCAACCAACTCTCATTCTCGCTGGTGAAGCACTGGCTCTCTTACTCCTGGGTGTGACCTTGCGTACACGCTTCTTTGTTTTGAGTGGTGCAGCACTGGTGATTGTGAGCGCGATGCATGCACTGTTTCTGCCATCTTTGGGGCTTCCACCATCGCTAGCATTAACGATTATGGGTGTGACGTTACTCGTGATAGCAACGGTACTGAGTCTTGCACGCCATCGTTTGCAAACAGTGTGGACGAGCTTGGATTAGTATGAGTGGGCATTGCTTCTATGCGTTCGTGGAGTATAATGGACGGTGGGTCGTCGTTAAAGACGATGCACTGTCCACGCTCTTTTATGATGTTGAGAGATAGAAGAGTGTTGCCCGATCTGCTTGTCAGGTGAAGGATTATCTGTTAAAAAGTGAGCGAGACTTTGAGGAGAGAAGATTATTATGAACAACAATACTGACCGATGCAGCCAGTTGCGTACACTCCAAGACCAGCTTATCAAGCAAATCAATACGTTAAAAGAAAGCGTGCAAAAAATGGAGCAGGAGGGAGTTGATTCTCCTGTTGAGTCACTCAGTATCATCAAAAGTCTTGAAAAGACGTTGAATACAACTACGCTCGAACTGCAAGAGTGTCCACCGGAAACGAGCGATGTTCCTGCCACAACACTGCAACAGCAAGCACCAGCGTCTATTGCTGCACAAACTGTGCGACGCTGGTTTCCTGACGCAGAGCAACACGACGATGATGAAGGCGATTCTATCATCGACGAATATTAGTATTTGTAGCGTGTAAAGACAATCGAAACAGGGCACCCACAAGGGGAATGCCCCTCCCATACAATGTTGCAATATAGCACCTATCCGCCTATGGGAGGTGCATCCCCCATAAGCGTTAACGTAAGGACTGAATG
>CAZZVE010000159.1:0-7796 GCA_964657325.1 uncultured Ktedonobacterales bacterium
GGTCAAAGAAAATTTGACCACTCATAGAACACCGCTATTTTCACTACTTCTGTGTGTCTACAACCTCAATAGCATCTTTGCCTCCGTAGAAGTCCCACCAGGGTTTCGCACCCTTCGCAAGAACTTCATTTAAGCTTTGAATGTTCTTTACGCCCTGATCCTCAAGCCAGCCGCGTAATGCTTCTACACCACCTTGTGCATAAACTTTGACACCATCCTGCCATGTGGCACGTCCACACAAGACACCCGCGAAAGGTGTATCTGCTTGAGCGGCAAGTTCTAAGGTTTCGAGGAAGACTTCGTTAGTCACGCCAGCACTCAGGTATATGAATGGTATTGTTGTCGCAGAAGCAGCGTCTTTAAATGCTTGTCTGGCCTCTTCTTGACTATAAGCAACCTTACCATCGGTGTTGCCCTTCGATCCCTCCACATAGTTCATGTTTATAGGAACTTCAACCTTCAATACATCTACACCATAACGGGGCTGAGAGAACACATGCATGTACTTCTTGACTTTTTGTGGCTTGACACGGGCAAACTCAAAACTCTTTTCATCGCCGATCTCATCGCTGTACGCGAGAACTTCCAGGAAAAAGGGAATATCGAATGCACGACACTCGGCACCGACGCGCTCAATAAACGCCTCTTTCACCGTGTTGATCTCCTGCTTATCATCTGGATCATAGTACAGCAAGACCTTGATGACACTAGCACCTGCTTCAACCAGTCTTCTTACAGACCAATCATCGAGTAGGTCGGGCAGACGTCCCTTTTCGTTTGCATCATAGCCAGTCTTTTCATAGGCAAGAAAGAGACCTGTACCTTCGACTCGATGCTTGGCGGCTTCCAGACCGTATTCAGGATCAAGCAAAATGGCGGTAGCGTAGCGTGTAAGAACTTCAGTCACCTGAATTTTGAACTGGCTCAAATCGTCAGGCGTTGCGTCACTGCCTCTCGCTTTCGCAATGGACTTTTGCAGAGAGCCGCGCTGGTCCATAGCGGCTGCGGCAATCACACCCTTTTCGTTAGCGACAGCATTTATACCATTAAATTTTCCGCGAGAAATACGTGTTTTCGCTTGTTGTTGCATAAGGCTCCATCCATCTCCTTTTAGCATAGTGTTCGTCCGACTCAATTGTCGAGCAGATAGTAGACAACACCTTTATCCGTTGTTTCTGCACTCACAGAGACAACGTGAGAAGCTGCACCATTGCACACTTCTTTTATCATTGTACAATGCAAATTCGTGACTTGCCTACATATGATACGTATCGTAGTAAGGTGTTGCGATACAGCAAAGAGGTTTTTACATTAGAATTTCGCCTGAAACATTTCCATATCCACTAGTTTGCCAAAAAAAACAGTTTATTGGAGAAAAGTGCCATTTCCAATAACGTATCTTCAACATTATGAGGGGGAATGTCTACAAATGATTTTTACTGGTAGGCATTTTATAAAGCACTACTATTGTTACTTGAGTTATATTAGCACGTCTCTATACAAAGGTAGCGGAAGACTACCTTCTTTTGTCATAAAAGAGAGTAGTAATAGAGATGGATGGATAGAGGTATAGCTGTGTTCACAACTGATAATTCAGAATTGTTAGAACGCAATGCACATTAAAGGAGTTGATTTCAATGAGTGGGAGCAATTTTGATCTAATCGCACAAGAGCTGCTCAGACAAAAACAAGTGATGGAACAGATGGAAGATGAGAATCAGGAGTTGCGTCGCCAACTTGCTGAACTACGCGAGGGGCGCGGCATTTTTGTAGAGATTGATGGTCGTCGCTTCGTACTACATAGCGAGGACGTAGCCCCTGCTCAAACTTCTACTGTCGAAGCTATACCTACGATGGAGGCTACACCTGTCACTATAGAGTTAGAGCCACAAGCAGAGCCAGTAGCGACACAACATGATATTACCCAGGACCAGACAGAAGAACTTGTTATGAGCGTTCCAGAAACATTACGTACAACGGTAGATTTCTTTGCCGACAATGAAGAGGTCGCAGAGCAACCTACAGGCCCAACGTTTCTCGAAGAGGTCATGATTGATGAGTTTGCCTCAGCTGCTACCAGTCCACTCTCCGTGTGGTCTGCCTCTAAACAAGAACCAGAAAAGATGTCTGAGGCCCCTGCTGATGAAGAATTAGCTACACTTCGTCGTCAACTTATTGGAAGCTACTTGCTCGAATAGTATTTACGTCGCATAGCTTCCCTGCATTCGCTATGTTATTGTATTAACGTTGTGTAGACGACGAGGCGGAGAGTTGTCTGATGTTGACTAGGAATCCAGGTACCCGCACAGGTGATGAGATTGAGATACGTGCCTCCACTATCCCCAAAAATCTCTTGCAGTGGTGCAGCTAGTGGGGGATATGCAGCAGTGCGTGTGACACGAAAACGCAGAGTTTTCCCATTTGTGTCCACCACCATGATTACATCACCCACTTGTACATCACGTAGATACCAAAATACGGCTGGATATCCACCTGGACGATCCAGGTGTCCATCTATGACTGCGCTTCCCGCTTGTCCTGGACGTGGACCATTACTATACCAGCCAACACCTTCCCACTGATTCTGCACTGGTGTACCCAAGTCGCCGTTTGATTGTATATTCACATTCTCAACAGGCGCATCGACGCCAATACGTGGAATAATAAGATGTGCAGGAACTGATGCTGAGACGGTCACAACTGGTGATACAACAAATGTTGGTATTGCCTTTGTAGGCGTTGGGCTTGGTTCCTCTATCGCCGCAGGCTTCTTAGCTGGTTCCTTTGCCACCTGTGAAGGAGTTCCGCAACTTGTGAGCAAAAAGAGCAATAGTACCATTGGATAAATAGAAAATCTTGGTATCAAGCGCATAGTAGAAACGTCCTTATGTCTTTCTTCTGTATACGAATTTATGAGTAGTCCAGTTCACATACGCTTATTTTACTACAACAGAGGGGTAAAATATATAATGACTATAGATGGTTGAAGTTCAGGTATCAGCACGCGTGCTGATACCTGAACTTCAACCATCTATAGCCATTTCTTACTTCTGGCGAGCAAGCGCGAAACGACGCGCTACCATGCTGGAGCCAAACAGGAAGAGGGCAAGCATACCAAAGAACCATGGGAGCAATGGATTGCTACCGCTCGCATGTGTAACAGGACGTGGATCACTTCCTGTACCAGGCATACCGGGAACACCCGCAACCGCACCGAGCTTAAAGGCAAGGGCTGGTGTACCCTTGAGTAGGCCAACGGCGAAAACACTGTAAACCATACCACCTGTAAGAGTCGCGGAAACAGGTACAGTTGCACCTGCCTGTGTTGCGGTAACATTGAAGGTATATGCACCACCAGGAACTGAGAGATACCCACTTGCGTTTTTGTAGGTCAAACCACTGATCACAGTGTTACCACCTACAGCAACGTTTACTGGACCCGCATCGGGTGACAGGTGATATACACGAACTTGCGCCATGTTGCCAGAGACAAGATTGTTATCCGCGAATGCAGCCAACGAGAAGCCACTAGCAGCAGTACCAAGAGCCGCAACGGTGTAGGGTACACCAGCATTTACCGTAACAGTCTGTGTGATGACAGAAGCACCAATACCCTTGCCAGCAGGAGCAACCTGAATTTTGTGTGCGCCAGCGGCGACTGGGACATAGCCTGTCACAGTTCCAAACGTAAATCCTGGCAGTAGTGATGCACCATCGACAAATACATCAACGGTTCCCGCTCCGGGGGCGGCATGTACGACTCGTACGTATGCCATGTCAGCAGCAGAAGCCGCAGACGCTGGCGTAAATTGCAGTACCATACAGGCTAAAAGCGAGAGTACGCCGAGTAGTAGTGTGCTTCGATGTACTAGCGTTGCGAAAGAATATTTTCCACGCATTAATCATTATCTCCTTAGATATGTAGAACAAGACATCCTATTGCCCTATCGACCTATCCTTACACACACATATAGGCCACATATATATGCACAAGGGTGAGTCGAGAGCAGAGCTAGAGGATGAGCTTATAGTGCTATATGACTTGCAGTAGCACTGTTTAAAGTGTAAGATGAACGTGCATCGATGATGTTCTGACATAGAGACGCTTGCTTTAGACAAAAGTAGTAACACTCATTACCCCTTTTCTAAAAACACATCGTCAAGGCAGTAATAAAGAGATTATTTTGAACGCCATCGTGACCTGAGAATGACCGTCTGAAACAGGTCAAGGAACTCTCTTCCTGCTCTATAGTTTGTTCAACGAGAGGTACAAGACGTGTCACAAGAATTACCAGAAGAAGATATGGTTATCAACGAAGAAATACCAGCTTCTAGGCAAAGTCAACAGAATACGCACGGTGGTGCTGAGACAGAGCATAGTGATGGGCGTTGGCAAGCAGAGCTAGTGGCACGCTGCCTGGTAGGAGATGAGAGGGCATTTGCAATGATCGCTGATCACTACGGCAATGTACTACTCCGTACTGCCTACCTTCTTGTTCAAGACGAAGAGGCAGCAAAGGATGTTGTACAAGACTCGCTTCTTCTTGCTTGGAAGAATATGGCAAAACTGCGTGAGCCTGCATTCTTACGTGCCTGGTTGCTGAAAATTGTAGTTAATCAGTCAGTCAGCCTTAAACGACAATGGGCTAGAAAAGCAGCACTCTTGCGTGAACAATTTACACAAACGTTGATAGACGACTCAATTCAAAGCGCGGACTTTGCACGAGGACGCCTGGAAGACAGGCTAGATGTTGAGCAAGCGATAGCACAATTACCACTCAACCAGCGCGTCGTACTTGTTCTCTTCTATTATCACCGTATGACGATGCCGGAAATAGCGGCGATGCTTGGTGTCGCTGAAAACACACTCCGTAAGCGTCTACAAGCTGCATTGGAAAAGACACGTCGCGCATTACGGATTGAGTTAGCAGGAACACAAGACACGACGTTGAAACGTGAAGATGTAACCACACGTATCAGTATGCATCGGGGAGGAGCGTGATGAATGAACATAATGGAGAAGACTCCCAACCACAATCCCTCACTTCCAGGCATGCAACGGATGTTGAGACGATGCTAGAGACACGTATAGCTCATATATTGCAGAATAAGGCGGCACAGGTACAATTCACACCCGGACAGCGCGAACGTGTGATGCGGCGTATAGCAGCACGCCCCAAGCACACCTTTTTTTCACCACCAACACTTGTGTTTGTTGCATCACTCGTTGTCATTCTTTCGTTTGCGGTGTACCTATTTTCATCTGTTCCACTTCATCCTCCTATAACAACCACAATACACTATACTGTTAGTAGCTCATTAAATACGCCTAGCGAGTTGGCGAACGGTGGTCAGCTTGTTTCGCTTGACCCTAAACAGCAGCACCTCGTGTATCAGACAGCAGAGGGGCAAGGCGTGATGTATACAGCAGACGTGAGAAATCCAGCTGAGAGCAATCGGCTTGCAATGCGCTATGCACGTGATGTCGCATGGTCCCCTGATGGGTCAGCATTGGTTACAACCATTTATCCAGCAGGTGTTACAGAACCACTTCTTGCGCTTGTCCATACTGGTCAATATATGGACACACTCGGTCATGCAGCACGTGCCGCAAGTTGGTCGCCAACATCGAACCAGGAAATTGTTTATGTCACACAAGTGAACGGAGTCACAAAACTTTGGAGTACGACGCCAAGCAAAGGACAAACTCCCAAGCTCATGGCAACACTTCCAATTTCGTCGCTTGTCCTACGCATAGTATGGTCGCCCGATGGACGAGAGATTGCATTCATTACAACAACAGGACAAACACCATCACCACAACTCCTCAGCCAACCAGGACACGCGATCTATATTGTGGATGTCAGTACACACAACGTTCATGCCCTACCTCTATCCAATAACGCAGAGATAGGCAATGTTGCCTTTTCACCAAATGGGCACTATCTCACCTACGAGCAACCTGGCACACAAGCCAAAACGATACTACACACAGTTGATATCGTAAAGCAGCAAGAGTTGTTTACGATTGTTCCGCAGCACAAGCTTCTTGGATGGAGTTGGTCTTCTGACAATAATACGCTGGTCTATAGTGATGGTGGTGCACTAGCCGCGCATGTATTACATGGTACAAGCATCACCTTTCCTACAACCAACGCAGCTTACCCTCTCTGGCTCGCGGATGGGCGTATACTCACGTTAAGCATCACAAATGGTATAGGTAGACTAGAAATTCTTGCACGCAACACAGCAAAATAAGAGTTCTCAAACAGAGGGATGCATGTTCGTTAGCTCTAGAGCTAACGAACATGCATCCCTCTGTTTGAGAAATCCTACTGAATTTGGAAGTCGATAGAGGTTTGTGGTGCTGTTCCTGATGAGTTAGGAAGAACGATAAATGTGTATGAGGTACTACCTTGTGGCACAAGAAAGATGGCATGCCCAGTTTTTCCTGATGAACCAGCAGGGAAATCCGTTGGGAAATCGGTATTTGAGTCAGGAGAACTTACCACACCACCTCCTTTGAGACGCATATAGCTATTCCAATATTCCGAAAGTCCATTCTGTGATGGATTGTCAATTTTGAAATCAAGAGTGACATACATCATGCCTTTTTTCGCCTGCACTGCTGTACTACTCCAACTTGCGGTTGCATTGGTCATCGTCCAGTTCAAACCTTCGTGCTGAAACGTTTTGTTCAGACTTGAGGTCTTTGGTTTGTACTTTGTCAAATCAGCACTCCCAGTCAAAGGTATGCTCATTTGGGCATCATCGGCTGTACCTAACACTAAGGTAAGCTGATGTGGGTCTACTGTTGTAGGAACAGGAAAATCTAGCCAGTTTGTGCGCGAGACAGAGGCATCAGGGGACACATCATTCTGCTCGCTCAGAGGTTCAACTTGACTCCCATTGGGCAAGGCCAAGCGAGCGATACTACTATAGAGGAAATCGGCAGAACGAGATGCCGTGTTTTGCTCTTTGAGATTAATACGAGCAACACCTGTAGCTTGTGATGTACTACTATCGTCGGCGAAGTTTTGCGCTTGCTGTATGTTCACAATGGTCATATCATTACTAGCATAGGTGATGGTAGAACCTACTATAGTGGTGGTTGCTGGAGCAGCAGTTGGCGTCACACCAGTGACACCGCTACTACTGGTATAGCCACCTGTGGCAGTTGCGGTTTTTTGCACATTGCTAACGACAGTGTTGGCACCTCTATAGACAAAGTAGCCTGCCGCACCACAAATACCAAGAATAAGGAGTAGCACAATACCAGTAATACAGCCGACACGTCGCCACACACTACCAGAATTACCTCGTTGCGGTGTCGCATATACAGGAGGAACTAACGGCGGCTGGGCTGATGCTTGACCTTGATAGGGTGGCGACGAAGTTTGTGACCCCTCCCTCGGATACTGTGTATATGCAGGCCCCTCATAGAATGGTGGTGGTGGCGGCGTGAGTGGTGCTCCACGAGTTGCCATATCCGATACTTGAGGTGTCTCACCACTTCGGGCCGTTGGCCTATTACCTTCATCACTCAGTGATGAACCGCAGTTTGAGCAGAAACGCTGTCCAGTTGGAACAGGCATACCACAGGTTGGACAAAGACGGGCAGGGGGCTGTGTCATAGTCAATCCTCCTCGCATAGTTACATACTATTTACTACAGAGACGCTTAATCTATCTCTACTGTAACATAAGCTTGAGGATTGGCGTATGACGTAGATCACTTTTTGAAGGCTGACCACATCACAGTATTACTATCCTTGACATACTTCGTTTGACCCTTAT
>CAZZVE010000159.1:7896-12049 GCA_964657325.1 uncultured Ktedonobacterales bacterium
TTTGACCCTTATATCGCAGGGCTCCGTTGTCGGCGTCCAAAGCGCAATTCATTGGCGAAATCGTATCAATAATCTTCTCGCGTGGGAAGAGAACAAAACTCGCACGATAAATCGCACATGGCCGACGTCAACGAAGCCCTATGAAAACCTACTACGACTATATACTACTCACAACTTGATAAAAGTTGGGTAGGTTAGGTGTACCTAGACCTGATGCGAAATCCCAGCCGGAGCCAGCTGGATAATACAGGTTGTTGCCACGCGTCACATCATAGTATGACTGCCCTCCACTACTCTTATTAGCGACGGCATAGAATATCTGTGACCCATAATTGAACTTGTGTACTTGCTGAATCATCCCTTCGTTTACAAGTGCCAGACCAGCGGCCCAGATCGGTGCCGCGGCACTGGTACCACCAACGGCTCCCCAACGACCTTTGAAGTACACCGCGAGGCCATATGCGGCGGCAGAGATGTCAGGTACTTGACGCATGTTGCGCGAATAATTGTTTTGCACACCAGGAGCATTTTGCCAACTTGGTCGCCTGAATGCAGTACTATTGCCACCTCCGCTTCCCCACTGATTTGTACACTTAGATTGGTTCGATCCATCAGACCATACAATCTCGTTTGTTCTGGTTCGATTGCCGTCGACCTGAAGAATCGTGCCACCGACGGCTGTAGACCACTGATCGCTGGCAGGAAAGCTAACCGAGAGGTTGCCATACTGACGCGAGGTAAATGCACCACAATCACCACTTGCAACAAACACAGTCATGTGCTCAGCACGGGTCAACTGTTGCAGGCTGCTATCAATTGCTTGGTAGTCGTTTGACGACATTTCTTGTTCCGAAGCACCTAGGCTAATGCTTACTACACTACCGTTACTTGCATTGTTCACATTATCATCAGCGATTTGTTGTAGCATATCGTTGACGTTTGTCCATACATCATCAGCCGCGTTACCATCCGTCTGATAGACCTTAATGTTCGCAGAACGTGCCAAGCCCGCAACCATTTGAATATCCAGGGTTGACTCACCCAGTGCATCTGAGGGTTTACCATCTACATTGATGGTAGAGACATGTCCTTTAAAACTAATGCATGAGAGATAATTATCTACATCTGTCTTGTATGAGCCATCAATCTCCACGAGATTCACGGTCATATTCTCACCATTTAACCCACGTTGCCACATTTGATCATACCCATAGGCACCAGCTACATCTCTCGGTAAGAGAGTATTTTGCAGAGGTTGACAATTCTGCGTCGGTTGCTGCTTCTGAGCGGGTGCATTAAATTGCATCGTGAAATCATGCTGGGGTTTGGTACTGTAGTCATCAAGCCCTGTAATTACATCGATAGAGTTTGCAAGAAACGTTGGTACTTTCGGTGCCGTTTTTGGAGCGTAGAAAGTTGTACCATGATAGCTATGTATCACAAATGTTGTTTGTAGCAGTTTTGCAATTGTACTCGCCTTCGCATCAACAGCGAGATGAGTACGAAGTTTACTCAGTTTTAGAGCGATACCAGAGGGATTGAAGAAATTCTTGATTTTCTGATACGTTCCATCATCAATACCAATTTTACTGGCGGCATTTTCCAGGTTTGACTTCTGCCCTGGTTGTATCTTCTGATTTTCCATTTTTTGCAAGGCACTAGAGTTCATCTTAAATGTGACGCGCACATGCAACTCGGTGTCGTTTGGCAGTTGCCCCGCAATCGGCGAGTTCATCGCTTCAGTAGGAATACCGAGATTGAGGGTTGTGAATAACTGTGGTTGTGTTGTACCACCACAACTGGCAAGTGGGGCCAGGAGCAGTAGTAGCCCAAGCATCCCCGCGATTGTCCGCCCACTAAGCGAACGAGACAGTAGATTCCTATAAAGAAAAGGCATAGAGAAAACCTCCAAGATAAGAGTAAGATAGAATGGGTCCTCGGTAGGGGCAGCAATTCATTGCGCACACAGGCGTGCATTGCATAGTGGTTCCCTACATAGAGTAGTCTTTTATATCACGGTTCACAAAAAAAAACGGTTCAAAGCAATAATTTACACCAAAAAGTGGTATAATAAGAGAAATACTTAGAAAAAATATTCTACTCAAGGATAAAGAGACCATGCCAGAATTTAAGGTAGAGGCCCCATTTCAACCTACCGGCGATCAACCAGAAGCTATTCGGCAACTCGCCGAAGGTATTAGACGCGGTGACAAACATCAAACACTGCTAGGTGTTACAGGTAGCGGTAAGACATATACAGTGGCGAAGGTTATCGAAGAGGTGCAGAAGCCAACAATTGTGCTTGCACCGAATAAGACACTTGCAGCACAGTTGTATAGCGAATATAAAGAATTCTTTCCTAATAATGCTGTCGAATACTTCGTTTCATATTATGACTATTATCAGCCAGAAGCATACATAGCTCGCTCGGATACCTACGTCGAGAAAGAGAGCATGCTCAATGAAGAGATTGAGAAGCTGCGTCTCTCAGCGACTCGTAGCCTCTTCGAGCGCAAAGACGTTCTCATTGTCGCCTCCGTTTCCTGTATCTACGGCCTTGGTAGTCCAGAAGAGTATGGGCAAGTCGTCTTGACGCTCAAAGTAGGCGACGAGCGACGACGCGACAAGATACTGCGGCACCTCAACGAGATTCAGTACGAACGCAACGATGCGAACTTTGTTCGTGGACGTTTCCGTGTGCGCGGCGACGTGCTGGAAATCTTTCCGGCATACGAAGATGTCGCTGTACGCATTGAGTTCTTTGGTGATGAAATCGAGCGCATGACGGAGATTGACCCATTGACCGGAGAGGTATTGGGCAAGCGTCAACGGCTCGATATCTATCCTGCCAAGCACTGGGTAACAACACAAGAGCGGCTCAACGCCTCGATTAACCTGATCGAGAACGAACTAGAATGGCGGCTTAAAGAACTTCAGGCTGAGGGCAAGTTGCTCGAAGAGGCTCGCTTGAAGCAGCGTACGAATTTTGATATCGAGATGCTGCGTGAAACAGGCTTCTGCTCCGGTGTCGAGAACTACTCACGCCATCTCGCTGGGCGTGGCGCAGGCGATCAGCCGTGGACACTGCTCGACTACTTGCCAGATGATTATCTGCTCGTGGTCGATGAATCGCACGTTGCCTTACCACAGGTACGTGGTATGTTCGCGGGTGATCGTTCGCGTAAGCAGGTACTCGTCGATTATGGCTTCCGCTTGCCATCTGCATTAGATAACCGTCCTTTGACCTTTGCCGAGTTTGAACGACATGTAAAGCAAGCTCTGTACGTTTCGGCGACTCCTGGTCCCTATGAATATGAGCATAGCCAGGCAATCGTTGAGCAAGTGATTCGTCCAACGGGCCTTATCGATCCAGAGATTACGATCAAGCCAACCAAAGGCCAGATCGACGATCTGTTAGCACAAATTCGCGAGCGTACCGAGCGTGGTCAACGTGCACTTGTTACAACACTCACGAAGAAAATGGCGGAAGACCTTGCTGACTATATGCAAGAGTTGAGCATCAAAGTCCATTACCTGCACTCCGAAATTGATACGATTGAGCGTGTCGAAATCCTACGCGATTTGCGTCTCGGTGTGTATGATGTCGTAGTAGGTATCAATCTCTTAAGAGAAGGGCTTGACCTACCAGAGGTATCGCTAGTTGCGATTCTCGACGCTGATAAAGAGGGCTTTTTGAGATCGGAAGGCTCGCTGATTCAGATGATTGGACGCGCGGCACGGCACGTCGATGGCAGCGTTACGATGTACGCCGACAACATCACCAAGTCGATGCGTAAAGCTATTGACGAGACAAACCGTCGTCGTAGTATCCAAACAAGCTTTAACGAGGATCATCACATCACACCGCGTGGTATCAAGAAAGAGATTCGGTCACTCACGGAGCGCATTCAAGCAATGAGTGGTGCTCAAGTTGTGGGAGCCGACGGTAAAGCGACATCGGTTGCACTCGCTGGCATTCCGAAGGACGAGGCACTACGCCTAATCAAAGATTTGGAGTCGCAGATGCGTAACGCCGCCAAGCAGTTGGACTTTGAGAAAGCTGCACAGTTGCGCGATCAGGTGATTGAGGTACGGAGAGCGATGGTGGAGTAAAAAAGAGAAGGGTTTGTACAAAACGAAGGCGTCTCGCTTG
>CAZZVE010000160.1:0-11965 GCA_964657325.1 uncultured Ktedonobacterales bacterium
AATAGACCGCTTCCTTTTGCTATCGAATGTGTTCCTTATTTCTTGTGTGACGCTAGCTCTAAGCCTATTTTATGCGAAAGTTGTGTCACCTTCTCGTCCATTGCCTCCTCTTGCTTAAGGTTTTGTTCAAGCAATTGAACACACTGCATCTGACCCATGAGTGTGGCCTGCTCAATTAATCCCTTATACGAGGCGATCTCATAGTGCTCACTTTTAGCACCCGCGCTAAGATTATAGAGTGTGAGGATATCAGCGGAGGGCTTTTCTTTCAAAAAGCTATCATGTTCTGCCTTCATGCCCGCTACTGCTTGGCATGGTGATGTTTCAGGAGTGACACCTAGCGCGTGAAAGCACTGCTCCAGATTGCTAATCTGCTGGAGTGTTTCCGACTCATGCTGCTCGAAGGCTTCTTTGACCTCTGGATGATTGCTTTGCTGAGCCAGAGTGGGGAGCATCTTTGAAAGCTTCTGCTCCGCGTCAAAGATATCGCTTAATTCGTGTATAAAAAGGTCCTTTGGACTGTGCATTGCCATGAAAATGCTCCTTAATAGCGTATGAAGACGTGTATTGTACACTATTACTACGTCCTGTTGTCTTAAAAAGTGACACCCTCTCTTAATGCTGATGTAACGGCTGAGAGGCTTGTTAGCTGTCGCGCACTCGTGATAATTGCTTGTCGCTTATCCTCATTCGGAACGACTGGTTGCACAAGTTCGTGAAAGCGTGCTACAAGCTGCTCCCAGCTTAATGGATACTCAGGGTCTCCTAATGCAAAGGTTGTCGATGCCTCAAATACGTTCCTGTCACGCATTTCAACAATCGCGGTCGCGTGCCACTCGATAGGATAGTACTCATCGATTTCAGGCAAGCTATAGCACTCTACACGCTGCATAAGTGCTCTTACTATAGGATTCTGTATCCACTCTTCTGTAAAGACGGAAAGTCCTGCTTGCCCTGTAACGAGTGCAATCGCAGCACCAAACGGCATACTAAACTGGGCGTCAACAATCGTACTCACATTACGTTTCTGCTCGATTGGGTGAGCCACAAGCCCGTGCCCACCGAAGGGGAATCCACAGCGAATACGCTTAATTTGTTGAACATCGAGCTGTTCCTCGTTATTGTATATGGACAACAGGCAGTCAATTGGGCCATGCATGTAACGGCAACAGGCATACGGCTTGAGTGAGACATTCATAATCGCAAAATCTGTTGCAGATGTGCGTTCTAACTGCTGTACATCTCCTTCGGACGAGTAAGCGTGTAGGAAGCCGTAACGACTTTCAAGAATATTGGTTGGTCCAACAAAACCTGCCATCGCCAATCGCGCCGCCATAATTCCTGCATGTGAAGACCAGCCGGGATGGAGACGTTTTGTCCACGCTCCATCATCAAGGTAGGCCATTGAACCCGATGCCATACTACCTGCGATGCTCATCGCCATATTTGTCTGCTCTGCTGTGAGACGCAGGAGGCGTGCGCTTGTCGCGGCAGCACCCAACGCACCACAAATAGCCGTCGGGTGAAAGCCACGTTCGTACGCTGATGCAGGATTGAGCGCGGCTCCAACGCGAAGCGTCACCTCATATCCTGCGACAATCGCCGCATAAAAATCATTGAGTGACGAGTGTAGTTGTTCGGCAAGTGCGAGTGCCGCCGGGAAGACAACGACCCCGGGATGCAGGGATGAACGATTTTCTACGTCGTCCATCTCTAAACCATGGGCAGCTACTCCATTCCCCAACGCCGCCCATGACGCCTCCACACGTTGTGCTCTTCCAAAAAGTGTGCTACCTTCCAGTAAATGTGCTCCGGGCAAGGCGGCGAGCACCTTGTATGCAGCAAGGCTTGAAGGTAAAAGTGAACCACGGAGTGTTACCGCAAGATGATCGAGGAGCAGGTAGCGCACACGTTCTTGCACCTCTTCGGGGAGTGCATCCCTTTGTAATGTTGCTACAAATTCCGCAAGGTCCACCGTGTACATTTTTGAGTTCTCTTTCTCAGTCACTTGTCCCTCCTTGTATCTGTTTGCGTCACGCTGTTCGTATAATTACTATTACAAGAGATTGTACTACAAGGGAAAGCTATGCCTTATAACGAGAATTTAAATGCGTTAGCAGACGATGTAGAGCATCATAATACAGTAAAAAACGGTATACACGGAAAAAGGAAGAGTAAAGACAATCAAGATATAGAGAATAAGCTACGCGAGAGCGAGGAACGCTTTCGCCTCATGTTCGAGCAAGCAAGCGTTGGTATGGCTTTTGCGTCATTAGACGGAAATCTCATTCAGGTGAACTCAAGTTATTGTAATATTACAGGATACACGCGAGAAGAATTGCTGAGCCGTTCCGTATCTTCTATTACCCATCCAGACGATGTTGCGAAACAAGAAGAGGTTTTTGAGTATTTACTACAGAATGATGTACAGGCACACCCAGTCGAAAAGCGTTACATTTGTCGGAATGGTTCCATCACATGGGTGAGTGCTTCCACCTCGCTCATTCGGAATGCAGAGGGTACTCCTTTACATTATATGGCTGTGGTTACGGATATCAACGAGCGCAAGAAAATCGAAGCCGAACACGACTTAATGGTACAGCAAGAACAAGTGAGTAGGCACCAGGTCACTCAAGCATTACATTCAGTAGATATGCATCTTAATCAGTTAGAAACAGTCTTTGACTCTATGGTCGATGGGGTGTTTGTCTATGACCGAGAGGGAAATATTTTACAAACGAACAATGCCGTGCGTGAAGTGCTCGCGCTTGATGTCTCATCAGACTATACGAATCTTTCGGTTGATCAACGGCGTCAACGTGTAGAAGTACGTGATGAGCAAGGTGAGCTATTACCCCTATCGATGCAACCACCTGTGCGTATTTTACGTGGGGAAGTATTGAAGGGTTCGACAGCAGTAGATGTGACGATCCGCTCTTTAGATGGACGCCTTATCCAGATTAACATTAGTGGTGCACCTTTTCGTGACCAACAAGGACATATCACGGGCGGTGTCATGGTGGTGCGAGATGTCACAGAGCGTCGTAGTCTGGAAAGACGCACACATGCATCGCTTACCGGTTTGCTCGCAATGGCTGAGGCACTTGTGCAATTGCCAGGAACCTCCGACGACGAGCAAGATGAAATGAATGTAATCGGGTTGAGACTTGCAACCCTGACCTGTAATATTCTCGATTGTCAGCGTGTTGGGCTATTTGTTATTGAGCCTGAGACTACATTGTTGCGTCCGCTCAGCGTTGTTGGTTTATCCCCTGAACAAGAGGTTACATGGTGGCAAGAGCAACAGCAGCAAGCCAATGCCTTGGACACGATGTCGTCAGATGCACTCGCACGCTTGAAAGCAAACGAAATTCTTGTCTTGGATATGGCGCAACCTCCGCTCAATAGTATGCCCAATCCTTATGATATAAAGGTCATGTTACTTGCTCCAATGTGCATTGGGGATCGCCTTGTTGGTCTACTCATGTTAGATTATGGTGCTACAGAACATACCTACACGCAAAGTGAGCTTGCACTTGCCAGTGCTGTAGCGACTCTTTCTGCGCTAGTTGTTGAACGCCAACGTCTTCTAGCAGAGCAAGCAGTGGCACGTGGACGCGAGGTCGCACTGCAGGAAGCGAACCGTAGAATGGAAGAATTTCTGGGTATTGCTAGCCATGAATTAAGAACGCCATTGACGACGATTAAAGCGAACGTGCAGTTAGCGAAACGTCGTCTGAAAACTGTGGCCGCTGAACCTGTGTCTGAGTCAACGGCAAGCAAGGTTGATGCTTCTTATGATATGCTTTCACGTGCTGAACGACAGGTCGGAGTTCTTAACCGTCTCGTTAGTGACTTGATAGACATTTCGCGTATTCAGACAGGCAAACTACAATTACACCTTCGGAAAGAGCCGAGTGATCTCGTCCAAGTTGTTTTAGAGGCTGTGCAAGAACAGCAAAAAGCATTTCCACAGCGTACTATCACTCTTTCTCTACCTACTTCCAATGAACCTTCACCCGTGATTGCCGACGCTGATCGTATCGCGCAAGTCTTGATAAATTATCTGACGAACGCGTTGAAATATTCTGAATCCACTAAACCTGTTGCAGTATCTTTGACGCAAGAAAAAGATACATATGGAGTGGAGTGTGTGCGTGTGGCTGTTCAAGATGAGGGACCTGGATTATCTTCTGAGGAGCAGAAGCGCATTTGGGAATGTTTTTACCAATCCGAACACGTCAAGGTAGTGAGCGGTTCTGGTGTGGGTTTGGGACTGGGCCTATACATTAGCCAGACGATTATCGAACGTCACCACGGACAAACTGGCGTAGATAGTACCCCTGGTACTGGTTCTACTTTCTGGTTTACACTACCTCTAGTGCAGCAAAGTTATGCTGCTGATAAAGAGGAGTAACTATTCTATGAGCTATTCAGTTCGTCGTGTCGCAAGTGTTGCAGCCCTTTCATTAGGAGCAGTAGGCGTAGGTGTCGCGGTTAATAGTTTCTTGCCACGCCGTTTTGACGCTTCGTATGAGCCGGAAGAGAATATGGTACAGAAGCGTCAAGCGTTGCCCACTATAGACACTACATTTTTACGTTGTGCTAGTGTTGTCGTGCCTGAGTTTGTTGCGGTTCGTGGAGCATTGTCACTTGCGCCACGACTCATCTCGCATAGTGCTGTGCTGATACATCACCCAAAAGCGACATTTTTGTACGACACTGGTATCTCCAGTGACATCTATCTCTACTTGCAAAATCAATCTCTCCTATTCAAAAATGTCCTAGGCAAATTTACTTTTGAGCAATCTATCGCCAGTCACTTGCAACATCTCTCTATAAAACCACATGACCTGGATTTTGTGCTACTCTCACATCTACATTGGGATCATGTGAGCGGCGTACCCGACCTTCCAGGCGTGCCACTACGTGTCAATCGTGTCGAATATGACGCGGCCCAGTATGGTCTCTTCGATATTCACAAGGGACTTGTGCGCTCACTTCTGTGCGACAATCCTATTGAGCTGTTTGATTGTGAAGGATCAGCATACGAGGGCTTTCACACCAGTCACGACCTCTTTGGTGATGGTTCTATTCTGCTCATCCCATTACCAGGGCATACAGCTGGTAATACTGGTATGCTCATTCAGCGAGCCAATGGTTCGCCACTCTTCTTATTGGGAGATGCCGCATGGGTCGCAGATAATTTTAGGCGACCCGCGACGATGCACCCATTTATCTGGAATGGTGTTACCAGTGACGATGCAACCGCATGTCAAACGCTCATCGACCTGCATCACTTCTCGCATCGTCATCCTGAAATTCCGCTTATCGCCATGCATGATGCCAATGCGCAAGAGGCATTCATGCTTGTAGAGGATGGTCATTTGGCACATATACAATAGTTTCAGTAGCCTTGTTCACATGAAAGGCATGTGCTACACTTGCTATGAAGATAGGAAGAGCAGAAAACGAAGTATGATACAAGCAGGGATGCCATGAGAACTTCCCAAACAAAGAATATACAAGACCAACATCTTGTGCGCATTCGCTTACAGAAGAGTGTCATATTGCGTAAACGATACGTTGCCACAATTCCACGCTGGCGGCGTCCACTTGTCGGTTACTTCGCAAGTATCTTACTTGTCGGGGGGGCTTTACTCGGAACATGGTTACTTCGCGCTATCCTTGTCTCGTTATCTTTCCCAGATGCGCTCTTCATACTCTGCGTGTTGTTAGCCGCGCTCTTCTGGGGTGTCGGACCAGCTATTTTTGCGCTTATCCTGAGTACATTTGCACTTGACTATTTTTTCCTATCCCCTATTGAGCAATTTGATTTCACTAGCTGGAATGGTATAGCGCAAGTTCTTCCCTACGTTATCGCAGGTCTGGTCATCGCGCTCATTACAGGACAACGTGAACGAGCACGCTGGAAATCCTTAGCAACTGAGCAAGAGTTACAGGCATACGCAGACGAGTTGGAGGAGGCAAATCACCAGTTAAAAGATACCGATCAATTGAAAGACCGTTTCCTCTCAATTGCCTCACACGAACTGAAAACGCCGATTACCAGCATTCGTGGTCAGGCACAACTGGCAATACGCCGCCTTACTAAACAGAAGGACGCTTCACCTGAGATTGCTGGTATGCACACAACACTCGAAAAGATTAACGAGCAAACGACGCGCCTGACAACGCTGATTGATGAATTGCTTGATGTAAGCAGCATTCGAGCGGGGAAAGTTGAATTGCACAAACGCGAGTTTGAACTTGTCGCTCTCTGTCAGGGAATTGTGGAGGACCAGCAACTCCTCACAGGGCGCAATATTCTACTTACATCCGAAACGCCAACTATTACTCTTGTTGCAGACCGTGACCGCTTATCGCAAGTAGTGACGAATCTGCTAACGAATGCTATGAAATACTCAGCGGAAGGGAGCGAAGTTTTGCTACGCCTCAGCCAAAGTGACACGCAGGCGTGTATCGAGGTGCAAGATTTCGGGAAAGGCATCGCGGACAAGCAACTACCCCACATATTCGACACCTTCTACCGCACACCCGATGCCCAAGCCTCCTCAAAATTTGGTCTAGGGTTGGGACTGGCCATCTGCAAAGATATCGTCGAGCGACACGGAGGCCATATCTGGGCTGAGTCGAAGATTGGGAAAGGCAGCACGTTTTTTGTCGAGTTGCCATTGAAGTAGGGGAAGAGGAAGATTGCTGCTATTCCTCCTCTTCCTTCTGTAAAGAATGACGCCACCAACTACCGCGCTCATCAGTTCTAATACGATGACAGTTTACACAACGAACTCCACACTTCGCTATTTCGGCCTCTATCCTTTCCCAAGGAGCAGTGTTCTTGAGTAAATTCGTTATACTCGCAGACTTGTTTCCGCGTACATGGTCAAACTCAAGAACACGTATATCGTTTTGACCGCAATCAATACTCGAAACTCATGCGTGTATCGGACTTAAATATGAAAACAGTTCAAGGGTTATATCGAGAGCCATACCGTATCAATGTTGCTTATCTAACCCTTGAGAAAGTTGCTAAAGCTCTTGGGGTAAAAATTGATGATTTATTTGAGGAGACAGAAAACGAGAATCTATAGGTTTAGGTAATAAAATATTAAAAACACCCGAACTTTGAAAAGTTCGGGTGTTTTTAGACAGGGGAGACAGGACTCGAACCTGCAACAACTCGTGCTGGCTTGTAGTTAGCTCATGCCTTACGACATGCATCTAACAACCTACCACCGAACCGAACGGGCATCTTTCAATGCATTCGGCTCTCTGAAAGACTTTTTCTTATAAGAATTAATCTCTCTGTATCCCTTCCCCGTGTATTGGGCATTACCCCAATCATTTGAGTACTATGGATACTCCGTCACCATGCACCTCACGGTGTTTAGGCGATCCCTAAGTTCTCTTTCTACTCTGGTCCGAACGTAGGTTCCTCGTTCATCTTTCTTATCTGCTAGAGACAAGCCGCAACAGGAGAAACGTTTGACAACCCTCCAAATAACGATTGTCAATCCTGTACTACAAAAAGACTAAGGTTCAAGCAATCCAGCCTTAACCATATTCGGCCTAGCTGCCTGATGTTGTCATTCATAAAAATGAGGTTTTCATCAGACTTTTGCAACCATGCTATTGTCCCCTATCCCCTTTCAGAGTCAGGTAAGGTTGTGCTTTAGCCATATCCGTTTCAATGACGCTGTACTTCTACAGCAAGAGTAAAAAGAACACATAGGCGCAAATTTAACTTTGGAGACGAGGACTCTACCATTGAGCTACTCCCCTATGTTTCCTTACAAGCATATATCTTTTGCTACATACAAGTAAGTGGCGGAGGAGGTGAGATTCGAACTCACGGAGGGGATGCCTCACTCATTTAGCAAACGAGCGCACTAGGCCACTATGCGACTCCTCCACATGATTCTCAGACTTTTACAATCTGATGTGCCTAGTATACAGAAAAGCACTACCCATGTCAAGCATTTTTTAACCGCGTTTTTGACTCGCTTCAACTCTTAAAATGCATAGCGGATGGTGCAGTAGGGGAGTTCTTTCCGTAACAAAGCACAAAACGAGTCCACGAGGCCGCGCTTGATTGACAACTTGTAGCGCAGATTGTCGCCACCTGCTTGTGACACCTTTTGCTCTTGCACGTCTGGACGCCACAAGAATTCTTCCGCTTTCGGGTGCCATTGCAGATTGACCTCGTGTAACTGCTCATTATGCGTCAGAAAAATCACCTCAACCTGTAATTGTGCCTTCAACTCTGGTGACAACACATCATCTATCTCCTCAAACAACTTCTTATAGTCTTCCAGCCATGTATCGTAGTAGATGATGGGGCCGAAGTTGATGTTGACCTCATAGCCAGCCGCAAAGAAATCGTTCATCGCGCTAATGCGGTCAGCAATGGGTGCGGTACGCACATCCACCACTTTTGCGATAGACTGTGGCATAAGGCTAAAACGGATACGAGACTTTCCTTGTGGGTCATAGGTCAGCATCTCGCTGTTGACATATTTTGTCGCAAATGTCATCTTCGCGTTTGGCAAACCACGAAACAAGCCCACTAAATCTTTTACATTGGCGCTGATTGTGGCATCGACTGAGCAATCATTGTTTGTGCCAATCTCATAGACCCATAACGACGGATCAGCCTGCGATGGCTCCCACTTTATGCCTTGCTTATTCGCGTGTTTCTCAATTGAGGTGCATATCTGCTCAATATTGACAAATGTGGTGATTGGATTGGCAAAGCCCTTGCGACGAGCCACATAGCAGTATACACAAGCCATTGCACAGCCGTTGGCATGGGATGGCGCGATAAAATCACAACTACGATAAAATGGCGTACATTTGACTGTCTTCTTAACTCCAAGCACAAGTACGTTGCGCTTGACCTTGTTCCAGTCTTCAACAAGGTCTTCATTCCTATGCAGTTCGGGTATATTCCAATGGGAAACTACTTCGATACGTTCTACATTTGGATAATTATCAAGTATTTCTTGCCCTCGTGGATAAGTGAGAACAGAGGGTTCGTAGTAGATGGTGCTTATGTCTAGCAAGTTATTTGGCATGTATATATTATACCATTTCTATGCCTACGTTTTCTGTTTGCCAAATGCTGGCAACTGACTAAATAGGACGTATCCTAACCGCTTTGTGTAGTACACTGTAAGAAAACAAGCGCAAAGGAGAAACGTTCATGACTCAAAACACGCTCTCGCTAGCAACTTTCTACAAGGGTTGGGATGCCTACCAGCAATTACTTGTGACAGCCGTTACTCCACTCACATCTGAGCAACTTGCTCTACGTCCCGCACCACATATGTGGTCTGCTGGTATGATTACCGCGCACATCGTCGCTACCCGTGTCTGGTGGTTTCACATGTGGATGGGTGCAGGTAATACCGATCTTGTTCCACTCTCGACATGGGACGAAGAAGGAATGCCAGCACGTTCCGCCGCTGAATTGGTCACAGGACTTGAGTCTACATGGCGTATGATTCAAGAAGCCCTTGCTCATTGGACTCCTGCCGACCTTGAGCAGGTATTCCAGAGGCCAGAAGATCAAACAGATAAACCCGAACAGCGTTCACGACAATGGATTATCTGGCATCTTCTTGAACATGACCTGCATCATGGGGGAGAGCTTTCTCTGATACTGGGAATGCATAATCTTCCTGCGCTTGACCTTTAGCATTGCCTGCACCTTCTCTATTTCCACGAAACAGCACCCACCATAGCGCAATAGCGACGACTGTAAGCGCGATATTGTATGGCAAGAGCGACCAGATACCGACGTTTTGTGAGAGGATGCCCGCGAACCAGGGAAATAATGCCAGCCCGATAATGCTGACGCTAACGAGAAAGCCGATTGCGCTGGGCGCGATACGGGCTGGCACAAGCTTTGGTGTCAAGGCCACCGTGAGGGGATAAATAGGACCCAGGCCAAAGCCTATCAGGCAGAAGCCGACGACCATCACAATTTGTAACGGAATGAACCAGATCAACAAAAGGGCGAGAATGACGACAGCCATACACACATAGACAAGCGTTGTGTCACTCATTTTGAAACGTTCCGCTAGAGTTTGTAGAACAAAACGTCCCATTGTCAAACCAAACCAGTAGCCACTGACAATCCAACCACTCAAAAACGCATTCTGATGTCTATCCTCAAGCAAAAAGGTGTAGGTCCAGTTGCCCAAACTTACCTCAACTCCGACGTAAAAGAGCAAAAAGAGCGAGGCTATCCACACCACGCTCAGTTTGAGTGTTGCACTCAGTGTGTTGTTCCCTTTGCTCTCTTGCTCGTTTTGTATCTGCGAAGCTGTAGTAGATGTACGTTTGAAAAGAAGCCAGAAACCAAGCAGCATAGGGACTCCTAAAATCCCCATAACGAAATATGTGCTATTCCAACCCCAATTGAGAACCAGAATTGTACTGGCAACAACTGGACCGATCAATGCACCTACACCATAGAATGCATGCAGGTAGTTGAGCAATGAAGCACTGCGCGGCAGTGCCGATATATAGATGTTTAAGCCAGTCTCGATCATGCCTACGCCAAGACCAACCGAGAGGCGGGTGAGCAGTATCACTGCAAAGGGTGGTTCCAAACCAAAACCAAATGTACCAAGCAGAAACGCACCTGCGCCCACCAAAAGAAAGCCACGCATACCTAAACGCTCTACCAGGATACCACTCGCAAATGCCGAGATAAAATAACCAATAGATGAAACGAGGAACAGCAGGCCGATTGTTGAATTGTCTACATGGTAGTAAGTGCTTAAACTCGGCAACAACACACCAGGTGCTCCACTACTTATCCCAATCAGGATAAAACAGAAAAAGGCGAGCAGGATTGGTGGAGAAATAAGAAATGACGAAAGAGATTGCTTGTCTTCGGGAGCGATGGTTTTCATGTAGTTCCTTGTTCAATATCACACGTTTTTTGTTGAGTGTATCACATACAAAGTGGAAGAGAAGCAGTATAATAGAAACGCGTAGAAAGACAATCACTACTAATAGGAGTATCATACTATGGCTGACCGCGTTGGACAACAGCTTGGCAACTATCAACTACAACGCCTTATTGGAACAGGAGGCTTTGCTGAAGTCTATTTGGCGGAGCACAAGTATTTACGCACACATGCGGCAATTAAAATATTGCATACGCAATTGGCGACCGACGATCAAGGAGTATTTTCTTGCCGAGGCACGTATCGTTGCTCATCTCATTCAACCACATATTATTCGCGTGCTGGAATTTGGCATAGAAGACGCGACGCCGTTCTTAGTCATGGACTACGCTCCTAATGGAACACTCCGTCAGCAGCATCCAAAGGGAAGTCGTGTTCCGCTTGCTACCGTTGTATCTTATGTGAGGCAACTTGGAGGGGCATTGGACTATGCCCATAATCAACAGGTGATTCACCGTGATATTAAGCCTGAGAATATGTTGCTGGGAAGCAAAAACGAGGTTTTGTTGAGCGATTTTGGTATTGCACAAGTGGCACAAAGTTCGCGATATGGCGGGCACTATCGCATATATGGCACCAGAGCAGATTTCCGCTCATCCGCGTACCACAAGTGACCAATATTCGCTCGGTATTGTGGTCTATGAATGGTTAACGGGAGAGCGTCCCTTTCAAGGCTCGTTTACCGAAATTGCCGTCAAACATAATCTCGTGTCGCCGCCCTCTTTTTATGAAAGAGTACCGGGATTGACACGTGATGTTGAAGAGGTTGTGCTGACTGCCCTGGCGAAAGATCCACAACAGCGTTTCTCGACGGTTTCTGCATTTGCTCAAGCCTCGGAGCAGGCTAGTATGCCTGTTGCAGATACACTAGCTCCAATACAATATGAGTCAGTTGCTACTCTTCACTCTACCGCGCCTGTGCTTAACTCACCTGCGCGTATACCCAATCCTATCACGCCACTCCT
>CAZZVE010000161.1:0-11903 GCA_964657325.1 uncultured Ktedonobacterales bacterium
GTTTAATAGAGAAAAGCAACTACGGCATAATGCATGACAGGGGCAAGCCCTGTCACTACTATACACTGAACCGCGTGGTAAGCCACGCAGTGGCGGTCAGTATAGTAGTGACAGGGCTTGCCCCTGTCATGCTTTTGACACGCAGTTTACATTCTGCACATGTTTACAGCGTGCTCACAGGGTCGATATCGACCTCCCACTCAGGGGCATCGACGACGCGCAGTAGACGATGCAGGTCGGGACCACGTGCGATGAGTTGCCAACGATATTTGCTACGCATACGCTCCATCATAGCAGGAGCGGGACCGACGACATCCGTATTGAGCAGTTGCAAGCGCTCGATCCACTCGTTGAGTCGCTCCGCTAAAAGCAAGGCTTCGTTTTGACAACGGTGACGATTTTCGTGGCTGTAGGTGAATTTGACGAATTGGCGAAATGGTGGATAGCCGTAACGTTGCCGAGCCTCAATTTCCGCGTTATAAAATTCGTGATAGTCGTGGCGTGATGCCGCGTCAATACAAAAATGCTGTGGGTTGAAAGTCTGAACGATCACACGTCCAGCTTCAGAACCACGTCCAGCACGACCCGCAACCTGTGTGAGCAGCGTGAAGGCGCGTTCGGGCGATGAGTAGTCGGGCAGGTTGAGCGCGATATCGGCTGAAACAACGCCGACCAGTGTTACCCCTGGTAAATCCAACCCCTTGGCGATCATTTGTGTGCCGATCATGATATCGGCCTCACGGTTGGCGAAGCGGTCCAGTAGTTGCTCGTGCGCACTACGGTTGCGTGCCGTATCTCTATCCCAACGTAGAAGCCGTGCATCAGGAAAACTCTTTTGGATTGTGTCCTGTACCTTCTCCGTTCCCAAACCAAAGTAACGTATACCCGAACTATTACAGCTAGGGCAGAATTCCAGCATCTTACTTTTGCGCCCACAATAATGACAGAGCAGGATACGCTCGGTGGAATGATAGGTGAGCGGTATATCACAACGGTCACATTGCGAGACAAAGCCGCAATCACGACACAATACGCAACTTGCCGCGCCACGTCGGTTGAGAAAGAGAATCGCCTGTTGTCCCTTGCTCAAAACGCTTTCAAGTTCCTCTTGCAAGCGACGACTGATAATGCTGGTGTTGCCCGTATGCAGTTCGGTCCGCAGGTCAATAATCTCGACAGGTGGTAGCGATGCGCCGATCCGTCCAGGCAATTCCACGAGACGATAGACGCCTTGCTCCGCACGATAAAAAGTCTCAACGGATGGTGTCGCGCTGCCCAGCACAACAGGGATATTCAGTATTTTCCCCAATGTCAACGCACTTCTACGTGCGTGATAGGTTGGTTTACGCTCCGCCTGCTTATAGGCCGCTTCGTGTTCCTCGTCTAAGATTATAATACCAAGATTTGGCAGTGGCGCGAAGAGGGCCGAGCGCGAACCTATCACCACATCGACCTTGCCTGCACGGATACGCCGCCATTCATCATAACGTTCACCTGGGCTTAACTCACTGTGAATGACGGCGACACGTTCGGGAAAACGTCCCGCGACACGTTGCACTGCCTGTGTTGTCAGCGCGATCTCTGGCACCAGCACAATGCCACGTTTCCCCTGCGCGATGATGGCGGCAAGTGCCTGTAGATACACCTCAGTTTTACCACTACCTGTCACACCGTGTAGCAGAATAGGATGTGAGGCATCGCCAAGAATTGCATCTAAGGCTTGCTGCTGGTCAGGCGTCAGGTGCAGTGGTGTTGATGCTGCTAGAGTACGCCCAAAAAACGGATTACGTCGCACCTCTGTCATTTCGATAAGAATAATGTTGTCGCGTATAAGTGGTTGTAACTGTTTCTCGGTTAGCTCACAAGCTTTACACAACATCCCTGGCGTCCAGTACTGACCGGAGGCGGGAGCTTGTTGCAGCAGGTCAACGGCGGCAAGCTGGCGACGCGCAATCAGCCGTTCCTTATCGTCTTCCGAAAGTGTCAGAGTCGCGGTCGCGCCAGGAACTGCCCATGTATTTGTGGCGTTGCTTTTGCTACCAGCTTTTCCACCAGGGCGCCGACGTACATTATCGGGTGCAAGAACAATTGCGGCAGCCTGTGCCAGATCGCGTTGTGCAATCCCTTCAACGTGTTCGCGCCATGCTGTGAGTGCCTCACCCTGTGCGATAAGGCGCACAACGCGCTGCACACGCGGTTTAGCTTGTGGTGCGTGCAACTGCGCATCACGTTGAACAAGACCACTTTCAAGTGCCTCTTTCAATACCTCTTTGGCGCGTTTGGGGCCGAGCATCTCTTTGAGTCGCTCGACATCCAATTCACCCTCGGCTAGCAGCATCCCTATCAGAGCTTTTGTGCGCAACGTTTGTTCGTTCGCCTCAGCAGGCATCTCGTCTGTGACAAGATGTAAGACGACCTGTGAACGTTGCATCAGGCCGGGAGGCAACATCATGAGGGCAACAAACGCGAGTGGTGTGACATAGTAGTCCGCCATCCACTCTGCCAATGCTCGTTGATGCGGTAGTAGCGCGGGTTCGAGATCGAGAATGGAGTGCAGAGGACGTAATTCTCCGTCGTCGCTATCGAACATTGGAATATCCGTCTCATCACCTGAGATCGTCCAAACGATACCCTCGACGAGTCGTTCACCATAGGGAACCGCGACGAGTTGTCCAGCACACAGCTCGGCTTGAAACTCCTCTGGCACGAGATAGGTCAGCAAGGGGTGTTCCGCGTGCCAGCTTGCGGCGGCGGTGAGAATATTGGCAAGCATGATATTTACCGCCTCTCGAATTGATGTGCCAGCGCGGACAAGCCGAAGTGAACCATTGTGGGACGACCATGACAGCAGCTATAGGGTGCCTGCGTCTGCTCTAGCTGTTCAATCATTTCGCGCATCTCACTCACTGTCAGAAAATAGTTTGCTTTGATTGCTGCTTTACACGCCACATTTGCCAGTGCTTGCTCCTCCCATGTTTCCGTGTGCCCAAGGTTGTCCGGTGCCGTAAGCTCGATCAGCAATTCATGCAGGGAGCGCATGTTCATTTGCTTTACAAGAATACTTGGGACTCCCATTACGGAAAGCGTGTTGCTTTCGGACATCTCAAACGAGAAGCCAATTTCCATTAGTTGTTGCTGATGCTCTTCTATCGCCTCCAGTTCGCTTGGGGCTAACGAGAGATTTATTGGTGTAAGCAGCAATTGTGCAATAGGTGTACGTGCTTTCATTGACGCTACCATTCGCTCCAATAGGATGCGTTCATGTGCGGCATGCTGATCAATCAGGTACATCCCGTCCTCGCCCTCGGTGACGATATAGCTCTGTGAGAGTTGTCCCACAACACGAAGACGTGGAAGACGACGCGCCTGTTGTTCGTATGTCTGACCCAATAGCGTTTCTTGCTGAACAGGTTGATCGCCCTGTAGGGACCGATTCATCGCGTCCTGGGTGGGGTTGGGGGAGGGAACGTCGAGAAGCAACGAATCGTCGTCAACGGGATGCCCCGCCGCCCCACTCATAGGACGCGATAAATCGGTCCCTACTTTGTCTATCACGCTATCGTCGTCGCCAGGTTGTCCCACTGACCCACCCATAGGACGCGATAAATCGGTTCCTACCTTAGATGTCTTGTGTTCATTTTCGGTCGCGTGAATGTGATTTTGCCAGAGGCGTGAGGGCGGGGGTGGCTTTGTACCACTTTCCTCTTCCGTGACGGTGAGCCAGGGATTATCCTGGGGCAGTGTTGGATCTGTCTCGTCTATTTCAGCAAGAGGACGCGATACATCGGTCCCTACCTGCTCGTCGATATCGGGAGTGTGTGAGGCGTCCTGCCATTGTGGCATAGAGGGTTCTTCGAGTAGTGCCTGACGCACGGCGCGTAGGACGGCGGCAAAGACGCGACGCTCTTTTAGAAAACGAATTTCGGTTTTGGCAGGGTGAACGTTTACATCAAGCAGGGTTGGGTCAATCTGAATATTGATTACCGCGATGGGATGCCTTCCCGTTAACAACAATGAATGGTATGCACCTTCAACGGCGGAGGTTAGCATACGACTCAAGACCCAGCGTCGATTGACGAAAAACGAAATAAATTGACGTGTGCTTTTATAGCATGATGGACGACTGACATAGCCTGTCACAACGGGATATTCCAGGTCGTCAGAACGGTCAGGTTGTGCGGGCGCACCCACTTGAACCATCTGATCCGCGATCTGTAGCCCATAGACTTCGACCAGGACGCTGGTAAGTTGCCCATCTCCGGGAGTCGCAAAAATTTGTTTGCCATCGCTAAAGACGCTAAAGCGAATTTCGGGGTAGGCAAGAGCATATTGTTCCAGCAAGTGGTGACAGTGGCTTATTTCGGTGTGACGACTTTTGAGAAACTTGAGACGCGCAGGTACGGAGCTAAAGAGGTTACGCACTGTGAGTGTTGTGCCCTCTGGTGAAGCTGCCGTAGTGATCTCCGATAGTTCTCCGTTGACCGCGTGTATCTGCGCACCCTGCTCTGCACTGCGGTGGCGACTGAGCAGCGTCACTTCGGCAACGGCGGCAAGACTTGCAAGTGCTTCGCCACGAAATCCCAATGTGGAGATGTGTTCCAGGTCGTCGATCTGCGCCACCTTGCTCGTCGCGTGTCGTGAGAGTGCGAGGGGTAGTTCATCAAGAGGAATGCCGGAGCCATTGTCAGTGACGCGGATAAGTTGCAGACCACCTTGTGCAAGATCAACGCGAATCTGTGTCGCGCCTGCATCTATACTATTTTCAATTAATTCTTTCACAACGGAGGCAGGACGTTCGACGACCTCGCCAGCAGCAATTTTAGCCGCGACATCGGGCGCGAGTTGACGTATTGGCATAACAGAGACTCCATAAGCAAGTCAGGATAGAGAAAAGAGCATAAATATAATAGTAAGAACGAGTGTTCCTAGGTCATTATATCATAGAGGTGTCCAGTACTATTCTTTCCCGCCGCTCAATTTTTTGCTGTCCACAATCCTTGCATAGTCAGCAATGATAGGATGCAGAGTGTAGTAGCCCTGCCCTTGACTTTCGATCAAGTTTGCATCAGTAAGTTCGTCGAGGACATGCGTTGTTATGTTGGCGAGGGCAAGAGCCTCCTCTTCCTGAAATGTGTCTGGCTTAGGAGGAAACGCAGCCAATGCTTGTAGCGCAAAACGTGCCTCTTGCGAAAGATGATGCTCGCTTACTGCAATGACAGTCTGTAACGAAAATGTTGTATTTCCTGTAAGGTTTGCTATACCCTCTGTGGGGTCCAATGGCTGTGTAAGACGAAGACGCTCCTCAGGAGAGCGCAACCGTTCGAGAGCATGTGCTAGACGACGCTCGTGCTTATGATGTGTCTCCGCTTGTATATAACGCCCCATTAAGATGAGTGCAAGAGGAAGACCACCAACAGCTTGTACCAAAGCTCGTACTTCATGTGCAACACTCTTGGATGTCGATGCTATGTGTGTAAGCAGCGTCACGCCTTCCTCCATAGATAGCTCATGAATGAGTGTTGTTGTCTCGCCCGCGTACTGAAGCGCGACATGAGCCTGCCGTGTTGTAATAAGATAGGTACAATGAGGTCCTCCAATTTGTAAAGCAAAAGCCGCGTCAACATCCCATACATCATCAATGACGATCAATATAGAGCGTGTGCCAATCTTAGTACGTAGAGCTTGAGTAAGTTTCTCTATGCTCGTGAGCTTTTTTCTCTGTATGCTACTGAAACCGAGCAGTTTAGCCCAACGACTTAACAAACTGAAAATGTTCGGCTGAGAACCTACATGTGCCCAAAGAATGCCACCCGAAAATGCTGTGCGCACCTCGATATCGAAAGAAAGAGCAACGGCAAGTGCTGTTTTTCCCACTCCCGGCATGCCTTGAAGCGCGAATGTCGTTGTACTATTCTGCTGTATAAGTCGATTTTTGAGAGAAGCAAGTATATTTTCACGTCCTATTAGAGTATGACGCATAGAGGGAATAGCAGGGTCATAAAGTGTTACAGGAGTAACTTCTGTCGTATTCTTGATGGTTATGGCGCGTCGCACTTCTCCAGAGGATGGAATGAGTCCCAATTCTGCCATACTTTTCTGAAAAAGTTCAGACAACTTGAGACGATGTTCTGGGCTAGGAAAGGTAACTCCATTTTCCCAGCGCGAAACGGTAAATGGGTTGGTATTCACGTACTTTGCTACATCACTTTGTGACCAACCGCGTTCCTTGCGTTCATGTCGTAGTAGCCTGTTTGGAGTTCTATCGGCATCTGACATGTCATCTTGTCTTTCTTTATGCTAAAAGTGGTAGTGTGCTTAGCCAACGTAAAACGTTTTGTGTACGTTCGTGATGTTCAGCCTCGAAGATCGCAAGTGCTTGCTGACCTTTGCTGAGTGCCTCTATGAAATTCCCCTCCCGCTCCTCGATGCGTCCTATACCGAAGTATGCAAGGGCAATCAGTTCCTGTGCCTCTATGAGGTGTGCGAGCGGGAGAGCCTCACTAAAAAGTGTCTTTGCCCGTGACCAGTTACCGCGTCTAATGCAGACCTCACCCCATTCGTTGAGCGTCTCACAAATGAGCCAACGATGCCCAACAGCACGTGCCAGATCAAGGCTTTCCTGAAAATAGCTATCTGAAAGCGTATCGTGGTGCAGCAGGTCTTCTAATATCCCCATGTTTTGTAGGACGCTACTCAAACGAACACGATGACCAATGCTATGTGCCAGATCAAGGCTTTCCTCATAGCATGCTCTTGCCCGATCATAATTGCTCCGTCGAACTGCAATCGCGCCCATTACCATCAGCAGAGCACTGAGACGCTGACGATGCTCCATCTCACGCGCTTTGTCAATACCCTCTTGCACATAGCGTTCAGCAAGCGCGTACTCTCCGCGTTTTGCTGCCTTGGCACCCAGATTTTGTAGTAGTGTACACATGGTTTCCCAATCACCAATCGCACGCGCAACTTCCAAGCCTTCCAGATAAAGAGCATCACCACGCTGAAATTCCCCTAGTCCATCTACTGCTTCACCCAGTGTTCTCAGAAGCGTTGTTCTCTGCCATGCATTTTCAGGAGCATGGGCTAGCGTCAATCCCTCTTCCGCGAAGCGAAGAGCGGCTGAAAAGTCACCACGATTGAGAGCTGTTTCGCCTTGATTTGCTAAGAGACTACTTAAAATTTCATGATTGTCGTACTGCTGTGCGAGTGCGATACCATCTTCGTAGTGTTGCTCTGCCACTACTAACATACCGCGTCGTTCGGCAATACGCCCAAGTGCCAGATGCAGACGCGCCTTGAGAAGGCTCTCGAACTCCTCTTGAGGAAGCATATTTGTTTCAGGAGGCGCGATGAGAGGGTGTGCAACAAGTGCTTGACTCAAATGTGTCTCGGCGAGATCGTAAAGTCCTCGTGCCTCCCAAAATGGTGCAAGAGCCAGCACACTTTGTACAAATGGTTCATGCATCTCATGCTTTACAGCTAGATGCAAGGCAGTACGTATATTTGTTGCGCCTCGTTCTAAACGCATATAGTCTCTTTGATATTTCAACACAAAGTTTTTGTTGTAAAGAACAAGACGTTGCTCTGCATCAGAATTGGGAGCATCAAGCCGGGCGTAGTCCGCTATCGTTTGATGGAGACTATAGCGATTCGCGCTACTTACTTCCAGCAGGCCAGTGTCCTCCAATGCATCAAGCACATCTGTAGAAATGTCAGCAACAACCAGTGCTACTTCCTGAGAAAAGGTGTTGGGCTTTGGCGCGAAAATCGCAAGTGCACGCAGTGCTTGTCGTATCTCTGACGGAAGTTGCTGATCACTTAACGCGATAACGGCTTGCAGCGAAAATGGTGTGCCAACAGGGAGACTTGGAGGACGTTGAGCAGCAGAAGTGTTCTGCGAAAGACGTAAACGTTCTCGCATCGTCTGTAATTGCTCAAGAGCGGCCTTGATGCGTCGTGGCTGATTGCCATACGCATGTAGTTGTAGGTAACGACCCATGATGGTTAATGCGAGTGGCAGACCACCAGCGGCACGTACAAGGGTAAGGGCTACATCGGGTTCGTTTGCAACAATGGTTGGAGCAAAGCGTGTCAAAAGGGTAAGGCTATCACTCTCGTTCAACTCTTGAACAAGAGTCGCATGCTCCGCCGCAAATTGTACCGCTACCTGTGGAAAGCGTGTTGTAAGCAGATACGTACATTGAGGGCCACCAATCTTGAGCGCGAATGCATCCTCAATCCGCCACACGTCGTCTAACACAATCAACATACGGCGTGCTCCAACTACATCTCGTAGCGTATTGCCCCATTCCGTAAGATGAGTGAGTCTGGCGATCTCCGAGGGTGCGATGTTTAGCAATGCACCCCAGTTGCTAAGCAAACCTATGAGGTTTGGATGCTGACTTACGCCTGCCCAAAGAATGCCGTGCTCAAAATGTGCTTGAAGCTCGCCATCGTGTGCAAGCTGGTTGGCAAGTGCAGTCTTCCCTACACCTGGCATACCATTTAATGCGGAAATTACAAGACTTTTCTGTGCGAGTAGATGCGTTTTTAATTGATGAAGCAGATTATCTCGTCCTACAAGCGTGTGCACCTGTATTGGCAAAGGCGGAATAGCAGGATCATACACAGAAACACGGCTCTGTTGCATCGTTTCCTGCTTTTGTATAGGTTGATAGAGGACGTTCGAGTGTGAAACCGTTTCCGTATCAGAACGCGCTATATCGTTTTCTACGAAGCCTAATGCTTCATCCTCTAACTCAAAAAGTGTACAAAGTTTGCCACGAAAATATGCGTTAGGGCGGCTTATACCTCGCTCCCAGCGTCCCACCGTAAAAGCATGAGTTCCAATGTGTTGAGCTACATGATGTTGGGACCAACCTCGCACCTCGCGCTGTCTCTTTAATCGCGTGTTAGGTTGCTTACTCTTCCTTCCACTTTTTCTTGTCACACTCAAGCTCCCCTCTTGTACAGCTTTAGACGAATACTGCTTTATATTAACATGGACGTTTCAGAAAAGAGACTTATAAATGATATACGAGATATGTCTTTTAAAGCTAGTGCAGGGCATACTAGGGGTAGAACGGAGAAGGTAACTATACCTTCAATAGAGTAAAAATGAAAGGGAATTCCACGATGAGCATGCTCCAATTCTTCCGTCTATCCTGTCCTACCGGCCCCGACGACGACGATGGTCCCGAAAAACTTCCCACTCATAAGTAGCTGGAGGCATGACAGGGGCAAGCCCTGTCACTACTATACGACGCGGACTCCTGTGGCAAGCCACATAGTGGCGTGAAGTATAGTAGTGACAGGGCTTGCCCCTGTCATGCTTGCGCTTAATCTTTTAATAAATAGCCCTCTACATTTTCCCTACTAGACAATTCTCGTAACCCTTGATAGGATAGTAGGTATCTATTTCAATGAGATGAGAAAGGATACTTGCTATGACACAGGTAGAAACATACATCACAGAACATGAGAACGCGTTTCTTGAGGATTTGAAAGGATGGTTACGCATCCCCAGTATCAGTACGCTACCGGAGCATACAGACGATATGCAGCGCGCCGCGAACTATGCGGTAGCACAATTGCAGCGTATCGGTTTTGACAATGCTGGCTTGATACAGACGCAGGGGCATCCCCTCGTCTATGGTGAATGGCTCAAGGCACCAGGAAAGCCAACGGTTCTTATCTACGGGCATTATGATGTGCAACCCGTTGATCCTGTGAACCTGTGGGAGAGTCCACCATTCGAGCCAACGATACGCAATGGGAATATCTATGCTCGTGGGGCATGTGACGACAAGGGGCAGACAATGCTGGTTTTCAAAGCCCTTGAGTCACTTATGAGTGCCAATGGCACACTTCCTGTGAACGTACGAGTTCTCATTGAGGGCGAGGAGGAGGCGGGTGGTGAGGCCATAGAGCATTACGTCAAGACCTCGCCCGAACATCTGAAATGTGATGCAGCGTTTATCTGTGATACAGGCATGCCCGGAAAGGATATTCCCGCGCTTGTCTCAGGTCTACGTGGCATCATCTACACGGAGGTCGAGGTACAAGGAGCAAAGCGCGATCTGCATTCAGGCTCGTATGGTGGCGTTGCTCCGAACCCACTCCATGCGCTTGCTATCATCATCAGTCGCTTAAAAGATGCCGATGGACATATTCACATTCCAGGCTTGTACGATAGATTGCGGAAGCCGACGCACGAGGAAAAAGAGTTCTGGCATAACGATCCGTTGCATATCAACGAATCGTTGTTGGAAGAGATGGGCGTCTCGCAACTATCAGGCGAGCTAGAATATCCACCTTTGGAGCGTATCTCCGCTCGTCCAACGCTTGAGGTGCACGGCATCATTGGCGGGTTTATAGGCGAGGGTGCCAAGACGGTTATTCCTGCTGTCGCGAAGGCCAAGATTAGCCTACGCTTACCAGCCGACCTCAAATCCGCCGAGGTATTCACGCTCTTTGAACGCACTGTGAAGGATGTTGCGCCACCGGATGTAACTGTCACTGTTCACAATTTGCACGGTGGTGAAGGTATTCTCGTCACACCTGAGAGTTTGCCGATTAAGGCCGCTATGGAGGCACTGAAGGAGACCTATGGCAAAGACCCTGTGTTCCTGCGTGAAGGCGGGTCTATTCCTATCGCATCCCTCTTCTACGAACTTCTGGGTGCGCCTGTCGTGCTGATGGGCTTTGGTTTGCCTGATGACAGTGTACACGCGCCAAACGAGAAATATTCGCTCGACCAGTTCTTCAAGGGCGTTCGCACCGTTGCGAGCTTCTTTGAGAAGATGGGCGCATAAGAATAAACACTTGCATGTATGCTAGCAACGTACTATCATAAAGGATAGGAGAAAAAGTACATCTGTTACAAATGTTGGAGCATACATGCATACCTTATCACTCGCATACATATTGGATTGGGGTTGGCTACGTATAGGTCCGCCCTACATCTATATCAATATTAATCCAGTCCTTTTACAGATCGGCCCGCTAGCACTGCGCTGGTATGGTCTGATGTATGTTGTGGCAATTCTGATTGGTTTATGGTCCATCAAGGGCTATACACAGCGCAAAGGTATTTCACAAACGGTGGTAGATCGCGTGGTGTGGTGGTGTATTGCGGCAGGTGTGATTGGTGGACGCCTCTACTTTGTAATACAGCAACCCGATCTGGTTTCAGGCTATCTCTTACAACCTTGGCGTATCCTGGCGACATGGGAAGGCGGTATGGCCTTCTTCGGCGCGATCTTCCTGGTACTGGCTACACTTTTCTGGCGCGCACGTGTCGAGCGTGTCAATCCGCTTGTGTTAATGGATGCAGGGGTATTGTTTGGTGCTATCGGGCAAATCTTTGGCCGTATAGGTAATCTCATCAATGGCGATATTATCGGTTATCCTAGTACATTGCCGTGGTCAACTGTCTATCAACACCCTCATAGCTGGGCATGTCTCAATCCAGCAACCTGTAATGTGCCTGTTCAGCCTGCCGCAGCGTATGAACTGCTAACCAACCTTGTCGTACTTGCTCTCTTGCTCGTTATAGTACGGCGTGTGACGCGTCCGGGTGTGCTTCTACTCGTCTATCTCTACTGCTATGTCATCACACAATTTCTGCTCTTCTTTGTGCGCGATAATACTATCGTCAGCTTCCTCGGTCTGAACTGGGGTCTCAAGCAGGCGCAGTGGACCTCACTTGTATTATTTGTAATTTTACTGCCTACCACCTATTTCATTATGCGACGTTCTCGCCCCATACCAGCAGGCGAAGTTGCCGCGACCTACGGTATTCCGCAGAAGCCTCAGTCCTCGTTAGAGCCAAAAACGCTCGATGGCGAGATTGTCGAGGTCAAAGAGGATGAGAAGCCAGAGGTTGTCGAGGTCAAAGAGGA
>CAZZVE010000162.1:0-11783 GCA_964657325.1 uncultured Ktedonobacterales bacterium
TGTCTCCAATTTGATCAGTTAGTCGCTTAACACAACTTGCACATCGCGTTAATTAAAAGATAAAGAGATTATATAATGCCTCCTAAAAATTTCTATAAAATATGCTTACTTTTTTTATTGCTTTCAGGAACGCTACTCGCGTGTGGTTTCTCTTCCACCGCGACGTTTAACAATGGGACGCCAGTTATCTCGACAACTCCTTCGGCGGGAACGCCTGCGCTCAACCAGTGGATTACGGCCTCATCAGGAGTCCAGATACGTTATGAAGATTGGAAAAGTCCAGGAGACAATGAAGACACTGTGACAATTGTGCGCTTCGATCTCGCTAAGGTACATCTCAAAATTGGCTATCAACCCGCAAAACCACTGGCAATGGATGAATGGATGCGACAGGAGCAAGCAACCGCTATCATCAACGGTGGATACTTTGATCAGAACAACGCGGCAACGGGTCTTGTTGTCGCCAATGGACAGGCATACGGGACTTCGTACAATGGCTTTGGTGGTATGCTCTCTGTGGACGCGCAAGGGAATGTCAAGTTGCGCTCACTCAACCAGCAGCCTTACGATCCAAATAGTGAGCAATTACAGCAGGCAACACAATCCTCGCCTATGTTGATGATAAATGGCAAGCGTACACAGTTTAACGCAAATGCAGCAAGTCAACGCCGCACCATCGTAGCACAGGATACACAGGGGCGTCTTTTATTCATCGCTAGCCCGGGCTCTGCCTTCTCGCTTGACGAACTCGCCGATATCCTCGCCTCCTCCGACCTCTCGCTTAGAACAGCACTAAATCTTGATGGCGGTGCCTCCACAGGCATGTACGTGAATACAGGTAGTCAGCATGTTGCGATAGATTCTGTGACGACGCTGCCTATTGTGATTATTGTGAAGTAAGTTTAGGCAGCATTTGTTACTACGTTGTATATTCACCATTGATGCGCACATACTCGTAGGACAAATCACAACCCCACACTGTTGCGCTTGCTTCTCCCAGTCCTAGACCAACACGAATAACGATCTCGGTCCCTTGCAAATATGCTCCCAATTGAGCTAAGTTGTCCTCGCCGAGGCTTTTCCCGTCGTATACAAGGATATCGCCAAAGGCAATCGACACCTTTGCGGGCGTGATGTCTTGTTGCTCGTCACATTTGCCGATTGCCATTGCGACACGGCCCCAGTTTGGATCGGCACCAAAGACCGCGGTTTTGACGAGCGGTGAGTTCACAATAGCTTTGGCGACCCGTTTCGCCTGCCCAAATGATGCCGCTTGCTCTACGACGACCTCTAACAACTTTGTCGCCCCTTCACCATCACGCGCAAGGTCCTTCGCAAGTTCAATCGCCATTGTACGCAACGCCTGCTTAAATGCCACAAGGTCTACCTCACCTGCCGCGCCATTTGCCATAATCGCGACAGTATCGCTCGTGCTAGTATCTGTATCTATACTCACCATGTTGAATGAAACCTCAACGGCTTCTTTCAACATCGTATTGAGAGTATCGGGAGCTATACGTGCATCAGTTACAAAGTAGCTCAGCATAGTTGCCATGTTTGGCTCAATCATTCCAACACCTTTTGCCATGCCCACAAGTACGGCGTTTCCAACTTGGCAAGAATGTATCTTAGGACGTGTATCTGTCGTCATAATTGCTTGTGCCGAGTGTTCAAGCTCGCCTACACGCATTTCGGCTTTCAGCCCTCGTATGCCCTGACGAATGCGTTCCATAGGCAACCGATGCCCAATTACTCCTGTAGAAGAAACAAGCACATCCTGCTCCGCAATTCCTAGCTCTGTCGCTACAAGATGCACAACTTCTCGTGCATTCGCTAGACCTTGCTCACCTGTTGCAACATTTGCGTTTTTGCTCGTAATCACAAATGCCTGAAGTTGCCCATTCCGTACCTGCTCACGACCCACGATAATGGATGGACCACAAAAGCGGCTTTGCGTAAACATTGCCGCAGCAGAAGCAGGAACATCTGAGGCGATCACAGTAAAATCATATGTATCATCTTTAATGCCGACATTTTTGGCACATGAGCGAAACCCTTGTGGATATAGTAACGATGTAGTCATATGCGACTCCTTAAAACATTTTTCCGCCAAGCGGGACTTCTGTTGTCGGACTCAACAACACAACATTCCCGTCACTATCGGGCAAACCCAGCGTCAATACTTCCGAAATAAAGGGTCCAATTTGTTTTGAAGGAAAGTTTACGACACACACAACCTGCCTACCAAGCAAAGTCTCTTTTGTGTAGTGTTGCGTGACCTGGGCGGAAGAGCGTTTCGTCCCAATTTCCACACCAAAATCAATCACCAATTTATAGGCAGGTTTACGCGCCTGTGGAAAATCCTCCACCTTGATAATCTTGCCAACGCGAATATCTACCTTCTCAAAATCATTATATGTAATCATGTGTGTCTCCTTCTTTTCAATTGATGTAAGGAAGCAATTGATTGCGCTCTACATCAATTGCTTTCTTACATCAATTACTCCCTACATCATCATTAATACGCGCGAGCGAATATAGCTTCACAGGTTGCGGGTTTGCCCGTGTAGATGCATGTGCCCTGTACCCCACCTTCCGGCTGATCGAGCGGAATTACGCGCAGGGTAGCCTTCGTCTCTTCTTTGATGGCCTGTTCTGCCGCACTGTCCTCTGCCCACTTGACACGCACAAAGCCACGCTTCTCGGCGATGATTTGCTTGAACTCATCGTAGCTCTCGGTGTAGTGCATGTTTTGCTCGCGGAACTCGACGGCCCGTTGAAACAGTGCTTTCTGCACCTCCTCCAATAGTTCGGGAAGGCGAGTTTCAAGGACATCGAGCGAGACAACTTCTTTAGCGCGATTGTCACGACGCACCAACATGACGCTATTATTTTGTACATCGCGTGGTCCAATCTCCATGCGAACAGGAACGCCGCGTAGTTCCCACTCGTTGTATTTCCAGCCCGGTGTGTTCTCGCTATTGTCGGTCTTGAAACGAACCTTACCTTTGAGCATTTTTTGCACGCGTTCAACCATCTCACCAACGGCTGACTTTTCCGCATCTTTACGCACAATTGGAATAATTACGGTCTGATAGGGCGCAATATGCGGTGGCAGGATCAAGCCTGATTTGTCACCATGCATCATAATGACGCCGCCAATCATGCGTGTGCTCATACCCCAACTAGTGGTGGCACAGTATTTGCGCTGACTATCAGAATCAAGGTATTGGATATCAAAACCTTTGGCAAAGTTGGTGCCAAGATTATGGCTTGTACCAGCTTGTAGTGCTTTACCATCACCCATCAGTGCCTCGATAGAGTAGGTACGCAATGCGCCTGCGAACTTCTCGTTTTCGCTCTTGCGTCCAACAAGAACTGGCATGGCGGCTTCCTCTTCCGCGAACGCACGGTAGACTTCAAGCATGAGTCTCGTACGCTCCTCGGCCTCTTCAAGCGTACGGTGCGCCGTATGACCCTCTTGCCATAAAAATTCGGAGGTGCGTAGAAACAAGGTAGTACGCTTCTCCCAGCGCATCACGTTGTTCCACTGATTGATGAGAATCGGCAGATCACGGTAGCTCTGAATCCATTTAGCGTAGGTATGACCAATGATGGTCTCGCTGGTTGGGCGTATAGCAAGCGGCTCTTCAAGTTCCTCACCTCCACCACGTGTCACCCATGCCAACTCTGGCGCAAATCCTTCGACATGCTCCGCCTCACGCTCCAAAAAGCTACGCGGAATGAGCAGGGGGAAGTACGCATTTTCAACATCGGTCTCTTTGAAACGTGCATCCAGCAGACGCTGAATATTTTCCCAGATTGCATAGCCATAAGGCCGAATAATCATGCAACCGCGTACTGGTGCGTAGTCGGCAAGTTCAGCCTTGCGCACAACCTGGTTATACCATTTTGAAAAATTGTCCTCTTGATCGACAATATCCTCAACATACTTTTCTTCGTTCGCCATGACTCCTCCTAAAATGAGCATAAAAAAAACTCGCCCTTACGAAGGACGAGATTTCACCCGTGGTACCACCTCTTTTGAACTATGTGTATACATAATTCCTCTTATATCGGCTCAAAGGGTACAATACATTAAATCCCTATACTATTGCCGAACCTCTGTGATAACGGTGAGGCTCCGGTCAGTTTTTTATTGCTGACGCTCTCAGGTGGGTTCGACGTGGTATCCATCTGCCGCCTTGCACTATCGCGGTTCGCTATTTGACTACGCCAACGTGTAGTAATCCTGATCTGCGCGTTCTCTGTTTTGCTTTATGGCAAGAATAACACTACCTTGTGTACTCTGTCAAGCCTAATTTTATGTGGCGAAGTTTATTAGAAACACTAACTAATTAACAGGTATGTAGAATAGGTTCGTATATGACCAAGTTCATATATCCCTATGTGTTGCCGATAGTAAGACATTCTAGTATACAATAACAACTTAAAAGTCTATTGGTTTCTAAAAAATATTCACAAGTATTTATACATATTTTCCTTGGTATTTGCTAAGAATTTGTAGAAATATACAAAACTATGTTACACATCGAAACTATTCTCAGTATATATCCGTGACTAGTATGTCAGCTAAAACAAGCAAACGGTGTTTATTATGACACCTATAAAAACGAGGAGATCGCGCCCATGCAACAAATCTCACAGTCATCACGACCACACATTGGAATTGTACAAATCGGAATTTTCTTAACAACTCTTGTCACTGCAGGTGCTCATCTGTTCCTAGCTACGCATCCTGACGAAGACCTGCGGTTCTGGTTTTTACTCAACGGATTAGGTTATATCGCGCTACTTATTGCGTTTTTTCTACCTCAACTTGCACGCGTTCACCATACCATTCGTTGGGCATTTATCGCCTATACGCTACTAACTATCGTTTTGTGGTTCTTCCTTGGTAGTCCAAGCGAAGGGTGGCCCTGGGATCCATTTGATGTCACCATCAAGATAGTTGAAGTTGCCCTCGTAGCTCTTCTTTTCCTTGAGACAAGAGCCAACACAATGCGCAACATGTAAGACGACACAGACAAAAAGAAGCTCGCACAAAACTATGCGAGCTTCTTTTTGTCTGTGTCGTCTCACTATACTACAATCGTGTGGTATAGTTGACGCAACGCTACATTCATGGAGGCAGAGAATATGAGTACTCACGAAACACCACTTGGTGTGCGCGTTATAAAGCCACACCAATTTGACGCGAATACACCCCAAACACCAGGAATGCAACGCGTCTCGGCTGTATCACAGCAATTGGCTGGCTCTGTCGGTATTTGGGCAGGTGTAACAGTTGTCGGGCCGCATGTAGCTAGTGCCAAACATCATCACGGCGAACTTGAAACAGTTATCTATGTCGTTTCAGGGCATGGACAAATTCGCTGGGGCGACAATCTGGAATTTTCCGAGTCTGTTGAGCCAGGGGATTTTATTTACGTGCCACCCTTCGTGCCACATCAGGAAATCAACCCGTCCGATGAACCTTCACAGTGGGTCATTGTACGCAATTCGCAAGAGCCAATTGTCGTTAACCTTGAGCCATCAAACGCGACACACCAAGCCGCGAACGATGTGACACACAATACTCAATAAGAAATTTAGACCATCCAACGGTTCATGAGAAAGACAATACTGAGCGTTGCTAGTAGGGGAAGAGACACAAGAAGAAGCGTTTCATGCAGTTTCGGATACTTCTCACTCAGTATAGCGAGCAAAATAAAGCCTGGAAAGAGTTCCAGCACGAGCCGTTGATTCGAGGCAAGCGGGTCTCCCACAGGCGATGCATTCAATAGCATGAGTAGGAGTAGACTTGCACTCCAAACTGTAAAACTCAGGGGAAGACGACGCCATCCCAAAACGGTGAGGGCAAGAAAACCGAGTGTTGCACATAGGTCAATGAGAATGTGAACTTGATAGAACGAGCCAATAGGTTGCACCCACAATTGGTACAATGATGCCCCTATGCCTTGCCAGGGCCACTCAGTATGGCGGTCCCAATGCGCCTGAACTGCTGCAAACATTAATGGATTACCTGTTGTACGCAAACAATAATAGCTGTAGAGAAGCAAACCAACAGGAATGAGACATATAGGAACCAATTTCAGAAGCCATAGGCTCAAGCGAGTTGACTCATTCTTGTTTCGTGAAAACCACCACTCGCAGAGATACGGAAGCACCAGCAGTATCCCCGCTGAACGCGTTGCAGCCGCCAACGCACCAAGCATACCTGCAACCAGCCAACGCTGCCGACGCATAGCAAGAAATGCCCCTGCTGAGAAGAGTAGGAAGAACGATTCGTTGTACGCAGCAAACAAGTAAAATGCGGTAGGGAAGATACAGAGATACAGTAGAGTTCGACGTGCAGCCTGCTCACCCGCGATATCCAGAGCTAACTGGTAGAGAATTACTAACGCTCCAAGTAATGCGAGATTACTGAGCAGCATACCAACAAGTAGATAATCGCCGACAACGTGACTGATGAGCCAGATACATGCTGGATACAACGGAAAGAATGCGAGGTCCGGCACATACTGATAGCCGTACTGTGCAATTCGTACATAGTTTGATGCATCCCAATGATTCCAGGCTAAGAGTAGCGTATGAAAGTAGGTGGGCGTACTTGAGTACTTTGGAACTGTAAGTAGCACCACGCCCACATAGGTTACAAGTAGGAGCAACAAGCGTGTTGTAGTAAATAGCCAGAGCATATAGCGATAGGGAAGCTGAGACAGGTAGTCTACCCATGTAGTGGGTGACGCTGAAGACGGTATATATTCTTGTTCATCTATATATGAATGACCATGTTTTGTAACAAAGTTTCTTTGCATGAGCTATCTTTTCTTGAGTGGAATTGGCATATACATCCTTATTGGATAGAATTATCGAAAGGACGTTATAAGGTATATAGCACATTCCACTGTCAAATTCCACCGATCCCCATTATATGGGACAATTACACCATGCTTATAACGGTAGTATATGTTATTCTCAACGCAACAAAAAGAGTACAACCACGCGTCTATACATATAAACACATGACGAGAGAGGAAATGGACATGTTGCCCGATGAGATGATTGGGAGAATGATAGGACATTATCGGATTGTGCGTCCTCTGGGCGTTGGTGGGACCTCAACAGTCTTCCTGGCACAAGATGTTCATCTACAACGTAATGTCGCGCTCAAGCTATTTCAACCACGCGAGGGCGAGACACGGGATTTTTTGCGTCGCTTCGCACGTGAGGCGCGTGTGGTTGCACAACTTGATTTCCCCAACATCCTACCCGTCTATGAGTATGGTGAAGAGCATGACCGTGCCTATCTTGTCATGCCACAGATGCCGGGCGGTTCGCTACGTGACCTTCTACATACACGCCATACGCTCCCACCGCAAGAAGCTGTCGCACTTCTTGCGCCAATCCTACAAGCACTACAATATGCTCATGATCGTGGCTTAATTCACCGAGATATCAAGCCAGGCAATATTCTTTTTAAAGCTGATGGGACACCAATGCTGGCAGACTTTGGTTTGGTAAAGGTTATGTCAACCTCTTCGCATGATGCAACTGCGATTCGCAGTGAGACAACGAGCATGACAGGTCATGCTATCACTGGCACACCCGACTACATGGCACCAGAACAAATTATGGGCAAATCCACACCGATAAGCGATGTATATAGCATGAGTATCGTTCTTTATGAACTGTTGACTGGAATACGCCCATTTAGTGCGGATAACTACATGAGTGTGCTTGTGAAGCAGATGTACGAGCAACCACGTCCGCTCCGTGAACTCAACCCACTGATACCGCTCGCACTCGAAGACGTTGTATTGCATGCGATGGAAAAAGATGCTGCGAAACGCTACCAGCAACCCGAAGACCTACGTCAGGCATTATTACAAGCCCTCTCGCCTGTGACGCATACACGCGACTCGGTAGCAACGGTTTCGGCGTGGCCTACTGTCGCGCATTCCGCGCTACCCAAGCAACAGAGCGGAGAACACCAGCGATTAGTTGTAGGATCAACGCATACAGAACAGACGTATGATGAATCCCAACGTTCTACACCAACCACGCCTTCACAGGAACAACGGATTAATGCACACCCTCCTAGTTCTTTACGAATCATGAGAGATGGCAAACTCAATCCCAGACGTTCGCCGATTGCATTGCTCGTTGTTGGCATACTCATTGCGTTTGTACTGCTAGGGGGTATAGGAACAGCATTTATTGCGCCACAAGTCCTTGGCTTTGGACACGCTAAAGGTAATGCGCCAGTCGTGATCCCAACATCTAAGCCAAATAGCACGGCATTCATGACGCCAGTGACGCAAAATGTAGCAACAACACTTACAACATGTCCAAGCGCAGGAACAGCACGCCCCGCAGTACTGGCACCACTTATACTAGGTTCACAGCAAAATCTTATTTACATCGTTAATGAGTTCAACCCAGAACAAGGTACAGTAAAACGGCGCAATGCGAATAGCAATCTTAAAGGAATTGAGATTGTAAAGATGCCGAATGTCACGATCAGCGAGGCGCAAGTATCACAAGATGGACAATGGGTCCTTTTCACTGCTGTGCTTGGGAACCAGGACCAGATACGGATGGTGCGTGTCGATGGGCAAGGCTTGCAAACGCTATACTGCGCTCCTGTTGGGAGCATTATCCTCAATAGCCAGTGGTCGTTTAACCAGCAAACAGTCGTCTTCGACGCAAGTCCAGGTGGATCAGTACCAACGACCTATTTAATGAATATCACAAGTGGAACAGTGCAGCCAGAACTTGTACCACAAGGAACAAGAGGCTATTTGCCACGCACATGGTTGGATGCCACGCACGTCTACCTGACGAGTTTCTTTCCTCAAATGCGCGGTGCAACACTACAAGATCTCTATCTTTTGGATACGCAAAAGGGTATGGAGCAGCATGATAACGACTTGCAGCACGTTGTCTCCGTCACACACTATTGCACAAGTTTTGACACGAGTTACGATGTGAAGTCTCTGTACGTGAGCACTTGTAGCGGCGATGGTAGTGTTGGAAATGGCTTTACTGGACCAAGTAGCATCACAATTCAAGATGCACGAGGTGGAACGACGAGAACAGTTTTCAGCAGCGCGACACTGGCAATCACAACGGTTCGAGCGATTAGCCAGACAAGCCTACTGCTCATGATTGAAAATACGACCGGTGATACAAGCAAGAATGGCTTATGGAAAATCAACACCGATGGGACAGGCTTAATACGTCTATCAACTGATGGTGCAAACGCTCAATCATTATGCCCGTACACGCAATATGCTTGGTCAAACGTCTCGCCTGATGGCAACTTTTACGCCCTGCAATCCTATCAGCAAGACACTCATGACTACGGTATGTACTATGGCTCTCTCAATGGTGGCACTACGAATCAGTTCGCAGACATTAATGATGGAACACAGTTGTTTCTAGCAGGCTGGACACAGTTGTAATAGAGAGTCAAGTTCGTGAGTCTGTTCACAGACTCACGAACTTGACTCTCTATTACAACAAACCCGCTTTTTGCGCGATTGCGAGTTTCTTCCATTCGACACGCAACACAGCGGCGTCAATCATCTGGTCGTCGATGACGATCGCACCTAAGCCGCCTTGCACATCGGCCTTTTCATACTCGTCAATAATGTGTTTGGCCTGCGCAATCTCCTCTTGTGTAGGCGTAAATACCTCGTGTATGATGTCGATCTGTGCCGGATGAATGGCCCATTTCCCATCAAAGCCCATGCGCGTCGCCATTTTTGAGTCGCGTCGGCAGGCTTCGTTATCACGTATAGCAAGCGTTACGCCATCGACAACCGTTACGCCAGCCGCACGAGCCGCAATGATCGTTTTTGCTTTCGCATAGTTGTAATAAAAAAATTGTTCACCACCGAGTTCTTGTGCTCCAATGTCACCCGCGAAATCGACAAGTCCAAAGATGAGACCACCAACGCGAGGCGTACATTTCGCGATCTGCTCGGCGTGCAAGACCGCATCGGCGGACTCGATTAAGACCTCAAGCTTGATACGCCCCAATTCAAAATCCATGTTCTCTTCGATTTGCGAGAGGAAGCGGTCAACAAAAAGAATATCTTCGGGGCCATAACATTTAGGAACTACAATCACGTCAATGTTCTTACCAGCCGCCTCGACCACTTCGATCAGGTCACGATAGAAGAACTTGGTGCGAATATTGTTGGGACGAAACGCACGAATTTTGCCAGCAAAGTCTAACGTGTTGAGTGCTTCAACAACGGTCTTGCGCGCCTCGACTTTTTGCGATACGGCACAGGCGTCTTCTAAATCGAACATCACCTGATCGGCCTTCGACCCAGCCGCTTTTGCCATCATTTTAAGGCTATGTCCAGGAACGGTAAGTTCCGAGCGACGCACAATAAAATTCCGAGCCATCACCATCTGCGCTTTAGGTGGAAGTATATTGCCATTATTTGGACTGGTCATTGGACGTTTCCTTCCTTGCGAACTCGCGCCATTTTTTCGTCCCATGCACGACGTTGTGCACTGTCATAAGCTTCTGTTGGCACCATTACACGACGTTGAAACGAAAGTACTGTTTCACCACGTTGATTGTATGCGATAGTCTCGACTGTCACAATGCCACGATCAGGCTTGCTGCTCGATAGCTTCTTATCCAGAACCGTTGTCTCTGCATAGACAGTATCACCATGAAACGTGGGGCCAATGTGCTTGATATGCTCAAACTCGAGGTTCGCAATCGCTTTACCGCTCACATCTTCAACCGTCATGCCAAATACGATACTAAACACAAGCGGACCCGCGACAGCGCGTTGCTGAAATTGTGTCTCTTCCGCGTAGTTGGCGTCGATATGAAGTGGGTGATGATTCATTGTCAACATGCAAAACAGGGTATCATCATACTCCGTAATGGTACGTCCAGGCCAATGCTTATAGAGCGCACCAATCTCGAACTCTTCAAAGCAGCGTCCAAATTGCATGATCTGTACCTTTCTGAGTGTGCAATGCACCCGTAGGGACCGATTAACCTTTTCAATCGCCGACGAGGATGTGATAATGCAGGTTAATAAATTACTTTAGAATCCTACGGACGCCCACATTATTTCGTTCATCTGCATCATCGGTCCCTACAGGTTACGTTTGCGTGTTAACCATTTCTCGGCGAAGTCCACGGCGGCCCGTTGTGGAAAGAGTCGCGTTTCGGCGGAGCCAACACGTCCCATTGTGACAAGCCGTGCATCCTGCTCAAAGTCGTCGCCAATGTCTGGAAAGATATCGGAGTTGATTTCGATATCACGATACTGCTTCCATACCCGCTTTCCCTCTTCCATAATTGGGGCACCTAGTGTCGTTGGTACGACGGAAGGGGCGCGATACTCCGCGAGATGAAATGAGGTATTGCGATCATAGCCGACACCCAACAAGAGTACCCAACCATCCAAATCGTAGATGCGCGCAAGAGGCGAGCTTTCACCCAGCCCATTCTCAAGACTATGCTGTGCGGTAACAAACTGAGCATGTCGTCCCCACGCCGCGAACGAGTCCGTTGGATGAGAACTGCGCAATACACCAGGCCATGTCCGAAATGCTTCGACAATTTTCCCCATCTCGTATGTGGGTGTTGTTTCTGGATCAAATGCAGGCATAGTATCATAAATTACTGACCACCATGCTTGTGGTACAGGGGGATTTTCCCACTTTGCGGGATCAGAATTGCCACTGGTATGCGTAGGCACCACGATTGTTCCCTC
>CAZZVE010000163.1:0-11745 GCA_964657325.1 uncultured Ktedonobacterales bacterium
CTGTTTATAACCACACATGCATGTAAATCGTTATGGCTGAATAGGCTGACCACCATTATAGGGCTTGCAGATGTAGAAGCTACAGGTTGTCGGTGGTGTACTGTAGCCCCCTCCGTCGCCAGTTGTGGGCAAAGTGCCATCAATGAACCAGTCTTCAACGGTTCCCTCGCCTGCACGTGGTGCAAGGCCAGTAGTAGACGAAACTACACCTCTATGGACGTTGGCAGGGACAGCGAAATCATCAGGCGGAAAATTGTACTTATGTGATACCAACTCCATTACGTCGTGCCAGATTGGAGCGGCACCAGTGATACCAATAGTGTTCTGCGTCATTTCTTCGTTGTCACTATTACCTGCCCAAACGCCAGTAGCGATATAAGGCGTATAACCTACCGTCCAGTTGTCACGGAAACTGTCAGTTGTACCGGTCTTTGCCGCCGCCGGACGGTCCTGCAACTCCAGGTAGTTTCCAGGCGAGAACTCGTGATAGCGTGCCGCTTTATCAGACAGCATACTACTTACCAGAAAAGAGACACCTTCACTAAGAGCACGTACACCATTTGGATGCGCTTCGTCATATTTGTAGAGAAGGCGACCCTGATTATCTGTGATCTGCAATACAGATGCTTGTGGAACGCGTACACCTTTATTAGCAAACGTGGCATAGGCACCGGTCATATCAAGAGGCGTCACCTCATCAGAGCCAATCGCCATAGAAGGTACAAGCTTTTGTGAAGGCAAATTTGCGATCTCGCTTAAGCCAAGGCGTCCCGCCATATTTGCCACGTTCTTGACACCTGCGAACTCAATCGCATCAATCGCTGGAATGTTATACGAGTTTGCAACGGCAGTACGAATCGTCATGGGAAATTGTGTATGGAATGTTCCGTCGTAGTTCTGTGGCGAGTAACATTTAGGGGGGACATTCGCATCACAATCACCAGGATAGATTGTTTTGTGGTCCGGCACAATCATTGCTGGATACCAACCCATCTCAAAGGCCGTCGCATACACGATTGGTTTGAACGATGAACCGGGCTGGCGAAGTGCAATGGCGGCATTGTCCTGCCCTTGCATTGTCGGTGTATTTTGATTGAAGTTCGCGCTTCCATCCATCGCCAGAATTTCGCCGTTCTTTGGATTCATTACCACGACAGCCGCATTATTCAAGTTATTTGTGAGGTTGAGCGGACCATAAACACCTAGATAATTATCTTGTTGCTGCTTGTAGAGTTTATTGTACACAAGTTGCTCAATCTGTTTTTCCAGATCCAGATCAAGTGTGGTATACACATTTAAGCCACCGTCTGCTAGACGATCACCCAGCATAGGAGCTAAAACATTGTCGATCACATAGTTGACAAAATGCGGTGCTTGCAGGTGATGTGTCACCGAATAAGGCTCGAACGTGAACTTCGCGCTCTCAGTTTCGGCCTTCGTCATCTGTACCTTCGTAATCATGCCTAAATCAAGCATAGATTGAAGCACCAGTTTTTGGCGTTGCAACGCAACAGGTTTATTTGTTGTTGGATTGTAGTACGAAGGACTTTGTGGTAGACCTGCGAGCATCGATGCTTGTGCAAGGTCAAGTTGGCTTACCGCCGGCTTGCATTTACCCAACGTACATTGCGGTTGCAAACGGAAATAGCTTTCCGCGGCAGCCTCAACACCGTAGTTAAGATCACCATAGTAGACTGTGTTCAGGTACATCTCCATGATTTTCCACTTAGGATACTGCTGCGTCAAGCCAGTCGCCAGCACGACTTCTTCACCTTTTACCTGTAGATCACCCTTCTGATTGTTGAAGAATTGATTGTTGACGAGTTGCTCTGTAACAGTACTGGCACCCTGCACAGCACTGTTATGCTGTAGATCAGCAACGGCAGCACGTACAATGCCATTATAATCAACACCACTATTTGTCCAGAAGGTGTGGTCTTCCGTCGCAACTGTAGCATTCACCAGTAAAGGCGAAATATCGTTGTAGTTGACATAGGTACGGCGACCTCGATCTTGCTGATGATCGTATAATTCATAGAGCAGTTTACCATTGCGATCATAGATGCGCGTGGTTTGAAAGAGCGAGTGCTGCGCAATGCCGTTTAGTAATGGTAATTGGGCTTGATAATACGCGTACGCTGTACCTGTGCCACCAGAAATAAGCATCGCGAAGATAATGAAAAGAACGGCAGCCGCAACAAGGAGACGTAAACCAGTTTTGCCGTTTGTATATTTGCGGTCTATATGACGCTTGCGCATCAGAATACGATTGACACGTGTACGCCGTAGTGCCGTTTCGTCTATTGTCGGCGTGATAGGAAGTGGCGTCTGGCGGCGCAGGGCAGCAAGCGAACGGCTTATAGAACGTCGTTCCTCCTGTTCGTCTACGCGCTTCATGGCCTTTGTTGGCACCGTAGAATCTTCGTCAACCACATCTTCGCTACTAGAACTGCTACCACCCGCAGGCACAAGAGCACGTTCATTCTCTATCTGTTCATCATGTATGTGTTCATCCATAGAAAAAATATCCTTCCCCACAGGTACTCCAAAGACATGCCGAGTAGTCGCCCAATATATGAGAAGAGCGGAAGAGTTGCTCTTAGGTGCTAACGACGTTTCTAGTGAACTATATAGAAATCAATTTTGACCGGACAGGGGCAGTGCACCTGTCAATCCTATACGTGGGCCTGCATGACAAGTCACGTAGTGGCGAGAGTATAATGGTAACAGGACTTACTCCTGTCATGTTTTCCAACTATACCTCTGCCGTGTCTAACATGTTAAAAATTTCCTGGTTTACTACCACAATGTATGACGTATTATTGTGCCTGTTTGTTACACATATAGGACCACACGTCCTTAACTACCTTACCAAACAACGGTGCTTCTGTGCAACCCTTGTTTCCAGAGAACGTAGTTATAAGTGATGGTTCCACGGCTACAAGGAGAATACAGATGAGCCAACAAGAATTCGAGCCGCAGCAAAACGAGCGGCCTTTTTATAATCATTCTGATAGTCTACAAGAGAATGCTCAGGAAAGCGAAGCACGACCGTACTATTGGTCTACAAAGCCAAATACTGGCAATATTCCAAAGAACGAGCATCCTGCGAACTTCGAGGACTCGGTTACTAATCTGTCCCCTATCCCACCATATAGTTATCAAGCTCAGGATAGGCCAGTACAAGGAGTATACACAACTCCACCACTAGCACAGCAGCAAAAGCAGCAACTCCGCTATAACAATCTCAGTCCCGATGGGGATGCGATGGAACATGGGTATAAACCTTATGGATCATACCATAGTCAGGTTCCTCCGTGGGCACGTCCACAACATGGCAATAAAGCTGGTCGTACAATTCTTCTTGTTGTTCTTGGCTTTTTGCTTATCAAACCGCTTCTAGTACTGCTTGGTGCACTACTCGTGTTTATAGGTGTTGCTCTAGCTGGACTGTTTGTTATTGTGGGTCTTGCCCTTGTTAGTATCCTTATCGTGTTTGGGCTACTGGGATTTCGGCCTCCATTTGGCCTGTTCCGTTCGCATCGTCCCGGACGACGCTGGTATTAAGCTTGTGCAAATTGTGTTTGTGGGGACGAATAGCGTAGAATATGTATAGACAAAAATTTATGAGAGATGGGGAAGCGATAGGTGACGGATAGTCTTCCACAGCAACAATCAACCGAAGAGATGGTGCAGAACAACATTGTACCGTATAAAGATATAGATCTGACAAGTGTGCGCGAACTGCGCAATTTGTTGTATGCACACAATATGCGTCCAAATAAAGCGTTTGGACAGAATTTTTTAATTGATCGCTCTATTCTCATGAAGATTGTCGCCGCCGCCGAAGTTGTTGCCGACGACGAAATCTTAGAGGTTGGCGCGGGCACTGGCGTGTTAACACGTGAGTTAGCGCAGCATGCGCGACGTGTCGTTGCTGTCGAATTGGAACGTGATATGCTGGCATTGCTTGCGAAAACAACAAGCTTTTACGGAAACGTTGAGCTGATTGCACGCAACCTGCTCTTTCTGAACCCTGTAGAGGTCTTTGGGCAGGCACCCTATAAATTGGTGGCGAACCTGCCGTATTATATTACAGCACCGACGTTTCGCCACTTTTTAGAGAGCGCGAATCCACCGCGCACACTAGTAGTCATGGTGCAGCAAGAGGTGGCTCAACGTATTGTGGCGCAACCAGGAGACCTGAGTGTGCTAGCAATCAGTATTCAATTCTATGGACAACCGCGCATTATAGCGCAGGTTCCTGCATCGTCATTCTATCCTGCACCAAAGGTTGACTCGGCGATTCTACGCGTCGATGTTCACCCCGATGCGCCATTATCTCCAGTTGAGCGCGAGAGTTTCTTCCGTCTGGTGCAAGCTGGTTTCAGTGAAAGGCGCAAGCAACTACACAATTCCTTGACGCATGGCCTACATTATAAGAATGAGATCATTCGGACATGGCTTGCTGAAGCAGGAATTGAGGCAAGTCGTCGTGCTGAAACATTGAGTATCGCGGAATGGTTACAATTATGGCGCGTAGGTCCACCGCGCCCGTGATGTGATTATATTTATCTATGATTAGGAATGAAGGGTGTATGGCGGAACAATTTTGTGATAACTGTGGTTTAGCGAACGCGGAAACGGCCCGCTTCTGTCAACATTGTGCCGCCCCGCTCCTCTTTAAACGTTCTACCGGCGATCTGCCAGAGCAGACGTTGCTTGGCAACCGCTACCAATTAGAGTCGCGCATCGGACAGGGGGGTATGGGTGCCGTCTATAGAGCGTCCGATACACGCTTTAATAACCGTTCCGTCGCGATTAAAGAGATGAGTCGTGCGGGTCTCACTCCTACCCGCATTCAAGAGGCTGAGGATGCATTTGAACGCGAGTCACGCTTACTCGCAGATTTGGTGCATCCCAATCTGCCCCGTATCTATGACTACTTCACCGAAGAGGAACGTTCCTACCTTGTGATGGACTTTATCGAGGGTGAGACGCTGGAAGATTACCTGGAACACAAGGGCGGTGGTCCTGTTACGCTAGAACTGGCACTGGATTGGGGTATGCAGTTGTGTGATGTATTGAATCATCTACACACGCATCAACCACCAATTATCTTTCGTGATCTTAAGCCATCGAATGTGATGATAAGCAACAGCCATATCTATCTCATTGACTTCGGTATCGCTCGCATTTTCAAACCGGGTCAATCGCATGACACTGTTGCTTTCGGTTCACCCGGCTTTGCGGCACCCGAACAATATGGTAAGGCGCAAAGCACTCCGCGCTCCGATATCTACAGTCTTGGTGCGTTGCTGCATTGCCTGCTGACAGGAGTTGATCCGAGTGAGCAGCCATTTTTCTTTCGTCCTGCCTCTGAATTGAATCCGTTAGTGCCAGCTGAGTTAGATGCACTCCTGATTCGGATGCTTGATTTGAAAGTTGAGAATCGACCTGCCAGCGCGAAAGAAGTCGAAAAAATTCTGCGCCACATCGAAGATCAGCGTATCAGTGGCACACTGACGCGCACTGTTCCGCGTCCAGCGACAGCGAAACAGCCAACCGTCACCGTACCACCTTATAGCCCCTACGCATTAAACACGGCCCAAACACGACAAGCACCTCAAATTCGGGATGCCCAAGGCTGGCAGAAAATCGGTACAACTCATGGCTTGAAGGGGAATCATCAGGAAGCGTTAACCTCGTTTGAGCGTGCACTTCACATGGATAGCAAACTCGTCGCGGCTTGGAATGGTAAGGGCACAGCTCTCAACATGTTAAGGCGCAATAAAGAGGCATTGGCTGCATTCGAGCAAGCACTGGCTCTGGAACCTGATAACGCACTGGCCTGGAATGGGAAAGGCGCGGCACAAAACGCGCTTGGCTCCCCTGAGCAGGCTCTTTTTTCGTTTGATACGGCTTTACACTACGAACCACGCTTAGGACAAGCATTGCATAACAAGGGTCTCGTCTTGCGTCAATTGCGACGCTTTACAGAGGCGTTGCGAGCGTTCGAGCAAGCCCTTGTATTTGAGCCACGCAACGCTATCTACTGGAATGCTCAGGGCAATACGCTTTACGACCTGGGACGGTTTCAAGATGCGTTGAATGCGTATCAGGAGTCCCAAAAGCTAAATCCAGATTATGCTCCTAACTATCTTGGAATGGGCAATGTCTATTACGCGGAGCAGCGCTTAAAAAGCGCGCTTACAAACTACGATAAGGCAATTCAACTTGACCGCAATTTTGTTAAGGCATACGATAAACGCGGCAATGTGCTTACCGACCTGAAACGCTTTCCAGAAGCTATCGCTGCCTACGACCAGGCATTGCGTCTTGATCCACGTTTTGCTTCCGCGTTGAATGGCAAGGCGAATGTACTTTGTGAGCTTGGACAATATGATGCGGCGTTGACAGCCTATGAAGCAGCTGTGCGCTTCAACCCCAACACACCTTTGTCGTGGAATGGCCTGGGGAACGCACACTATCACTTGCGCAACTACCAGAAATCGCTTGAGGCATATGACCGCGCACTACGACTCAATCCGCGCATGGCCTCTGCATGGCATAATAAATCGCTTGTGTTAAAACAGTTGAAGCGTAACGAAGAGGCTCTGGAAGCAGCAGAAGAGGCGGTTAAACTGGCCCCTGGTGATGCCGACAACTGGCGACGTAAAGCCGAGGCACTCAAAAAGCTTTCGCGTCGTAAAGATGCACGTGAAGCCGAAGCAGAGGTGTTGCGCTTAACCGGGGGGAAATAATAGATACAACATTTGTCTCAAAACATAACAAGGGTGTGGGAGCATGACAGGGGCAAGCCCTGGCACTACTATACTTTCACCACTACGTGTATAGTAGTGCCAGGGCTTGCCCCTGTCATGTTTACTCATAAGCTTTATTAGCGCAGGCGTTTAGCGGCGGTATCGGTGATTACCACTGTGCCATCATGATAACTGCCAACGGCATCCGCACCAAATGTCTTGGTGCGTTTGCCTGTGCCATTTGTCATTTCAATGCCAACGATACGTAGTGTCTGTGGTGTTTCGGTTCCTAGCAGGATAGCATTAACTTTGCCAATATCGCTGCCACTCTCACTTTTAATAGATGATGCGATGAGTCCACTCACAAGTGGTAGCGCGGGTAGACGCTCACTGAGCATTTGCGCACTTGGAATGGCAACAGCTGTCGTTTCGATGCTTCTAACACCTGTTACTGGTAGCGAACGTTCGCCCAACAGACGAAGTCGCACCTTTAATGCATAGATAGCGTTGGTATCAGGTTGGAAAAAGCAATCAACAACAGTTCCAATAGTGATGCCTTCGCTGGGGATAGTCACGGGTAAATTTTGTAGTTCCGACCATTTCATCATGGTCTTTGTCTCGCTCATATTATAAATACCTCAAATATGATTTTTATTATTATGTCTCTCATCTCTGTATACGAGCAAGCTCATTCGTTTGTAACACCAGTAGGGACCGATGTATCGCGTCCTCTTAGCATCCTGATTGCGAACAAGGACGCGATACATCGGTCCCTACACGTCTTTCCAGTTCCACCACTTGAGTTTCTCCGGTTCATACTGCTCGTGTGAGGTGTAGTACACGGCGCAGCGAAAAACGTAGAGCATGCAGCGATCAACCTGCGCACCTTGTAGTTCACATAGTCTGTCGTACATAGCTTCAGGGTCCTGATTCTTCAACTCTTGTAGAGAGCGAAACCCCATATTCCACAGGTCGTTGGCAATGCTCTTGCCAACACCTGGAATCTGCCGAAACTCTCTTACTATCACCTCTTTTGTTTGCTCTGCCATGTCATACAGTCTCCGTTTAATCCCTAATTCTCTAGTAAACGCTTCAAGGTTGCGAAGCGCATAACTACGTCTTTTTCTATGTTACGTTTGATAAGTGGCTCAATAATGTTAAAAAAGCCTTTTCCCTGTAACTCTATACTATAGAAGACGTGGCTGTTACTATTTTCCGCTTCGACAAGATAGGTTGTTGTAAAGGATGGTGGAGGATTTTCAGGGGCACTTTTACTTACCATTTTGTGGCCTGGCTCGAACTCGACTATCTCTCCAATCGTTTCTACGCGTTGCCTAAAAAACTTACGCACTTGTGTGACCTTTGTACCAATACGCACTCCATCTTCAGAAGTTGCACGAGACTCAAGAAGGTCTTTCTGCCAACTTGGTTCGTTTGCAAAATCTATCAAAGACGCAAAAACCTTTCCAGTAGGCTGGCGAATAACAAAATGATGTTCTATCTTTATCATAATACTTCTCTCCTTCTCATCTCTTGTATTAACCAAGAGATCGCTTCACTGATGTCAATAGTGTAACCTATAGCAGTGACAACTATATGTCAGCAGCATTCCTATTTACAAAAGAATGCGTTTGCGTTGTGTCAGGAAACTAAGATACAATGAACGCAAGAAATTGAGAGTGACTAAAATCCTCTCGGTGACTTACAAAAGTTTCTACGAAAAACGTAGCAGGAGAAAATCTTCTATGGCAGAAAGCATTCCAGAGAAGGCATTAGACCTTTTCCAAAAGCCTCTACTCGCCCATTTAGCCACGGTAATGCCTGATGGAACGCCACAGGTGACCCCTGTTTGGGTTGATTTTGATGGCACGCATGTGTTGATTAATACTTCTAAAGGCAGACAAAAAGCTTTAAATATGGATAGACAACCCAAAGTTGGTCTCGATATTGTTGACTCCGATAATCCCTGGCATTGGCTGTCGATACGAGGCCATATCGTTGAGTCTACTGAGGAAGGTGCTAACGATCATATCGACAAGATGTCGAAGAAATATACTGGTCGGGACACATACGCAAATCATCAGCCCAATTCTGTGCGTGTCATCTATAAAATAGAGACAGACCGCGTAATCGCAAGCTAGATAATAAGGAGAAAAGCGTAAGCGGCATGACAGGGGCCCTGCTCCGCTTTTTATTGATATTGGTCCAACATTCCTCTTGCTTCATCCACCAATCGTTGGCGTAGCGAGTCTGGTTCGAGTACGCGGACACGTTGGCCCCAGCCGAGGAGCCATTGTACAATATCGCTCTCCTGGCGTATTTGGAGCGTGACCAGAAGCCCCTCTGCCGTCTCCTCTTCCGCTATAATATAGTAGTTGCGCGACTCATGTACCCAACGCGCTATCTCATGGTCGAAGAGGACGCGCACAGTTATGTTTCGTTCCCGCCCCTGATGCTCTTCCATTATGATGTGAGCTTGTCGAACAAAAGCTTTAGGCAACACCTCTAGTGCGTCCATGCGATCAAGACGAAAAATACGGATGTCTTTACGCATGTGGCAGTAGGCGGTCATGTGCCATGTACCCGTAACATATACAAGGCTATAGGGATCAGCCTCTCGCGTTGTTTGTGTATCTTGACCATTTTGACCGTAACGTTTCGCATAGTGGAAACGTACTGTGACACGTTCGATAATCGCACGCCGCACCTGTTGTAACATCATGACTTCGGTGGGACGTTGCTCGGCAGCGATGAAGCGAATGCTCTTCTGTAGATAGGCTACATCGTCACGCAATTTTTCTGGTAAGACGCTGGTGATCTTACGGTTTGCTGAATGTGCGGCTGCACGATATTGCGCATCGAAGTTCTGTGCCATGAACTCAGTACCCAACAACAGCATCGTAGCCTCATCGGTTGTGAAGCTCAATGGTGGCAGAAAGTAGCCTTCCATCAGTGAGTAACCGCGTCCCGGAATTGAGAGAAGCGGTACGCCAGCTTGGCATAGTGCCTCTATGTCACGATAGATAGTGCGCTTGCTCGTCTCGAATGTCTTCGCCAGGTCTTCGGCGCGTTGTTTGCCCTTGCCCTGCAATTCCAGCACAATAGCCAATAAGCGGTCTGTCTTGTTCATGAAATTATTATAATGCATAAAAGGATGAATGGGTAAAAGTTCAAAGAACTTTTACCCATTCATCCTTTTATGCATTATATTTATGCCTTTTTCTTTTCTCCACTACCTCTCACAAGCGAAGTGAAGACGCCAATGGCGGCAATAAACGCACAGACGAGCAAAGCAGTACGGAAACTGGTGGTAAACGTTTGTTGCAATGCACTCAAGTTGCCTGAATGGTTTTGAATGGCAAGTCCGGCAGCAGAGCCACCCAAACTAGCGAAGACAGCACCCGCGAGAGCAACACTCAAGCTTTGCCCCATGACACGTCCGGTTGCCAGGAAGCCTGATGCACTACCACGCTGTTGTGGAGGAGCAGAGCCTAGAAGCGCACTATTGTTTGGCGATTGGAACAGGGCCTGTCCTGTACCTGTGACAACGAGTCGCCAGATGATATCGAACACCGAACTATGTGCGTTCAGTTGGCTTAACAGGATAAGACCAACACATGCAATAGCTAAACCACCTGACGCAAGCCATCGTGTACTTCCGAATCTATCAGCTAGCGAACCACTGAGCGGAGCAATGATCGCAATCATAATAGGTAGAGGTGTAAGCAATAGCCCAACAATCTGTGTTGGGAAGCCGCGTAGTTGTTCGAGGTAGAATGGCATCAGAAAGCTGACCGCGAAGAGTGCCAGGAAACTGAGTACAAGACTCATATTCGCTGAGAGGAAGACGCGGTTACGTAGCAGACTCAAGTCGATAATCGGGTTGGCAACACGACGCTCCACAAACGGAAACAGTCCAAGCGTGATAACACTAATCACAATACCTGCAATAAAAATGAGTGAGGTCCAGCCAATTTCTTGTCCAAACGAGAGCGCGGCAGTCAAGCTGGCAAGCCCCACAGCTAGCAGTATTGCCCCAAGAGGGTCAAACTTGCCGGGGTTGCGATGAAATTTTTCGGTGAGCACGCGTAGTGTTAATAGAATGCCGACGATACCGATAGGCACATTGACATAGAATATCCAACGCCATGAGAGGTACGCGGTGATAACACCCCCAAGTGGTGGTCCAACACTGACGCCAAGTGCAACTATGACTGCGTTGAGGCCGAGCGCACGTCCACGCTCATGTGCAGGGAATGCATTCGTAATCATGGCAGGGCTTGCGGCAAACAAAAGCGAACCACCAAGTCCTTGAGCGGCGCGTGCCGCGACCAGAAAACCGAGTGAGGTAGCCGCACCACACAAGGCCGAACCAGCAGTAAAGACGAAGAGGCCGACAGCCCATATCGCTTTTCGTCCAATCATATCTGAGAGACGACCTGCGGAGAGCAAGACAGCGGCTGTTACAACAAGATAGGCGATGATGACCCATTCAATAGCACCATTGAGTGGTACTCTGAAGTCGCGGGCAATACTGGGCAGGCTGATATTGACAATAGATGAGTCAAGTGTTGCCATGAAAACGCCAATGGCGACAATCGAAAATAATGCCCACTTACTTGCATGCTCTTTCCCATCGTCTTGCGTCTGCTGTTGTTGGGCTTGCGTGGTGCCATTCTGTGGCACGACAGGTTGAGCGTCGTTTTGAGGTTGAGTTTCTTGTTGTGTCATGATGTCTATATCCGTTTTCTTGATAATAAGTTTTATGTCACTAAGACGTATGTTATGGTATTCACGCGTTACAGATGTATAACGTTTCGCTGTATAACATACATTCCATGACGTTTCCATTGTATGTATTGGATACACAGTCATCGTGGCGGTAGGGGCAGCAATAAAGATGGGTGGGGAGGGATTCATATTGGAAAAATGAATCGTTGCCGATGCTTTGCCTCTCCACCGTCCCCATCATTGGGCGCAA
>CAZZVE010000164.1:0-9186 GCA_964657325.1 uncultured Ktedonobacterales bacterium
CAACTGTTGGCGTTGGTGGTGCCGTTGTAGGTGTTGGCTTTGGCGGCGTAGTTGGTGTCGCAGTGGGAACCGTGGTTGGTACCGTGACAGGCGTACCGATAGCACACACAGTTGTGCTACAGTTGTAGACATATATCTTTATTTGCTTGTCTGTAGTTATAGACGCACCGCTAGCAGGGTCGGTCCCCTTCACAGTAGATGCAGTAGCACCACTAGGATCATTACCAGCATTTATCGGCAGGTAGTTATTAAAACCAGCATTATGCAGTTTGTTCTCAACATCAGTAAGCGTTGAACCTGCCAGACCATCTGGAATCGTTGCAGTTGGTACAGCAGTAGCAGTAGATATCATATCTACTGTGATGATGTTTACGTTCTGCTGTGTCACGCCCTCTTCTGGGCTTTGCTTTTCTACAATACTATTATTTTTTGTACCATGATCCAATTTCAATGAAAAATGATACTGCTTTGCTTGAGCCTGTGCTTGCGTCCAACTCATTCCTATTAGTCTAGGTACTGTTTTGCCTTGCACAACGGCTGTCGCTGTCGCAGTATTCGTGTCGCTAGGGTTAAACCACGGTATAAAGCGCAGTTGACCGGCAAGAAAGATACTGAAGCCGAGCAGCAGTAGCGTTGCCAATAGGATGAGAACGGTGATGATGGTAGCAAAACGCGATTCTTTTTGTTCTTGCTGTACCACTCCTGACCGGGGGACGGTGCCGCGCTGAAATGGTCGTGTTGAACCAGCATCGGGTGGAACAAAATATGGTGCGGGTGCCTGTTGATTGAAAGGCAGCATTAAATTTTCTTGCTGAAAACCCGACGGAGAATTTCCATGCCCATTGTTATTAGCTACATATGTTTGTTGGTCGGGAAGAGGTGGCGCACCTAGAACATCGCCCGCCGTATTAGCTATTGTTGCTCCATTAGCAATATATTCTTGTGATGGACTTACTTGACCATTTTGTATATGTGGTGCCATGACGTTATTGGGCGAGGACGCACCCTTGAGCGCGATTGGTTGTGGCTCGTTATTGTGAATACGTGAGCCGTTCGCGGGACGTTGTGGCACAGTGTTAAACGCAGAGGCACTCGTGGCAGTTTTCAGGCCACCCGAACTGAGCTTCGAGGGCAGATGTTCGCCCATTTCTTCTTCGCCGAGTACTTCGAGCGCACGCGCCAACGTACTACCGTCACGATAGCGCATCTCTGGCACCTTTTCCAGGCAGCGCATAATGATGTCTTCGAGAACCTGCGGGATATTTGGATTATACTGTGTGGGTGGAATTGGCACGTCCTGGATGTGTTGCATGGCGACGGCAACTGGTGTGTCACCATCGAATGGTGTACGGCCCGTCAACATTTCGTACATCACAATGCCAAGCGCGTATACATCTGCGGCAGGACTCACGATCTCACCTTGTGCCTGCTCAGGTGCATAGTATTGAACGGTGCCGAGCGTCATACCAGTTGTCGTGAGACGTTCAGCATTGATATCTTTGTAAACGCTGGCTATGCCGAAGTCAGTGAGCTTGATTGAACCGTCACGCCCAACGAGCACGTTTTGCGGCTTTACGTCACGATGTACAATGCCACGCCGATGAGCGGCTCCCAGGCCAAGCGCGACATCATGAGCGATGATAATGGCGCGATCAATAGCAAGGACGCCGCGTGAGCGCAAATAACGACGCAGATCCGCACCCTCGATCAGTTCCATGACGATGAAATAGCTGCCGTCACTCTGACCATAATCGTAAACCTGCACAATGTTGGGGTGTTGCAACGCTGACGCTGCTTTTGCCTCACGTTGGAAGCGCGTCACAAACTTTGGGTCGGTACTATAGACTTCGCGCAGCACCTTAATAGCAACGATCCGCTCCATCCGCATATCACGTCCACGATAAATCGTTGCCATGCCCCCACGCCCTATGGGGTCTTGTAATTGATATCGCTCACCCAAAACTTCGTTCTGCATAGCTCTCCGCACTGTACCGATGTTCGTACCCTAACAACATTTCAAGGCACGAATCATTCTGCTACGAACACAAGGCGTAGGTCGATGGCATGCTGTCGTCGCTTACGTCCTTCCTGACAAGGAACCCACCGATAAGTAGTTTTTTCTCTTTTGCGTTCCTATTTTACTCTATATTGCAACATAATGGAACACCTTTACCCAAATTGGCAATGCTTTACACCTAAATTAACAATTGCCTTATAACAGATGCCCAGGTCATTATTTTATAACGGACGCCCACAAGAGGCGTCCCTACTATACTCGTAGGTGAAAACAAGCATCGTGTATAGTAGGGACGCCTCTTGTGGGCGTCCGTCCTCTATTTCGTAGTCTTCCTATTTCGTAGTGTTAGTAATAGTATTAGACGTAGGAAATGGCGTGGTGCCCAATGTACGCACATCGCCTGCTCGCCTAGTAATATGTAAAGCATCCATGTGTTCCAGGAGTGGCAAGATATACTTGCGGCTGGCATTTAGCGTATCACGTGCCTCTGCAACAGTCATGGTCGCATGTACGCCCAGATAGTCTACTAACAATCTTAACGCTTGCATGTAGGTTTCTTGAAGAAAGAGCACGCCGTCACCCAATTTCACGAGTCGTCCCTGCTCTATCAGCGCGTTTATGATCTCAGCACTTGCCAGCGCATCCGCTTCGTTCCGCACAGGTGGTGTGTATGGGTTTTCAGCAAAGACACGTAACACCTGTTCAACCTTTTGCTGTTGAGTTGGTGTAAAACGCGGCGTAAAACCAGGAAGACGTATAAGTCCACCTCCAGCCCGCCCTGTATCTGCAACTACCTCCAATATACCTTCCTCTTGAAGTTGGGTAAATACATCGTTCGCCATTTTTGACGTGAGGTTTAAGCGAGACCGCCATTCTTCTTTTGAAAGTCCACTGCGTAGTGGATAGTGATTGTGCTGCTCCTGTACTAACTGAACTGCCTCTTCTATTAACAGTTCCCAGATATGTTGAGCAAACCAGAGAGTACCAATCTGTTTCACTCTTCCTTCTGATAACAACGTCTCTAGTATCTGTAACGTCACATCAACAGCTAAATTACTCTGCTTCGCAGCATCTATCAGTTCGTAACCGACGAGTCCTTGTTTTGCTCCTGCTACCTTTGTAAACGCCTTTGATGTGCCAGAAATCGCGCGCACATTGCGTCGATCAAGTGATGCGAGTACAAGTTCCTCAGGCGTGCCCTGTGATAAACGTTCTAACACACTCACAACCTGCTGCTGAAAACGTTTATGGTAACGTGGTGTGACATCCACCACTTCGCCTCCCCCAATGGTCAAACTTGGTGAGGGGATACGCAAAATAAAGCGGTCACGCCGCGCTAACACTGCGGGTGAGTTCAGACGCAATTGGACCCATGCACTCTTTCCAGGTTGGAGTTCTTCGACATCTAGCAGGCGCACCTTCGCGGGTATTTCTTGTGACTCTATATAAAGGTCAACTTGTGTATTATGTGTCAGAGGTCGTGGCGCATCGGCGAGTAGATCAATACGAGCGTCAAATAACAGTGTTGCACGCACCTGTTTTGGTAGCACCACGACATTTCCACGGGTCAAGTCGGAGCGTGGGACATTGGCAAGGTTCATAGCAACACGACTTCCTGGTTGGGCTTGCTCGACCTGTCGTTTGTGAGTTTGCAGTGTGCGTATACGCGTATGAAGTCCCTGTGGCAGTATCTCAACCTCTTGCCCGACCTTAAAGCTACCATCAAGGAGCGTACCTGTGACCACAGTACCAAAACCAGTCATGCTAAACACGCGATCAATCGGCAGGCGTGGACGTGCGATATTCGGGTGTTCCTGCGCTACATCTAGCACGCGGTCAAGTTCCGCCAACAGTTCTGGTATGCCGCGCTTCGTATACGCTGAAACGGGAAGAATGGCAGCTCCAGCAAATGTCGTGGGTTTGAGGTGTTCAAGAATCTCCTCACGCACCAATTCCAGCCATTCCTCATCCACCAGATCAGCTTTTGTGAGCGCAACAACCCCGCGCCTCACACGTAGCAGGTCAAGAATGGCAAGATGTTCGCGCGTTTGTGGCATCACACCCTCGTCGGCTGCAACGACGAGTAGAGCTGCATCAATACCACCAACACCCGCCAGCATATTCTTGATAAAGCTTTCATGTCCCGGCACATCGACAATGCTGACCTCGCGTCCACTAGGAAGCGTCAGCCATGCGAAGCCCAAGTCAATCGTCATGCCGCGCTCTTTTTCCTCCGCCAAACGGTCCGGGTCAATGCCTGTCAGCACCTTGACCAGCGTCGATTTGCCATGATCTACATGGCCCGCCGTTCCAATACAACTCATAATGTGCTCTCTTGTCTAGACAGTGTAGGACACGATGATGTGAATTAAACCCCTATAGGCATTTCGTATCCTTATGAATTTATCAAATCGTAGCATCACTGCCTACGACGTATAGTAATACTATCCTAACAGTATATCATGACAAGATGTGGGTGATAGGATGCGCTTCATATCAACCAGTTTCGATTTGTGTACTCTTTATACTACACATAGATGGAGCGTGCAGAATACAACGAACACCATTATTTCTTGTCTGAACACGTGCCCATCCAACATTGTAGTAGAACATTGTCAATGAAAACAGAGACACTATAAGGAGTACTTAATCATGGGCCAAATTCACGTAAATACAGACCTTATGCGCAACCTCGGCAATATCTTTATCAGCCTCAACGAGCAGATCAATAATCAACTTGAGCCACAAATTGCTCATGCAGCCGCAGAGCTTGAGGGCGACTGGGTTGGTGTCAGCTACCAGCACTTCAACGAAGTCCTAATTCAGTGGCGTGCGACCATTGCCCAACTCACCACACATGGTGAAGAACTGGGTCAGCATTTGCAGCATACCGCCCAACTCTTCGAGCAAGCAGATAACAGTCTCGCCTAATAAGGGACATATATTTCCCCAACGGACGCCCACAAGGGACGACCCTACTATATATGGCATGCTTCGCATGCCATATATAGTAGGGTCGTCCCTTGTGGGCGTCCGTGGTGTAGTTCTAGAAAGTTCTTCGTATTTAACCTTGTGAGCGTCCGTGAGTCTTTAGTTATGTCATTAGATCGAGGCTAAGCCGCAGAGCGTGATCGACCTTTGTAAGTTCTTCGAGTGTGATGAAGCCTCGGCGACGGAGAAGACGCGTTTTCTCAACGGTCATAACTTGCTCACACTTTACGTCGGTGGAGTCGGTCAGGCCGTTTTCTTCATTGGGGACGATACGGACATGCAAGGGGAGTTCACGCTCGGTACGGCTCATGGAGGCGACAATAGTTAAGGGGTACGCGGGAGAGGCGTTCCCTCTATCGTTTTGGATGATTAATGCTGGTCGTGTACCTTGTTGCTCAGCACCGCGACCTGGAGACCAGTTCACGTCCCAAATCTCACCACGACGTGGGCTTGGTGGACCATCATGTTGTCTATGGCTGGGCTGTGTCTGCCTGGCCTCACTACTCATGCGCTATGCAACCATACCTTCGGCACTTGCATGGAAAAAGAATTGAGCTTCTTCGAGAGTATCAGGGATGGCTCCGAGGTAGGCGTAGGCGTCGTCAAGAGTTGAATTGAGAGAGGAAAGGGTTTGTTCACGCTTCTGAACAATCGCTGATTTGAGTTGCTGGTAGTTATCTTGTCTCATGATTTCCATAATTGTTTCCACGACATCTCCTAACGATGCTTCTAGTTCAACAGCAAGAGCCTTTAGCTCTTTATGTTGCGTCGAGGGGATTTGGATCGATTTTCGGACGAGGTTCTCATGACGATAAAAATCTGTATGGACGACAGCCATGAAGATGCCTCCTATTTACAAGACGACGTATATCTCTTCTCTTTCCATTGTACTTGCCTTGTTGCCAATTGTCAATAAAAATAATGCGAATGTACAAAAGAGATATGTGACGCACAATCAACCATGTTGTCGTGCGTCATATCTCTCTCCTACACTGACGCTTGGGGAAGGGCGAGCAGAAAAGTTGTGCCTTCGCCGGAGATACCAGAGCTTTCAGCCCAGATTTGCCCTCCCATTGCTTCAGCGAGTTGGCGACAAAGATACAGGCCAAGACCAGCACCACGCTGCACACTATTCATAGCAGGATCTAAACGTACGAACTTCCCGAAGAGACGTGCGATATCTTTTTGCTCGATACCTGCTCCCCAATCACGAACCGCGAGCACGATGAAATTTGATACCTCTGATGCTTGTGGTGGAAGTTGTGCAAGCACGAGGTGTTGCTCAAGTGTTGCTCGTTCCACACGGGAGGCTGTGATAGCTATTTTTGAAAGAGGCGCATACTTGAGTGCGTTGCCAACAACATTGAGCAAAATTTGCCGTAGTCGTAGATCATCTGCTTGCACATACCATTGTTCATCTACATCTACGAGCAGCGTGCGATTTTCTATCGTGAATGTCGGCTCAAGAATTTCTGTGATACGACGTACCGTTTGCGACATATGTACCACTTCTGTGTGGAGCGTGACGCGGTCTTGATCGACACGACTGGTATCCATGATGTTGCCCAGAAGCAAGACAAGCTCTTCACAGGCGAGACTGGCAAGCTCTACAAAGCGTCGTTGCATCTCCTGACTCAACTTATTTTCGTGAGTTATGAGCAATTCAAGATAACCCTGAACAGAGGTGAGTGGCGTACGCAGTTCATGTGAAGCAGTCATGAGAAAGTGATTGGTGAGTTGCTCGGACTTTTGCGCTTCCTGAAGTGCCTGTCGCAATTTTGCGTACAGTTGCGCGTTGGTAAGCGCAATGCCAGCTTGTACGCCAATCTCTTCTAAGAGAGCAAGATGACGTTGTGTGTAGGCGTGGCATTGATAACTTTGTGCCGAGAGGATACCAATAAGTTCATCACCATAAAAGATAGGCACGAAGAGCAGGGATTGCGAGGGACGCTCGCTGCCAAAAAGATCGCCTTCCTCCTGCACGTAAACTGAACGGTAATTTGCTTCTGCAAAGGTCGCGTAGTCTTCAGCCGTTCCAAAGTAGTATGCTTGCCTCTCTCTGGAAAGAAGTTTATCAATCCAGAGGGGAATATCATCATATGGAATAGGTGGATACACAATTCCTTCGTCGATAAGATACTCCATTGTCATAGTGCTATCTTGATGGTTATAGCGCGAGATGAGTAGCGCATCGACAGGCATAATCTTGCGTGTCTGCTCATAGATAGTATAGTATACGTCCTCTACATCGTGAAGCGCACTTGGCACAAAAAGGGCACGACCAATTTCTACCAGGGCCATGCGTTCTTCGTTGCTCTGCTGCGCCTCTTTGTAAAGTCGCTCCTCCTCAATGACCATCGCAGCTTGTTCCGCAAAAACATCGAGAAATAGCAATGCTTCGTCTGTTAGTGCCTTCTTTGCGTATGAATGACCGAGTACCAACAAACCAACAAATGTCTGTTGCTCACTCATAAGAGGAACCAGAATAATATCCTTCACTTCTTCCATAAAGAGAAAACAATGAGAGGCATCCGGTGTTTGCCACAATGCTGATGTACGAGGAACAGCATATACGTCGTTTATGCGCTCGGCTTCAGCCATCAGTAGCGTTACATTCTTTGTGGGCAGAGGATGCTGACGAATGTGTTCTTCCTGTACGGGCGTGAGTCCAGCAGTAGTACGAACACAGAACTCTTCGTCATTCTCATGCATATAGAGGGCACAGTGCTGAAAGCGCAGAGAAGTACATAGTGCAACAATGACTTTTTTTAGTCGCGTATCAAATTCTTGTTGAGTTGTATATATTTGCATGTACTCTCCTCTTCCTCTTTCTGAGCAGTATAACATTAGAGGGCAAGAGAAGGATAGAAAAATTCTGATGGGTGCTAGACAAAGCCGTGGCTTTGTCTAGCACCCATCAGCATTTTAACATTTAGAGACAGAGCCACCAGTCGTAGAGATCACATGATGCGGTGGGAGTATCGGTCGGGCTTGGGATATTAGTTGATGTTGGCGTAGTCACCGTCGTTGTCGTGGTGGTAGTGATTGTTGACGTTGGTGTGCTACTTGTTGTGCTGCCGCTCGCTAACCATTCTGTTCCATTAGGATACAAAATACTATTCTGCGCGCCTGAGTCGCTCCAGCCATTGTAACATGTATTTCCACTCTCGCAGGTTCCATCATCAATAGCAGAACTATCACCTGTCGCGATGACGCGACCAGAGCCATAGGTGCTACGTGCTATAAAAACGCCTGTCGTGCCAGTGTTGGAAGAGCCAGTGGTATAAATGACGCCAACAACATTGGGATTGTCGGTTGGAGAAATTGTCTCGGTTGTACCAGCATCAATCAAGCTTGTTGTACCCGTTCCAAATGGTCCCTGCAGAACTGGATCAGGGTTAGGCGTATCGACGCCGGGATGATCGTGCGCGATGTCTACCGCGTCGAACGTGATACCGAAGGGGTCACTACCAACGCCGCTATTGCTCATCAGGTCATTGAGGACATGCAGCGAGTCGTTACCATCGTTATTGCGATCACTGCCATTGTGGTCAGCAATCATGAAGAGGCCACCACCGTTGTGGACAAAGGTCAAAATAGCAGTTTTCTCACTCGCGGTAAAAAGCGTGTTGGGTTCGGGCAGAACGAATGCGTTGAAGTTACTGAGATCTAGTGCATTGCTGCTATCACCATAGGTGATGGTGCTGGTATTGGTCATCAGGCTATAGCGACCGGTTTTTTGAAGCGTGACCCCCCATGAGCTGATACCACCAGTCCAATCGGTCTCAGTCTGTGGATTAGGGTTTTCCTTGAGTGGGTCGGGATGGCTGGAACTGATAACCCAATCGGCATTGCCTGCCGTCTCAGCATGAGCATCATCAAACAGGACTTTGTAGGACAAAGACGCTGCCTTATGTGTGTAGGTCGCGTGCGCCTTCTCAAGTGGATGCTGCACAAGGGCAAATAAACTCACCACAAGCAGGACAATAAGAGCAATGAGCGCGTAATGTTTCCACTGTTTATGTGGAAGAGTTGTCATAAAAAATATCTCCTTTAGAAGTTTTGGTTCCGTGAGAAATGAACGTTGATGGGGAGAGGTTTCTGGGGCGAGGGCATGACAGGATATGTTTGTAGCAGGGCGGAGCATGACAGGGGCAAGCCCTGTCACTACCATACAC
>CAZZVE010000164.1:9196-11732 GCA_964657325.1 uncultured Ktedonobacterales bacterium
GTGGCTTCGCCCCGCAGGGGTGAACAGTATGGTAGTGACAGGGCTTGCCCCTGTCATGTATTCGTTTCTGCCGTACCGATACTATCACAAAAACTTTACAATTCTCTGCGAATTTTTATATACGTTTCTGCTATAATTGGGATATGAAAATACTGGTGATTGAAGACGAAGCGAATATTATACAGGTAATCCGACTGTATTTGGAGCAGGCAGGATTTACCGTATTGAGTGCGAGCGATGGAGTTGCTGGCTTAGAATTGCATGCTCGTGAACATCCCGATCTGGTCATTCTGGATTTGATGTTGCCCGCGCTTGATGGGATGGAAGTATGCCGTCGCATCCGCGCTTGGGCAAACACGCCCATTTTGATGCTGACGGCACGACAGGGTGAGGAGGATCGTATCGCTGGCCTGGAGATAGGAGCCGACGATTACCTGGTGAAGCCGTTTAGCCCTCGTGAGTTGGTGAGCCGTGTCAAGGCTATTCTGCGCAGAAGTGCAAACCTCAACAATGGAACAAAAGAACAAGAGCAAGCCTCCGAAGAAATGGACAAGAAAAACGGTGAGGAACTTCGCTTTGAGAGTCTCGTCATCTCTATTCCAGCACGTCGTGTGACCATCGCGGGACAGCAAATTACGCTGACGGTGAAAGAATTTGACCTGCTTGTTACATTGGCCTCCGCTCCTGATCGCGTCTTCACACGTGAGGCTTTACTGAATCAAGTCTGGGGCTATACCTATCTTGGTGATGGGCGCACCGTCGATGTTCATATCGGGACACTACGCAAGAAGTTGGAAGCGGTCAAGGATGCTCCCCATTATATACAGACTGTATGGGGTGTGGGCTACAAGTTTGTGCCTGCATCTACTGCCGCGGGGAAACTATGATGTTGCAGCGTTTCCGTCCCTCAAAACTGAGTTTGCGTGTAAAACTTGTTCTTAGCTACCTCCTGGTGACGCTAGCGGCAATTCTCGTTATGACTTTCACGATTGCGCTCACGGTACAAAACTACTTTACAAGCACTCAACTCGACGGATTACGTGCGCGTGCTACTCAATTCGCGGATCAATTCGCGGACCCTCTAAGTACCATTATTACACACGGAGGCCCAGGTAATACACTTACGAGAGAAACGCGTGATCCCGATTTAATTGTTGTGGCAGATACTACAGGCCGACAACTTTTATGTACTCAGCCTGCTTCACTTTTACAGGGAAATTGTAACGATCCAACGGTAAAAGCAGCACTCTCTCACGCGGTTACGCAAGGAGAAATGCATGGCTACCTCCAAGTATCGAGTGGAGATAGTACGTTTTCGTCCCTGTATATCAGCGAGCCAATTAAATACGATGGAAATGTCGTCGGTGCCCTGTTTTTGTCTCAACCAGAGATCGATCCAAACACATTTTTACAGCCAGTCAACAAGGCGATTTTGATTAGTGGGATTATCGTTTCGGCGGTCGTTATTCTCTTCAGCCTGTTGATTACGCGATTACTTACACGACCAGTTGAGGCACTGACCGTTGCAGCGGAGCAGATGAAGCGTGGTAAGTATACCGAGCGGGTCGCAGTTCCAAAAACACAGGACGAGCTGGGGCAACTCGCGCTTACCTTTAATGCGATGGCGGATACTATCGAGTCGGATGTCAACGAGTTACGACGACAAGATGGCATGCGACGTGAACTCATTGCCAATATCGCGCATGATCTCGCAACCCCACTTACAGCAGTACAGGGCTTTAGCGAAGCCTTGGCGGACGATCTCATCTCGAAACCAGAGGCACGACACGAGACGGCTCAGTTAATTGGACGTGAGGTGCAACGTCTACGTCGCCTCGTCGCTGATATGCAGCAGATGTCGTCGCTAGAGTCAGGGCAAATCAAGCTTGATTTAGCACCACTGGATATGTATGAGTTGGTGGATGAAACGCTTGCGGTACTGACACCAGAATGTGAAGAGGCTGGCATCCAGGTGCACAATGAGATCATAACAAACACGCCATTGGTGTTAGCTGATAGCGACCGTATCACACAGGTCTTGCTCAACTTGCTCGACAATGCCCGTCGGCACACGCCCCGTGGAGGAACAATTACCGTTTCTGGTCAGAGGGAAGAGAAGATGCTCAAAGTGTCAATTCAAGACACAGGAGTAGGTATCGATGCAAAAGACTTGCCGCACATCTTTGAACGCTTCTATCGTGCGGACCGTTCGCGCACAGGTGCGACAGGTGGCAGTGGTTTAGGTCTTTCGATTGTGAAAGCGATTCTCACCGCGCATAAAGGCAACATTGGTGCGGAGAGTACGCCGGGGCAAGGGACATGTGTATGGTTCACGCTCCCACTTGCACCACGACCTGCATAAGGTAGACGGAAAAAAGGGGCTTGACGACAAATGTGCGACATGATATAGTAGTCCCACATCAAGCCAAGGTAGCTCAGTTGGTAGAGCACAGCACTGAAAATGCTGGTGTCGTCAGTTCGATTCTGTCCCTTGGCACTTTCCATGCATTGAAACCTGTATAAAGCCTTTTATAGA
>CAZZVE010000165.1:0-11697 GCA_964657325.1 uncultured Ktedonobacterales bacterium
TCAGCTCGATACATCAATTGCCATCAAGGGAATTACTTATGACTCACGAAGAGTCGAGGAAGGATGGCTCTTCGTGGCAGTTCCCGGCGTTCACACGGACGGTCGCCGCTTCGTCGTAGACGCAGCAAGACGTGGAGCTATCATAGCACTAGGAGAGCCACTTGCTGAGCGTCTTCCTATTCCGTATATCGAAGTTTCGGATGTACGAACCGCATTAGCCGATCTTGCTTGCGCCTTCTATTCTTATCCAGCACAACAACTTTGCACTATCGGCGTCACTGGTACTGATGGCAAGACCACAACGAGCAATTTGATTGCCACTATTTTTGAAACCGCAGGGCTTCGTACAGGTTTGATGACCACTGCGAATTTTAAGATGCCTGGGCAGGAATGGGAAAACACAACACGACAAAGTACGCTTGAGGCGGTAGAAATACAGCAATTGCTACGCCAGATGGTGGATGCAAAAGTAACACACGCAGTCATTGAGGCAACGTCACATGGGTTAGTACTACAACGCGTCCACGGTTGTGCCTTTGATGTAGGCGTTGTCACGAACATTACGCAGGAGCACCTGGATTTTCACAAAACACTTGATGCCTATCGACGTGCCAAGGCGCGTCTGTTTGAGATGTTAGACCCCTTGCGCGATAAAGGTATTGGAAGTCATCCCGTAGCTATTTTGAATCGAGATGACGTAAGTTATGAAATCCTTAAGCCGTACTGTCATGTTCCTATTCTTGATTACGGCCTTGATACATCAGCATCAGTACGCGCCGTTGACGTGCAACTACAAGCTCATAGTACCCGTTTCCGTGTTCTCTTGCCAGATGCAGAGCAGATCATAGAGACACAACTTGTGGGACGTTTTAATGTCAGTAATTGTCTTGCCGCAATCACTACAGCATATAGCCAAGGCGTGTCACTCGATGCTATCGCAGACGGTTTAGCATCAGTCAAGGGTGTTACTGGACGCATGGAAAGCATACAAGAGGGGCAACCCTTTGCAGTCATTGTGGACTATGCACACACAGCAGACAGTTTAGCAAAAGTGTTAGCAACTCTGCGACCATTAACAACAGGAAAACTGATGGTTGTATTCGGCTCTGCAGGTGAGCGCGACGTACAAAAACGTCCTGTTATGGGACGAATTGCCGCACAGATGACAGATTTTTTCGTTATTACAGATGAAGACCCTCGTGAAGAGGACCGAGAAAAGATTTTGCGTGAGATAGCGGTTGGCGCAGAGACTACGGGAAAACGACAAGGCAAGGACTTTCTTTGCATTGCAGACCGTACAGAAGCTATTCGCATTGCAATAGCTCACGCGAATGCAGGTGATACACTTGTATTGGCCGGGAAAGGCCATGAGCAGAGTATTATTGTTGGACGTGAGAAAATACCGTGGGATGACCGAAAAGTTGCGCGTGACCTATTAAAAGCGAGCTTTTAGTAAGTCTCAAAAAGGTGTACAATACATTCGGTACCGCTTACCTTTAAATAAAATATCTATACGTTACCGTCTATTCATATATCGCGTTAGTGTATGTGACATGTCTAGGCTATAACTTTCTTGGGAGAACATATGATTCCAATAACACTGGTATGGTTGTTCGTCGTTTTTGTGACTTGTGCTATAGCAAGTCTGATATTTTGTGGCCTAGCGGGTAGGTTGTTTCCTAAGTTCCGTAGTGGTGAGCATAAACCTGGCATGCACCGACTTGATTTGCCGATTGGTGGACGTGAGGTAAAGACAATTGAACTTCCTCTTGTCGGCGGACCAGCATTCACGCTGGCTATGGTATGCGCTGGTATTGGTGCTGGCTACTTACTCAATTTTAAGCAGGACCAGTGGACATTACTCTTTATTGGTCTTGGCGCAACTGTTGGGTTTATGATTGTAGGTTTTATTGACGACTGGAACAAAGTATATAGCAAAGAGGGGCTTTCAGAACGCACAAAGTTTACAGGCGTCTTTCTCGTGTCAGTTGCGGCGGCGGTTCTCTACTTCTTTCTTCTCCCAGGTGGCAAAGAGTCCTATAGTCCCTATAAAGACCTCCCTCTATTAGGTGCATTAGTATGTAACAATAGACATCTTGCAAATGTTGACCTACCTTGTCCAGTTCTTCCTGGTCAGGTTGCATATATTGGTTGGTTTATCTTCTTTATGCTATTGACGGGTGTTATTGGCAGTATAACTTCGTTGTCTGTTGACTTTAGTGATGGTCTCGATGGTTTAGCAGGTGGTCTTGTTTTTAGCGCGGCACTTGCATTCGGCATTATCGTCACAGGTATCATTGACCCGCAACATTCAGGGGGCATTGTATTAGAGGTACTATCTCTGCTTTGTGCGGCAGGCGTACTTGGCTATCTACCCTGGAACTGGCCTTCGTCGTGGGCGGCACGACGAAAAGGAACAGCAAAGCGTCGCTCGTCTATTATCATGGGTGATAGTGGAGCACTAGCCCTCGGTGGTATTCTTGCGATGATCGCGGTCTTTTCGCGCCAAGAAAGCAGTTTGTACTTGATTGGCGGTGCATTCGTTCTCGAAGGTCTTTCAGCACTCGTTCAATCACGCTTGATGACCCGCTTCTTCCGGCGTAAGCTGAAAGTGTTGCGTTTTGCAAGCACCTCCACTTTTGTACCACATACTGAGTTTCCACTGCCTTTTCTTGCGACACCGCTTCATTGCCATTTTGACCTGCTGGGCTGGGATAGACGCCGCCTAGTTTACGGAGCATGGGCACTGGGCGCGTGCTTTGCGTTACTTGGTGTTATGGCAGGTTTAGCACCACTATCGTGGGAACGCTACCTAGGCCGTATTCTCGCCCTTATGCTAGCATGGATTATCTGGTCTAGCGGTTCGTGGTCGAAACGCTACTTTGTGGGCAAGCATCCAGCAGAACGAACACGTCGTCGGCGACTCGCGCTATATTATGGGTATCCTTATAGTATCATGGGAGTGAATCTCTACCATCTTGTCGAGATTATAGAAGCAAGTGAAGACGTTATTGAGACACCAGCCGAGGAACTTGTACTATGGCAACGGATGAACATTTTTGACGCACGCTCTATGCTCGGTCTCTATTGTTATCGTGCTGGATACTACCCTGCAGCACTTGCTCAATGGACACGTATCCCCGAAAGCAACCGTGCTCTACGACCTGAGATTTCTCGTCTTCTTACCGAAGTTGATACACGCATCGCACTTGAGAAGCAGGAGACACAGCCGATGCGACGCGACCAGATTATGCGCGAGCAGGAACCAGTGCTTACAGGGAATTTACCACCCGCGGATTTGCCTAACCCGCATGAGCCAGTACGCAACGAGGAAAAGATTGATGAACATGCCGGAGAGTGGACGCCTCTCGGAGTTCAACAAACATATCCCTATGATACTCCCACAAATAACGATGTGGAGGAGCAGCAAGTGACAGCACCTCTTAGCAATGAGCAAAAGATGGTGTCCTCTTCCTCGAATGGGAGAGGCACCACACTTGGGTATATAGCCCAAACACGTTCACTTGTCTCGCTGTCTCCTGATTCATCAGTATCCTCTTCACGTTGGGGATGGCTTACGCGTTTGTTGCGTCACTCCTCTACAAAATAATGCTAAGCGGTCTATACTTTCGTCTTGCTCTAGCACTTGATGAGGGTATAGGCTGCCTACACGTTTTCTTATTCTCATGATACAATTTAAAGACTACTTCGCTACCCCTATTGTGCTTACTACTACATCCATAAATTGTTGTCTACCTTGAGTTTCTCCAGAGTACGAGACAGAAAAATGGTCATTACCCATCTTGCTAAGCATGAACATCTTTTGGCATAATAGGTAAAATAAGTCTCGCTTACACTAAAGATAGGATGCCCCTATATATGTCAATGACTCCTGTATCATCGCAAACTCCTGAAACGAAAATGCCTAAAAAAGGGATACAAACGTTTCGCGCTTTACGTTATCGTAATTTCACACTCTTGTGGATCAGCTTAATAGTTTCGTCTGTTGGAACATGGCTTCAAATAGTCTCGCAAAGTCTCCTTGTGCTTAAGATTACTCATAATTCACCGATTGCATTAGGAGTAGTTTCACTCGCACAAGCGGCATCATTCTTCTTATTCGCTTTTATTGGTGGCAGCATTGCCGACCGATCAGATAAACGACGTTTCCTACTGATTACGCAGAGTCTCTCACTGCTACTTGCATTTCTACTTGGCATACTCACTATAATGGGTGTTATTCAAGTCTGGATGATTGTTGTACTGGCCTTTTGTTCTGGCACAGTACTTAGCTTTGATCAACCAGCCCGATCTTCACTCGTCCCAGTACTCGTTCCACGAGAAGACCTGATGAATGCCGTTACCTTACAGTCAGTGGTTTTCAACGGTGCAGCCTTCATTGGTCCAACCTTGGGTGCCCTCACGCTCGCGTTATTCACCACTTTGGGCCAACACTTTAACTTTGGAGGGAGCCTAGTAGGGTACGCAGGAAACTTCTTCCTGAATGCCATCAGCTTTCTCGGCGTTCTGGTTGTGCTGTATATACTCAAAGTTCCGAGCGAAGCCGCGCAAGAAAGCAGAGACCGCCGTGGCCCAATGCTCGAATCTGTTCGTGAGTCATTGAGATTTGTAAGAAAAGACCCAGCACTTCCGTGGATATTATCAGGATATGCGGCATTGTTATTCTTCGGTCCATCCACTTCGTTAATTTTACCGATTTTCGCAACGCAAATCCTTCATCTCCAGCCATTTCAGCTCGGTTTGCTTTTCTCTGCGTCAGGGTTAGGTGTCATACTAGGGGCGTTGGTAGTAGCATCGCTGGGTGACTTCAAGCACAAAGGACTTTTACTTTTAATCTCGTTTCTCATATGGGCAACAGCATTGATTGCATTTGGAGTGAGTAGAAATTTCTGGCTTTCAATGTTCATGCTTATCATCTTAGGTGTTGGGCAAAATGGGGTGGGTTCTTCAACAATCACATTACTACAAACACGAGTTCCACCGTATATGCGCGGACGTGTCATGAGCCTGAATACACTATGTATTATGGGCATTCGTCCTCTGGGTGATTTCCCTGCAAGCGCGTTGATTGCGTTGGCAGGTGGTCCTTTGACCGTAGTGCTTTGTGCTTCCATTGTTGGAATTTACTCGTTGTGCTTGCTCATTGGACGCCCTGTCATACGTTCACTGTAGACGTCCATTACGCTGTAGGGACCGATGTATCGCGTCCTCGTTGGCGTCTTGATTTCCAACGAGGACGCGATACATCGATCCCTACTAGTCTTCGCACCCTAGATTATATTGCTTGCAATAGGCAGCATATGCTTCTTCCAGGTTGTGTTCTTTGACCATGTTCGCAATGCGCGATTGCAGGTCCTTCCGCGTTGGATGTTCTAAACGTACATCAAGGGCAAGAGCATGAACAAAGCTGCCAAGAGCATCGGAGAAGCGTCCTTGCATTTGATAGAGGAGTCCCTGGCGACGGAGAACGGCACATTGCTCAGTAGGTGTGTCAAGTTCGGTAGCAATGGTAAAAGCGGTGGAGTAGTGATGCTCGGCATCATCAAGCAGTTGTAATGCTCGTGCAACATCTCCTAAGCCGCTCAGGGCACGTCCCTCTATTTGCCTCGCATCTTGCTCATGGGCAATCGTGTATGCTTGCTCGTAATGCTCTTGTGCGACAAGGTAGTCAGCTTCATCAAAAGAAATTGCTCCTAACGCGTTGAGAACACGAGCAAGGTCTACGCGATTGCCAAGCGCGGTGAAGAGTGTTTCAGCCTCAGTGTAATACACGCGTGCTTTTTCTAGTTCGTGACTGTCCTGCATAATGTCGCCAATAGCACGCAGTGCCCAAGCTTCTCCACGCCGTATTCCTTGCTCACGGAAGATGGTAATTGCCTCCACACATATTTTCTCTGCTTCATCTAATTTGCCTTGCTGAGTAGAGATCACACTTTTATCAGCTAAGACCCATGCTTGGCTGGCCCGCAGCCCTAGTTCGTTAAATAGATGCAAGGCTTCTTCATAATCAGTTGATGCGTCCGCGTATTTGCCAATCGCCTCGTAGACGGTGCCTCGATCTCGTAACGTTGACGCAATACCTTCTTTGTTGTGTAGTGCAGTGAAACTTGTTAACGCTTGATCAAAATGTCCAAGCGCATCATAGTATGCACCACAGCCACGTCGTATCTCGCCAAGCACCATCTGCATCCATGCTGTGCCTTTATCATCATTTATCTCACGGAACAACATCAGTGCTTCCTGTGCGTAGATAGTCGCTTGTCGAAAATTTCCCTCTTCACGACACAGCATCGCTAGTTCGTATAACGCCCATCCAGCTTCGTCACGTGTTTGTTGTTCTTTGTGAAACTCTAAACTACTCCTTAAGCATGCTTCAGCCTCAGCGTATTGCCCTAGCTGGCGTAGAATTGCACCGAGACAGCACTGAATTTGTCCTTCACCTGTTTTATCTCCTAAGCGTGAAGCATGTACGTTAGCACGTCGAAGCATGCTAAGCAGTTCTTGTGCATGGCCACGCCCACCGAGTGCCCGCGATGCTCGTACAGCAACCTGCACAGCCTCTTGCAAATCCTGAGCCTCACCCGCGTTTTCCAGGTGCTCTACGGCAGCAAGCCATTCTTCGGGACTAGGTTGAGGTAAAGTAGAATAATATGTTGCAACCAAACGATGTACACGTCGCCGCTCTTCTAAAGGCAAGTGAGAAATCGCAAAGTGACGCACTTGAGGGTGTATTGTATAGACACGACCATCAAATTGAATGAATGATGCCTGCACTAATTCATCGCGTGCCCCTCGCCAATTTCCTGCAAGCTCGGACGGGAAAATTTCTTCCATCGCGGTAACTGATCCACGAGACACTTCTTGTTGACGAATCAGGCGCACCGCTTCCCCCGTACTTACAGAAGTTTCTGGTGCGACGAGCATAATAATTTGTTCGCGGCTGAATGGTAGTTTAAAGGCCGAAAGGTACGCGAGAAGTAGCCGAGCGAGCAACGAGAGGCGTCGATAGGAGACATCTAAGACAGCAAGAATACCCGCAAGCGGCGTGTTATGAAGCTCATCACGTATCTCTTCTAAAGAGCGCGTTGCTGCTTCTGGCGCAAACATCTTTCCATCAATAGAGCGTGTCGCTCCAAAAATAAGCTCTGCTCCGAGTGGATAACCATCAAGTAGTGTACATATCTCTTGTAAAATTGCTTGCTGCTTGGGATCATCAAGGTGAATGTATTGGTCAAGACCATTGGACGAGGCGAGGTCTAGAAACAGTTTTAGCAGGTCTACGGCTTTCATTTTGTCTACATGGTACTCGTACCATCGACAGTTGTTACCATCCACAACCATCATAGCACCTGGATTTGAACGGGATGTGACGAGAACAACAACCTCTTGTGGAAAAGCACACAAAAAATGCAACCATTGCTCTAACTCAGTGGCATCTTTCACTTCGTCAAAGCGGTCCAATAAGAAAAGACAGGGCAATTCTCGACTCGCTAACGAACGTAAAGTGTTGAGCACTAACCGTGTACGATGCGCTAGATCGGCGGTTGGCCCTGATTTTAGAGGGACACGCAAATGGTGTAGAATTTCAATAAGTGCATCACCGAAAGACTTACCTCCTTGCAGTGAAATACCAACAATACCACCAGGAAATTTTTCTCGGTTACACACTATAGCTTCACATGCAAGCGCACTTTTGCCAATACCAGGAGAGCCAGTCAACGCGATATGATGTGTACCAGGACGCATTTTTACAGAAGTTTTCGTAGAAGTTGTGCGTCCATCTTGCGTCGCTAAGGAGAGCATTTCACTAAGGTCACGTAGCTCTTGCTCACGCCCTATATACGTTGTAGGAACATCCATATGCTCAAGAGGATGATCGTGTTCTTCTGATGCGTCCTCATCCTCATTCGCTATCAGGGCAACAGGCCCTTCTTTGCCCTCAACGACATGCCGATAGAGAACAGGAATGAACCAGCTTCTTTGATGCGTTGGAAGCAATGCTTGACGTGCACGTGAAAGAGCTTCCTCCAGAGTACGGCCATCAGCAACTGCTTCGTAAAAATGATAAATGAATGTTGGGCTGATGTCGTCTTGAAGAGAGAAAGGCATGGCAATGACAGCAGGTACCTGTGCCATAACAAGCGCAGTTGCGAGTGTTGCATCAACAGCTGTCCTTCGTTGCTTGTGTGATTGCACAGTAGTTACTGTCGCAGTCTCACAGGCAGAAAACACAGCAAGACGTACATCACCACTGAGGAAGAGATCACGCAATGATTGCGTATCAATATAGCGATTACACCCTGTTTCTGTACAAAAACATAAGTAGGTTTGTGGCTTGATACGATTAAGTGAGGCTCCACAATCAACGCACTTCTGAGCAGAGGGATCATTCAGCTTCTCACATGCATTCTTTGTACAGAGGCGTCCATATGCCCCATGCCCATCAAAATGCACGACGTAACATGGTACCACCGTCTCGCTATCGTTTAGCCTGCTCACTCCTCCGTAAGAGTTGAGGTAGCGTACTAGCTCATCAAATGTCGCTGGCTCTAATTTGTCCACCTGCACCTGACCACTCTCAATAAGAGGGGCGAGACCATTGTTGAGTGCCTGGAAACTGCGCTCCGTTTCTAACGACGTACAATCAGAGGGAGTAGAGCCAATATACAACACACGCATAGGTAAGTGAATAGGAAGTTCACAACCAGCAGGATCATCCGGCAGTAACAATGCTCTGGATAATGTAAAAATACCTGAAGCGAGTAGAAAATGATCGCCGTTGTGCAGAAGTTCCCAGGGATATTGGACAAACTCACCGCACTCTGGCTCAAAACAAAAGGTCAAAGCAACCGTACCACGTCGTCTTAATGTTCGTTGAATAACACTCCGTAAGACAGCTTGAACTGATTGTTCAGAAACCTCGTGCTGTCCTGCGCTGGAATCTTCGTTGCCACATAACGCTGAAAAGAGATGCTGCCCAATAACACGTAATTCTTGATCGTCACTCTTGAGACCTGTGAGTTTTTTTTGTAAAGCATTTACTTGCTTCCCTGTATATGCAGGAGTAAAGTTACCAATGACTGTGCGACCAGACCAGCTTTCCCTTACCTGTACTTCATATGCATGCTCTTTATGCTTCCGAAAGAGAAGAGTAAGTGTTTCTCCCATATATCAGCGCGACCTGCATTCTACGGCACGAACGATAAATACCGATTTGACTAAATGATACATACTATAGTAGCATCAGTATATCATAATTCTTACATTTAATGCGTGGCCTTATGTACGAGATGTTAATGGATATAAGAAAAATCTTGTAGAGATCGATGTATCACGTTTTTTTTACATACCAATTGCCAACAAGGACGTGATAATGCTCTTTGACAAATGAATGCGGATATGTCGGGTGTAGGGCGCAATCAATTGCGCCCCTACAGTAGCTGATCTATGTTGTTAAACAGCACTATCGATCTCTAATAAACGTTGACACTCGAACCCGGCAATGGCGGTAGGGACAGCGATTCCCGTTTTTGGTTGTCTATATTCATCAGGTTCCGTTTATTCGCCCCAGAGCAGTTCGGTTTTGCCAAATCGTACAACATCGCCAACCTGTACGCCTGCTGCTTCCAGCTCCTGAGTAACACCCATCTTCTCAAGCGTTAGTTGTAGACGATCCATACCTTCTTCGTTCTCAAGTTTGGTCATGCTCACAGCACGCTCCACTCGCTTGCCACGGACAACGTACACGCCTTTTTCTTTTGTCACAACAAAAGCATCGTCTGGTTGCGGACGTAGTACAGGGCCTGCCATATCCGCAACAGCTTGAACCTCGGCGCGTTCAGCCTCTTCTTGCTGTATCTCGCCCAGACGCTTCGAGGTGAACTGCATAAGTTCCTCGGTCCCTTGATGAGATGCGGCAGAGATAGCAAAGACGGGATAGCCAGCCGTTTCAGCTTTTGCCTTAAGTTCGGGCCACCGCTCTTGTGCTTCCGGTAAGTCCATCTTATTCAGCACCACTACTTGTGGACGCGTAGAGAGCCGCTCGTCGTACTCATGTAGTTCGCGGTTGATTGCCAGAAAATCTTCCCATGGATCACGGTCAGGAGATGAGCCATCGAGGATGTGTAGCAAAAGACGTGTACGCTGAATATGACGAAGAAATTCATGTCCTAACCCAACGCCTTGTGCCGCGCCCTCAATAAGACCAGGGATGTCGGCAAGAACAAAGCCGAAGCCATCTCCAAATTGTGGCTGTCCAACTTCGACAACGCCGAGATTTGGTGAGAGTGTGGTAAATGGATAATCAGCGATCTTTGGTCGTGCCGCTGTAACAACGGAAAGCAATGTTGACTTCCCTGCATTTGGATAGCCAACAAGTCCAACATCGGCAATCAGACGTAATTCAAGCGTAATCCAAAGTTCTTGTCCAGGTTCGCCCTTTTGCGCTTCTTTAGGAGCCTGATTCGTGGATGTGACAAAGTGTGTATTGCCGAGACCACCACGCCCACCACGCGCGATCATGACCCGTTGTCCATCCTCAACCAGATCAGCGATTATTTCTTGCGTATCGGCGTTGCGAATAATCGTTCCTTGCGGCACAAGCAACACAACCTCTTCACCTTTGGCTCCATGCATTTTCTGGCGCATACCCATTTCACCGGAACCAGCCTTGAAGCTGTGACGGTAGCGGTAGTCAATGAGTGTATTGATATTATGAGTAGCTTCAAAGTAGACACTACCACCGCGCCCACCATCACCACCGTCGGGTCCCCCATAGGGAGCAAATTTTTCGTGGCGGAAGTGCGACGAGCCATCACCGCCATCTCCTGCTTTTATAAGAATTTTTGTATGATCGTAGAGCATAACCTGTCCTCGTTTACCGCCTGTGCGTGATTAGATAAGGGATACTTTATATAGCGGGATGCATTATATCATAGTTAAGGGATGAAGTGCTAGCTTTCTTTACAAACATAACCACTGGAGTCCGTATTCTGTACAGAATGCGGACTCCAGTGGTTATGTTTGTAAGGAAAGTAGTTACACTCTCGCGCTTCCATCTGTGTTATCAACTATTGGAGTGTTGACCAGATGCTGCGAGACAAACCATACTTGCAGTTCATGCATTGGAAGAACTACTGAACTCAAAAGATCGTTCGTTGCATAGTCTTTGTTATCATCCGTCTGCTCAATACCTTCGCGGACCGCCTTGATAACAGTTGCGTGTGCATTGACAGTACGGGCCAACATTGCGGGAATATCTTCTTCGCCTGTGGGCGGGTGCTCGATCCTGGTCATCTCAGCAACTTCAAACGGCATACCTGTTGTAACACCACCCAGTGTCTGAATGCGCTCAGCGATTGCGTCAACCGTCGCCAAGACTTCACCAGCATGCTTGTCGAGCAATAGATGAAGCTGATAGAAGGTTGGACCTGTAACCTGCCAGTGGTGCTTTTTGTACAGGTTATAAAGTGTAATGGAATCTGCAAGCAATTGATTAAGCATACCGACGTTCTGCTTTAGAGTCTCCTCCGGCATACCTAATGGTACAGCATGAATTGCTCCATACTTTTGAAGCTCATATGATTTAGGGTGGTAATTTGGTTGCGCACCCTTTTGTGTTCCATTTGTTGTTTTACTTGATGTGGTTGTCATCACCGTTTCCTTTTGTCTTGATAT
>CAZZVE010000166.1:0-11648 GCA_964657325.1 uncultured Ktedonobacterales bacterium
TATAATCTTCTATTATTCGTTCTCGATAGTATACAGCATAGTATAAGCAATTTTCATACGTTTATGAGAATAAACGAGTTGTAGGCTCTTTGTTTGCATCTAGCTGTTGAGAACGTTAATGCGTTTTGTTCCCCCTTATTGTGCTACTCAATCGTTGGGCTGTCAAGTATGGATTTGGTGGGCGGCATGACAGGGCTTGCCCTGTCACTACTATACTCACCTCACGTCGTGGCTTACCACGTAGTGGTGAGAAGTATAGTAGCGACAGGGCAAGCCCCTGTCATGCTTACGTACCTTTGAGTTACCCTTGTTTTGTTATTTTGTTTATTTTTAGGAGAGTCATTTATGTCAATGGAGGTAGAACCCGTTACCCTCAAAGGGAACGTTGTGCGATTAGAACCGTTACAAAGAGAGCATGCCGAAGCTCTTTTTCGTGCCGCACAGGACAATGCTATTTGGTCCTATATGCCATATAATCTCTCTATTTCGCTGACCGCGATGCATGAGTGGATTGATGGAGCACTAGGCGCGCAAGCTAACGGAAGCGATATTCCATTCGTTATTGTTCAATTGTCTACAGGTGAGGTCGTTGGTTCGACTCGCTATCTTACCATTGTACCGCGAGACCGAGGATTAGAAATTGGCGGAACGTGGCTAGCACGATCTGTACGCCGTACTGCTGTGAATACAGAATGCAAGTACCTGTTGTTGCGTCATGCATTCGAGACATTGCACGCAATTCGAGTACAATTCAAGACGGATAGCCGTAACCTCGTCTCACAACATGCTATTGAACGTCTCGGTGCAGCAAAAGAAGGTATTCTGCGCAATCATATGATTCTGCCCGATGGCTACTATCGCCACTCAGTCTACTACAGCATTCTGGATACCGAGTGGGCGACAGTCAAGGCCAATTTGGAAGACAAGATGTTACTCGTGCGCGCCAATCTCGACCAATCTGCCGAGTAACTTGAGTGTAATGCCCAGTGCGAGGATGACAAGCGCGCTCACACCCAGCTCAATCATCGCGCTCTCGAAGTTTGCTGTTATTGTCTTGCCACTGTCACCACTTCCAATGGAGAGTCTGGCACCAATCGAGAGAATGCTTCGTGTGGCAGAAACGATACCGATGAAAAGAAAGGGACGGAGTGAGGTAGCATGTGATTTTAAATAGTGAATAACGGTTCCCAACACCTCCATAATGATAAGCACAAGCAGTAGGCCAGAAACAAACCCAATAACAGCTGTTGCTACACCTCCAGTATTACGCTGGCTTATTGCTGCTGTAATATTGGTGCCGAAGTCCCAGAAACTGTAGACAAGCGCGAATAGCGCGCCAACGAGAAAAGAAATGCCAACAATGGCATAAATAAGAGAGTCAGCTTTCTCTAATAGATTCCCTGAAACACTGGCTATACGGTCTTCTGGTTCTTCTCGATGTGTTCTATGATGCTGCGTTGTGTGTATATGCTCATTCTGCTCCAAAGACGAAGTTCCATCCTCGCCAACACCCGCCGAATACTTTGCCATGAATTGCTCCTATAAAATATTTTTGTGACAAAAAATGATGTGGAAAAACAAACTTCCTCCTATCGTATAACTCTTGAGTCATGTACAATAAACATCAAGAAAATTGTAAACGGGAGAAACATGTATGCCACGCTGGTTCTATTTCTTGCTTGTCTTTGCTGTACTAGCTCCTATTTTGGACGTGCTGCATATTCCACCTCTTGTCCTCTTCATTATAGCTGCTTTAGGTATTGTTCCGCTAGCAGCATTAATTGGTGAAGCGGTGGAGCAGGTCGCGGAGCATACAGGTGAGCGTATTGGTGGCCTGCTCTTCGCCACCTTTGGCAACGCAACAGAGCTGATTATCGGCATCCTTGCGTTGAGTCAAGGTCTGGTCGATGTTGTGCGAGCCTCCATTATCGGCACCATTCTCGGTAATGCTCTGCTAGTACTTGGAGTCTCAGTGTGTGTGGGCGGCTTCAAGCACGGACGTTTGAAATTTGAGGTACGACCCGCAAGCCAATATGCATCGCTCTTTGCCCTGTGTATTGGTGGTCTACTGTTGCCCACCGTCGCGGAATTGCTTGCGACACGTTCACACCAAACCTTGATTATGGAACGTGGCGAATTGCTCTCCGATTTCATCGCTGTCTTTCTGCTATTAGGCTATGCTGCATCCATTCTGTTTAGCGTCTTTCACATTGGTGACAAGGGTACCGATGAAGAGGTTGACCCTGTTATAGGGGCGCGTTCAGAGGTCGCAATCGCGCGTCTGCTTGCTTTTAGACAGACCGTTGCTACCAGTGCTGTGTCGAACAAAAGCGGTATGTTAAAGCAGATTGATGGAACTGTGGACACGATAAAAGGGGTCAATACACCCAGGACAGAAGAGGCACAAAAAGAGCAAAAAGAGCAAAAGAAAGCTCCACTGTGGCGTGGTCTTTTGCTTCTTACGGTCGCAACTGTTGGCGTTGCGATCCTTTCAGAAATACTCGTAGGGGCAATTGAGCCTGTTACAGAAGTGTTGCACTTAAATCCAGCATTTGTTGGCTTGATTTTTATTCCTTTGATTGGAGGTTTGCCAGAGTACTTTAACACCATCTCGATGGCCTTAGATAAGCGAGTTGGCATGGTTCTGGCGGCTTCGGCTGGCTCTTCAATCCAAATAGCTCTCCTTATGGCTCCCGTACTCGTACTGGTAAGCTTGTTCACACCAAAACGTCTGGACCTCGTGTTTAGTATTGTCGAGCTAGCCGTGTTAAGTATCACCACATTTCTTTTTAGCGAAATTACTAAAGATGGCGAGCTGGTTTGGCTCGAAGGGTTACTGCTTATCCTGCTCTACGCTATGATGGGCGCAACAGTCTTCTTATTTGGATGAAGGCGTATCTGTAGGGACCGATGTAGCGCGTCCTCTTCGTGTTCCCATTGCCGAGAAGGACGCGCTACATCGGTCTCTACAGGGGAATTGTCAGCACATTATGCCCTTCACGGCCGGATTGGACGAGGCGTGACACAAAGACTTCGACGGCAAATGGCTTTTCGTAGAGTGGACGCTTCATCTCATCCATAAAGAAGATGTGTAGGCGTTCGCGGCGTCCACTAGGGCCATCTGAAAGTGTCTGCATTGGAATGAGTACTTCGGCTGCGAAGCCGTCGCCGGGCATTTGCACATCCGCGCGTTGCGCGACGTAGGCGTAGTTTTGAAAGATGGCTGATCGCACCTCGATATGCACGATCTCGTCACGAACGATTGCACTCAAGCCAACGGGTTGTGTGCCTTTTTTCGAGCCAGATGGCGCGGTTGCTATCTCGCGTCCCATCAGGTGAATACGAATCGTATAGCCTTGATTTGGCTGTACACGCAATGGCGTTTCAATCAGGGCAGCTGCTGTTGTCGTATGCTGTTGTTCACCAAGCAAGAAGCGTTGGAGTCGCTTAAAAAACGACATCCCGGTTGCGTCTGTTTGTGTCTCAGTTGAAGAGGTGTCTTCAGCAGGACGACGTTTTGGTTTTAGTGCAGGCAAAACACCGGTAATTCGTTCTGTAAAACGCTGTAGTAAAGGTATTTCACCTGTTGTACTACTTATAGGTACTGGTGTAGCTCTTGGCATTGGTTCGGGTAAAGCTTCATCTATAGATGGTGTCTCATCTTCGAGTGTCTCGTTCTCTTCTACAGGCTGTGGTGTATCGATCACTGAGTTGAGCAGAGCATCACGGATATGAGCAGTGGATATCGTGGGTGTATCGGCAATAGCGTCTCGTGCCAACACATATCCGTCCTGGACATCTTCCGGTCCTACCTCAGGTTGGTTGAATTGCAATCGCGCGAGTTGTGACTGTAAAGATACGATAGAGATTGTCACCTCTTCGGCGTCATCCTTCGAGTCTATCGTCGCTTGTCCATTCATTGCTGTACCACGTTTACCATTTTTATGTGTTCTGGGGCGCACTCTATGTGTTTCAGAAAATTGCTCAAGTGCTAGCAGCAATGCCTCTTCCATCTCTTCGACGCGTTGGAAGCGGTTAGACATATCGGTGGAGAGTGCCCGCATTATAATAGCTTCAATGGTGCCTGAGATACGTGGATTTGCCTCACGTAGACCATGCCACGGACGTTGCGTCGAGGTTGATTCATCGGGTACGGACCCTGTAAGCAATAAGTAGAGCAGGACACCGAGACTGTAGATGTCCGAGCGCGCTTCCACTGTACCAATACGCGCCTCTGGTGCCACAAACCGACCTTCATTTGTACTGCTCGATGTTGTCAACGAGCGTATAACTGTGGGCAGCCATGAGATGGCGAGTGCAGGAATACCATTATAGGTCGCATCACTAACTACAATTGTCGTCGGATCAAGATCACCCAGCACAATATCCATATTGTGTAAGCGCGCAATAGCACCACTAAGACGATACAGCCATGCAAGTGCTACCTGTTCGCTTGGAAGTCCAATACCACTTTGCAGTAGATCGTGTAGAGTGTGTGTAAAAGCTTTGCTACTCCCCTCCTGGGTATCTTCAGGAAGTGGAAAGGGCCATCCTCCAACAGTATAGAGATGCTCCTGGAAATAGCGCAGGTCGATAAGCGGAGTCACATCAGGGATATGCTGACGCCGCAACACATCATACTCGTGTTGTGCCACTTTGACTGCCTGAAGCTTTGCATCGTCATTCAAATCAGTGATATCTATATTACGAATGACAACAGGACGGGAATGCAGTGTGTCCGTTGCCAGAAACACTTGCGTACAAGCATTGCGGTACAAAAGAGATGTTATACGATAGCGTTCAGTAATATCTGCTGTATCCGGTAGTGTTGCTTGTAGTGAATTGCTCTGGACTCGTTCACCACAAGTACTACAAAATGTTGCCTGTGGAGGCAAAACACTATTACAGTGTGTGCATCTCACATCATCGGAAGCATCCTGTGTCGTTGTTGTTCGCGTTACACTCATTGCAGTCCGTGCCTTTTATCTATTAACAGTGGATGGGGTATCCAACGTAGAGTATATCATAATTACTCAAAAAATTATATCTATCACTAAAGAATACGTCCCAGTTGGCGTTCAAGATGTATTGTATCCGCTTTCCTCAAACGTGTTATAAGGGAACGAAACAGAATCCATGCTCTTTCCCCTTGTCACAACGCGTTTGTTTTGCTAGAATCGCAAGTGGGAACATACGCTCTATTGCTCGGTTTTTTGTGCCGTGCTATGGATGATACAATACCTATAGGAACTATTCAACAGGGATGTAATATTCTTTTCCTCTCTCATGAGATTTGAAATTACAGTCCAACGTCATGTGGAGGGTTATTTCACTATGGACTTTGCCACCCTTGTCTTCTGGATCATCGCTGTGATCCTGGTGGGATCAGCATTGGCGGTGGTAGGTCTTCGCAATATCGTACACAGCGCGTTGGCGCTGGTTATAGTGTTTGCGATGGCTGCTGGTATCTATGTCTTGCTCAATGCCGAATTTATCGCTATTGTGCAAATCCTCATTTATGTGGGTGCGATCACTATTCTTATTCTGTTCGCAATTATGTTGACGCGTGTTACGGGTAAAGAGAGTACAAATCCCGTGAGCAAACAGTGGTGGCTTGGAGCCATCGTGAGTATTCTCGTTGGTGCTGGCATCATTTACGCTGAGATGAACAGCGCGCATGCTGTAAGCAATGTTGGTGTTTCGAGTCCGTTGCCAGGAAATGTGAGCAATGTAGTGCGCATCGGGCAACTTCTCTATAGCCCAACTGGATACAGTTATGTACTCCCCTTTGAGGTTGCGTCGCTTGTATTGCTCGTCGCAATCATTGGTGCGATTGTCATCGGTCGGGAGGACTAGTACATTATGGGACTTACACTTAATCATTTTTTAGTACTCGGTGCCATTCTTTTTTGTATTGGACTCTATGGTGCGATTGCTAAGCGTAATGCGATTGCGGTACTTATGGGTATCGAGATCATGCTTAATGCGGTCAATATTACTCTAGTGGGTTTTTCTTTTTTTAACCATGTCAAGGCGAATGGGTTAGACTTCTCAAGTCTCTTGACTGGACAAATCTTCGCTATCTTCATTATCACTGTGGCGGCTGCAGAAGCTGCGGTTGCGCTGGCGATGGTTATCTCGATCTACCGCAAACGTGATACTGTGGATGTGAGCGAAATTGACATGATGAAGTGGTGAATGCTATGTATCAATATTCATGGTTGGTCTTATTCGCGCCACTCCTGTCCTTCGTCGTCATCGTGTTTGGAACCCGCGTCTGGGACATGCAGAGCCGTCCGAAGAAGGTACGCATCGTCACGCACGACGAACATGGTTCACACGATGCTCAGGGCAGTGAACAAGAGGCACATGCAGGTGCAGAACTCGCCTATGCAACTGTGCCAGGCGTTACAAGTGCGGCGACTGATCGCGGCTCAAAAGATTCTGTTGCTCATGCCGAAGATCATGCCGCCGATGTACACGGAGCGAACCTTGATGATTCTGGCGAAGATGATGACGAGGACCCCAAGGTCGCGCATCTCTCAACAGGTGCGGTTGTAAGTGGCTATGTCGGTATTGGCATTATGCTCCTTGCAGCCATTTATGCTTGGGTGCTGCTCTTCGTCTCGTTAGGTGATACCGCATTCCAAAAGAGTGGTGGTGTCCCAGTCTTTGTCTACGACTGGTTTACACAAGGAACTGCTGGTAATTATACAATTGCCTTCCATCTCGATACGCTTGCTATCGCTATGATGGTGGTTGTGACAACCGTTTCGCTCCTGGTTCATTACTATTCACAAGGGTATATGGAAGACTCGGCGGGCTATGCGCGTTTCTATGCATACCTTGCGCTCTTCACTTTCTCAATGCTGGTCATTGTCTTTGCCCAAAATTTCCTGGTTATCTTTGTTGGTTGGGAACTAGTGGGCTTGAGTTCTTACCTGCTGATTGGCTTCTGGATTAACAAGAAGGCTAAGCCGGAAGAACAGCGTCCATCACCAGCGAACGCGGCGATGCAGGCGTTCGTCACGAACCGTATTGGTGATGTTGGCTTTATCATCGGTATCATGATTCTCTTCGCCAATACAGGTACCTTCGATTTTCCCACCTTGTTTATCAGAGCTCCACAAGTTATGAGTCAGGGCTTGTTGGCAACGGCAATGATCCTGGTCTTCTGCGGTGCTATTGGTAAATCGGCTCAGGTACCTCTCCATGTATGGCTACCGTCTGCTATGGAAGGTCCAACGCCTGTTAGCGCACTGATCCATGCGGCAACAATGGTTGCTGCTGGTGTGTATATGGTGGCGCGTGTCTTCCCGCTCTTTGTTGCGGCAGGTCCTACTGCTTTGCTAACAGTAGCATGGGTTGGAGGTATCACGGCACTCTTTGCAGCGACAATCGCGCTTGTGCAGTCTGACTTCAAGCGTGTGTTGGCCTTCTCAACCATTAGTCAGCTTGGCTATATGTTTGTTGGCCTTGGCCTCTCTGGTCTCGGTAATACTCCGTATCTTTATGGTACGGGTCCTGGCATGTTCCACCTCTTCACACATGCATTCTTCAAAGCGTTGCTCTTTTTAGGTGCTGGTAGTGTGTTGCACTCACTGCATCATGCCACACACAAAGAAGTTCAAGATATGCGTCTGATGGGTGGTCTCGGACCAAAGATGCCGATTACCGCTATCACATGGCTGATTGCTACGTTGTCAATTTCTGGTTTCCCGTTCTTAGCTGGTTTCTATAGTAAGGACACCATCATTGGTCTTGCCGCTCAGCGTGGGCAATGGGCGTTATATATTATTACACTTGGTACAGCAGGGTTAACCGCGTTTTACATGTTGCGTGCCTATATCCTGGCTTTTGGCAATACAGATGGAAAGCTTGGTGGTTTATGGGGTGGAACGTATCGAGGTGTCGGTGAGCCCCATGAGTCACCGCTCTCAATGACGATACCGTTAATATTGCTCGCTATTCCATCAGTGATTGCTGGCTATTGGTTCGGTTTCTTCCCCTATGTACAGCGCGGTGCAGTTCCACTCGACTTTGGTGGATTGTTTACTGATCCACTGACCTATCTAGGTATTGCTGTCGCATTGATAGGACTTGGTACGGCTTACTTCATGTATGCCCGCTTAAATCAAGAGCGTTTGCACAATCTTGTGGAGAATAATGCGGCACTGAAAACTATTCACCGTATTCTCTACAATCGCTACTATGTTGACGACTTGTATGGCTGGATCATCAAATATGGTGTGCTGGGTCTCTCACATGTTGAGCAAGCTTTTGATACCTACATCGTCGATGGTATTGTCAATGGTGTGGCACGTCTTGTCACAACGCTTGGGCGTGATATTCGCTACACCGAGACGGGTAGAGTTCAGTCCTACATGGTTACGTTCTTCGGTGGTGTTGCGGTGCTTGTAGCTGTTGTGCTTATAGTAGTCAATTACGTGGCAAGGTAGTAAGGATAAAAGGAAAACAGGATGAACATATTCACAAGTGATATAACCTGGATTCTCCTACTGCCTGTGATTGGTGCGGTAGGAACTCTTGCAGCACCAGTGAGAATCGCTCGCTGGATTGCGCTCGTTTTTTCGGCGCTCGTTTTTGCGCTTTCGATGATTATATTCTTTCGTATTCTGGCAAACGGCGGCTTTAGCAACTTTGGTGATTTAAAGCATCTGCCTGACTCGATAGACATTCCATGGATTAACTTTAATGCTGGCACGTTCCATTTCAATATTGACTATTTTGTTGGTATTGATGGTTTGAGCCTGCCAATGGTTGTCTTGAACGCCCTCATCACAATGCTTGCCATTATTGGTGGCTGGGAGAAGCCGCGCGTCAAGGAATATCTTGCGCTTATTCTCTTGCTCGAAACAGGCGTTATGGGCGTCTTCGTTTCACTCGACATGTTCCTGTTCTTCCTGTCCTGGGAAGTGGAACTGGCTCCGATGTTCTTGCTCATCGGCATCTGGGGCAACGAGGCTATCAAGCATGGTGTACCCGGACGTATCTATTCAGCATGGAAGTTCTTGCTGTACACGTTCTTTGGTAGTGTCTTCATGCTCGCTGGCTTCATCCTTGTCTACACACAATCGGGTGGCACAACAGCACGATTAGACCTTTTGTCATCGCACTTACTTGTTGGTAATGTGCAAATACCGCTCATCGGTGTTTCAGCGAGCTTACAACTTATCGCGTTCCTGCTCGTCTTCACTGCCTTTGCTGTCAAGATACCGATGTTCCCGTTGCACACATGGTTGCCTGATGCACATACCGATGCACCAACAGAGGTTAGTGTTATTCTTGCTGGTATCTTGCTCAAGATGGGTGCGTATGGCCTGATTCGTTTCTGCCTGGTTCTCTTTCCACAGGGTGTACATCAGTTTTCTGGTGTACTAGCTGTACTCGCGGTTATCAACATCATTTATGGTGCTGGTATTTGTCTAGTACAGACGGATATGAAGAAGCTTATTGCCTATTCAAGCGTGAGCCACATGGGTATCATTCTGTTAGGTGTGGCAGCCGCGACTGGCACAGGGGATGCTGCCTTTAGAATGGCTGCTCTCACGGGTGCGACGGTGCAAATGTTTAGTCACGGCATCATTACGGGTCTGTTGTTCTTCTGTGTCGGCGTGATCTACGACAAGGCACATACACGTGAGATTGCCATCTTTGGTGGTGTTGCCAAACGTATGCCTATGCTCGCCACGCTGTTCACCTTTGCTGCTCTTGCCTCGCTTGGTCTGCCTGGATTGGCGGGTTTTGTCGCGGAATACATGGTGTTTACGGGTAGCTTCCAGGTCTGGACCGCGGTTACAGTGATATCCGTCTTCACGATGATTCTGACGGCTAGCTATCTCTTGTGGATGATTCGGCGCGTCTTCTATGGTCCGTTTAACAAGAAATGGGATTGGCTACCTGACGCAAGTCCACGCGAGCTGATTCCGCTCTTCGCGCTAGCAGGACTCATCGTGTTTGTTGGCATCTACCCGACAGCCCTTATTAATGTGATTACACCTAGCCTGAGCCAGCTTATGCACGCGGCCTCGGCTGTTGTAAAGTAGAGATGCTACGTTAGGGAGTACTTATATGATGCTCAAGTTGTCTGATCTCTACTTACTCTCACCAGAGGCAAGCCTGACTCTACTCGCTCTGGTGGTGATGGCAGTAGATCTGTTCACAAAACGGCGCATCGTCGTGGTGGCGACTGCGCTGATTGGCCTGCTTGTGCCAATCGCACTGACGATTTCGCAAATCTTTATCCTGGATTTCTCACACGCCAATCATGCCTTTTCTAATATGCTTTCGGTTGATTCATACGCTGTCTTCTTTAAGATTGTGTTCTTGCTCATCGCGTTTGTGATGATTCTCGCGTCATACGATTACGTCACGAAGTATATAAAGTCCGATGGCGAGTTTTATACGCTCATGCTTTTTTCTGTCGTGGGCATGATGCTGATGGCAAGCACAACCGAGCTTATCACCATCTATATCTCACTCGAATTGACAAGCATCCCCTTATATGTGATGGCGGGTCTGATTCGTGCAAATGAGAAGTCAGCAGAGGCGGCAGTCAAGTATGTACTGCTTGGTGCCATGTCTTCGGCTATTCTGCTTTATGGTTTTGCGTTACTGTATGGCTTGACCGGTACAACCGATCTGATGGGCATTGCGACCCTGATTAAGAGCGGTATTCATGCTGGCAACCCTATCATCTCGTTGCAGGGTAACCTGATGGAACTTGTCGCAGGTGTGTTGATCCTAGCAGGCTTCGGCTTCAAAATATCTGCTGTACCCTTTCACATGTGGGCACCCGATATCTACGAGGGTGCGCCAACACCGGCAACCGCGTTTTTCTCAGTGGGTTCTAAAGCGGCAGGCTTCGCCGCACTCATTCGTGTCTTCATTGATGGTGGTCTTGGCGGAGTCAACCTCACAACTTTAGTCGTGGTGATTTCGATTGTCGCTGTGTTGACGATGACGCTTGGTAACTTCGTGGCGGCGGTACAAACCAACGCGAAGCGCATGATGGCTTACTCAAGTATTGCGCAGGCTGGTTACATTCTTGTTGGCTTCGTTGCCAGCTTTGCGAGTGGTCGCTCCGATGGTAATGCAGCTGTGTTGTTCTTCATCCTGATTTATGTGGTGACAAATCTTGGAGCTTTCTCTGGTATCATCGCCCTTGGCGATCTGACTGGTGGCGACAGAATTGAAGACTTCCGAGGTCTGGCGAGACGCTCACCACTCCTGGCGGCAGGAACGGCGGCGTGTCTGGCCTCACTTGCTGGTATTCCACCGTTAGCAGGTTTCTGGAGTAAGGTCATTATCTTCAGTACTGCCTGGGGTCTTGGTCTCAACTGGCTCGTCATTATCGCCTTGCTTAACAGTATCGTCTCGCTTGTTTACTATGGGCGTATCATCAAGTCTATGTACTTTGATGCTCCGCTCAAACAAGATCGTTTGACGACGCCAATTGGTCTCGGCACATCCATTACGTTTGCCGCAGCCGCATTAGTTATCCTAACGGTTGCCGCGCAGTTTATCATCAATGCCGCAACACCTGCGGCAAGCAGCTTGTTAGCGTTTCTGTTGGGACGCTAATCATATTGTGATTTAATCTGTAGGGACCGATGTATCACGTCCTT
>CAZZVE010000167.1:0-471 GCA_964657325.1 uncultured Ktedonobacterales bacterium
GAATAGTTTGCTTTAATCGGCTTGGTAAGTAGCATGACAGGGGCAAGCCCTGTCATGCAAACAGCGTCGGCAGGCAACTAATACTCTGTTGCGCCTTCGCCGTTAAGTACGGCGTGAACATACTCTTCGACATAGTGTCGCTCGTCAACACCGTCGATAATCATGCATTCGGCAACGGATACGATTTGTGGCGCGACTTCATGCAGGACACTTACGATGGCGCGATCATTGCGATTGTCAGCATTTGGGTCTGTGACAAATGCATAAAGCTCGTCGGTGAATTTCTCTTGATCTGCAAGCAATTTAAAAATGTTAGACATGGGTTCTTATAACCTTTCCTACGACGGAAACATACTCTTCTATGATATACGCTACGTGTTTTTGCTCAAGGGATGTTATACAAGTAATATTATTAATAGTACGAGCAATATGACAGTAGTGTCAAGGGAGAAGTGATTTCGAGAAGAGAGG
>CAZZVE010000167.1:481-11463 GCA_964657325.1 uncultured Ktedonobacterales bacterium
ATGATTAAACATGTTCAATCATAAGCACCTCTCTCCTCGAAATCACTTCTCCCCAAGATTGACCCTTATGCGCGTTCATGTTATCATAGTCGAACTATATTATTGTATCGACTCATTTTAGTAGTGGTATAACAGGCATTGCATATGGAGAATGTTGTACCCAGCGTTTTGCAGCGTTTACGCGCCACCGATATTATTCATATGGCAGGGCTGGCGGCTGCATCGTTGGGACAAGAATATTATCGTATTGGGGCTGTACACACAACACAACGTCAAGGGCTACGTATTGCTGGCGTTGTCGATGTTCCTCATGCATCGCGTAAAACTGCATTAGCGACAAATACAGTAGCAGTAGAGTCATCTCCAAATTCCGTACAGACAGCACACAGCACTGCTTACCCTGTTGATCTTGAAATACAAAGCGTCACGCAATGGGAAAATCGCTGCCCCTGTGGTCAACATCCACCAGCTGTACCAACGATTTGTCCACATGCTGCTGCCTTGCTCTATCAATGGTTGGCGCGTCCAATGGTCTTTGTAACTGATGCTCCTCCACTCGACATACCTTTACACGAAACAGGAGACATGAGATTACCGCAAACAGACGAGATCGCGTCGCAACCAGTACGTCCACTTGGTGTACGCAAACCCTCACTGCCACAACGTGGTCCTGCACCATTAACTAACCTTGCAGATATTGTTACACTGCTTGGACTAAGCGATTTACGGAGCATCGCACGCGAATATGAGATCGTCACCAACGGCATGAACAAGCAACAACTCACGGACGCGATTCTGGAAGAATTACAGCATCCCGAAGCCGTGCGTCGAGTTGCCGCAACGCTTGAAAAGCCACAACGTCAATTGTTGGCTGCATTGACTCTCGCAGGCGGCTCGATGATGGACGAAGACCTACGAGGACTCTTCGAGCGTTTTAACCTGGGACAACCCCATCAACTTCAAACTGTGCTGCTTGCCTTACAGGGCAAAGCACTACTCTTTCGGACAAGCTTGAATAGCTCTTCGCAGCAACGCATTGGCCTGAACGGTGTCCTGCTTGATGTTGGTTGGTATGTGCCGCTTGAGGTACGAATAGCACTGCGTGTTTCTGCACCTGTGACGCTCTTCGATGTCCATGATGACAAAAACCCAGTACATTCTATTCAAGAAGCTAACCCATATGCATTAGCCGCGACACTGTTACTTGTCGCACGCACATTAGATGGTATGCAATCAAGTATCGAGGGTGTGCGCGAGGACCGCTTTGCACAGGTCCGTCCCGCTAGTACATTTACCGCTCGTAGCACAGGTCCAATCACAGGTGATGGCTCAATTGCCTTGCCATCACCACCCGACGAGCCAGAAGCCTCGCTTATCACGACGGCTCAGGCAACACTTCCTGCTTCACCAGCACTCCTGCGCTTTGCCACACGTCTTTTACGTCTTTCAGATATTCTGCATAAAGATGATAAAGGTACCGCACATCTGCGCGTCCTTGCAAATACAGCACAACTACTCCTTGGCCCAACGCGTGATGAAGTGCTCCATGACCTTTTTGAACTCTGGCTCACGCATCACTCCTATGAAGATTTGTCTGCACTGGAAGAGGATGGTTTACGCCTACGTTGCCGCACCGTTTCTATGAATCATCCCATTCTGCGTTCGGGCGAATTAGAGGCAGAAAATAGTGAGGCACGTCAAACCTTGATTGCGCTCCTGGCAGAAACACCAGTTGATCAATGGATTAGTTTCAATGCATTCGCTCGCTTTGTTTACCGCATTAACCCACTCTTTTTGCAGAAGCGGCAACGTCTCTATGCCTCACCGCATTGGTGGATTGAGCAAGAAGAGGGACGCCCGCTTCACCCTGATAAACTCACTGATTGGCTGCATGCTGAACTGTATTATCTCTCGCATCTTTTACGCGGCCCTCTACATTGGTGGGGTGCATGTGATGTAGCTCTTTCCAGTGATGGACGCCTGCTCGCGTTTCGTCTGACACCGTTTGCCGAGTGGCTTCTAAATGGAGTGTCAGGCGCGCAAGAAGAGGAACGTACAACACCTACGAATATTGGACTTCCCTCGCTCGCTAACACGGTGGAAGTGATTAATGAGCAAGACGCACTTGTCGAATGTTCAGTGGAGACATGGCCTATCATTCAGATAATGGAGTCTTTGACAGAGCCTGCCGGGACACGTCGGGGACGGCTTCATTATCATATTACGCCTAAAACAATTAGCCGTGCCCTTGGAGAAGGACGCCGATTGACAGCCCTACTGGACTTGTTGCGCGCTCTTGAGAAACAGACAAACGCACTTCCAACAAGTCCAGTTGCGCGTCTGCTCGCACAATTGGAACGATGGCTGGCTGGCTATGGACGTGTGCGTATTTATACAGAGGTACATATGCTAGAAGCTGTGGACACTGTGGTCATGCGTGAGTTATCCGCTACGACCACGATAGATGAACAGATCGTGCAAACCATTTCTCCCACACTCCATGTTTTGAAAAGGTCTGGGGCAGAGTCTATTATTGATGATCTTAAGCGTCGTGGGCAGACACCACTTCTGCATGACGAGGATAAGTAATAATGGAACAGAGTGACGTAGAATTATTGCAGACGGCCCCTGAATATCACCTGCAAACGGTCTTGAAAGGACGACTCACGCGAGACCAACAATCTCCAGCGACAACAGCTCTGCCCACAGAACCGCTAGAGGTTGCGCAATATTTGCTGAATCGTCCAGACCTTGTACGCGTTATACGCGGTCTCGACGCTCCCGAAGCGTACATTGTGCGTGAATTGGTTGCGTGTGGTGGGCGTGCGAATAGTCGTGACCTCGCGCTCTACCTCACAAATGGAGACGTGCTTGCGGCAGTAAAGCAAGAAGTCGCTTCTGCCTCAATGGAACGAACGCAGGGACAAGTAGTTAGAAGCACAATGAGCCTGGGTACACCACCGCAGTATCCTGTCGCGCATCCCCACGGCATCTTTGAGCAAGCTATTCGTCACCTGTTGCTACAAGGTCTGCTTTACTGGGGTAAACAAACAAACTTTGTAGGGCGCGACTATGCAAGTGGTATCCACGATGGTGTGTTGATTGTGCCTGAAGCCGTGAAAACGATTGTGCGCGAACTATGGGGCATGGAAGAGCCATTTAGTACATTTCTCACAAGCCATGAAGCAAGCGCGGAGAGAGAGGACGTTGGTGAAGGAGTACGCAACCTGCAACGTGCGCTCTATCTCTATTGGTCGCTGATCGCTTCTTTGCGTGAAGGCTTGTCACTTGTCAGTAACGGTCTTCTCTCGCGTGCGGCCTTACGGCAAGTCATGGAACACATGGGATATAGCGGGCAAGCACAACGGATACAGGGTGAACTGATACGCCAGGAAAGCGACATTCCCTATCTCTTGTTCTTACGGCTCCTGCTAATGAAACTCCAATTGCTTTCTGAGCGACAAGGCACACTACACGTTCTTGAAGCAGAAGCGTTCTTTTCGCTACCACTTTTTGAGCGAGCGCGTCGCTGTTATACAATCTGGCAAGACACGCCTTTCTGGAACGAGATGCTCTACTTGCCTGATATCAATGTACGTCCAGGTCCATCGCCTTTCGATGCTCCACACGAAGAAACGATGCGGGGGCGTCACGTGGTGATAGAACGTGTTGAACATGAACAGCTCAATGAGTGGCATGATCTCGCAACCTTCATTGCTCGTACCAAGCTCTACGCACCCTATCTGCTCTTCCCGCGCCAGTATGGACCACGTGCGGAACGCTATATGAGTAGTAGTAATCCATATGGTTGGGATTTTCGGCTTCGGCGTGGGTGGTTAACGCATCGTGAGGGCTGGCACATGGTGGAGGGAGGTTTCATTCGCACCGTTATCACAGGCCCTTTGCATTGGCTAGGTGTGATAGAGGTAGATAACGAGGCCACGCCAACAACATTTCGTCTGACATCCGGTGCCCTCTTCCTCTTAAGTGGTACCGCGCCTCGTGGGGATGAAATTCCAGCGGGACGCCTCATTGTACAGCCAAACTTCGAGCTTGTCGCGCTAGCTCCCACTTCCGAAGCTTTGCTTGTCAAACTTGATCGTTTCGCGGAGCGTGTTAGTCTGGAACACATAGCACAGTATCGCATCACAAAAGCCAGTGTGACACGTGCAATTCAGACAGGATTACACGCGGAGGACATCAAAAGAATTTTAGAGCAGGCATCGGGCGGCGATGTGCCGCAAAACGTGCATTATTCGCTTGTGGAGTGGGAGCGTCAGGCACGGCGCATAGAGATGTGGCGCAATGCAACATTGCTTGAGGTTGACGAGTCGGCTCTGCTAGATGAACTCTTCGCCCATGAGCAGACACGCACTCTGCTAGGTCGTCGTCTAGCACCATGTCTGGTCGAAGTTCTGCCACAGCAACTACCCACGATTCAAACATTTCTCTGGCAACGCGACTACTTACCCTCGCTCGTCACCGCACCGACGCAGGATATCGTATCGGACAATGGACATCTCGCCGTGCGTGAACCACAATGGAGACTGCACGATGATGGCTTGCTCCAACCCTTCTATGCTGTGACTGATCTCTACCTGATGGCGGCGGTTGAGCGTTTCAGCGACCTTGATGACCTGACAGGATGGCGCAGAATTACGCCGACCGCTCTACAACGTGCGCGGAATGCTAATCTCTCGCTTGATGCCATCACACACTTTCTGCACCAGTATTGTGAGGGTGGTATACCACCCTCATTTCTGATTCGACTAAAGTTGTGGGGCGGTGGCTATCCTGGACAGCACACGGTAACTGTGGAGAACACGCCAATGGTGCGTTTGTCGGCATCAGTCCTACAAGACCTGCGTAACGATGGTGAACTCGCACCATTCCTCGGTACCGAGTTAGAGCGAGAAAGCCGCCTTGTCCACATACAAGCCGAGCATGTCGAACAGGTCGTAGACCTGCTGAAAGAACGCGGCTTCGTGGTGGAATAAGATTGTTTAATATGTCGCCTTGTGCGGAGAGGAGTTGGGAGGACGAAGATTTCCAAACCTTCTGGCTCGGTTGCATAAGGTGTGCTATACTGTTGAAAGTCGAGCGTTGCTGCTCAGTATGGAGGGAAGTATGCGAAACATTGTTGTAGCAGAGTTTGTGTCGTTGGACAATGTCATACAAGCACCTGGTGGCGCAGAAGAAGATACCGAGGGCGGCTTTACCCATGGCGGGTGGACGTGGTCGTTCTGGCACGATGACATTGGCGCGCACTTCTTTCAGGAAATGAGCCAAAGTGACACGCTGCTTTTAGGACGCAAAACATGGCAAATTCATGGCGGGGCATTTGAACCTATGCCAGCCGGTGATATTTTTGGTGATCTCATGAACACCATGCCGAAGTATGTGGTTTCCACCACACTGACAACGACCTCGGCATGGCGTAACTCCACCTTGATTAGCAGCAATGTGGTCGAGGAAGTGCGGAACTTGAAAGCACAGCCCGGTAAGAACATTGTCATCGATGGCAGTAGTGTATTGGTTCATACCTTGGTCGAGCATGATCTGATTGACGAATATAGCCTGCATGTGTACCCGGTTGTGCTCGGCAATGGCAAGAAGCTTTTCCCTGAAGGGCGGCGTGTGAATCTGCGCCTCGTCGAAGCTAAGCCGCTTCCATCAGGTGTTGTGTTTATGCGCTACGCGCGCACATAATAGGACGCAATCGAATTGTGTATTCGGCACCGCTTTCGATACTGGTCTGGTTATGGATGGTCTTGAAAAACTTGCCTTCGATCTAGACAGAAGTATTTTTCTAAAAAGGAAATTCAGATTCTACGGTTTTTAATGCTGTAACTTGTGGGGTAACAGTAGGCTTAATGCTTTTCGCATCGCTGTAAGCAAATGGGTCATCAATTAACCCTAGACGAAAAAGCCTTGTCGCAATTGAGCCTGCTGTCCTTTCGTAAAGCTGTGCTAACGCTGGAATGCTCATTCCAGCGTTAAAATTATCCGCTAGCATACGTTCTTGTTCTGCATTCCACTTTTTGCCTGCGTTGTCAGGCACGTCTTTTTTGCCAGCTGGAGGCACAGTTGTTTTAAAGTGTTCATTCTCATTTGTAAGTCTTGATGAAAATCTCTCGCTATCTTTTGCTTTTGATGAGCTATATACTTGTACAAAGGGTGTAGAGGAATAGAAATTGGGCATTGTACGTAGCTGTATGAGCCTTGCTTTGATTTCAGCTATTGTTCTTTGATGCGCATCCGCAATCTGTACAATTGCTTCACCACTTATATAGCAAGCTTGTAAGGAGGTATCTTCATCTGAGTTCCAAGAACGGAATGTATTAGTAGTATTATTCATGGCTCCCACTCCAAAAAGCAAATAATTTTTTGTGTAAATAGTATACTACAGTTTATGCAGAGGTTGTCTCTTTTTACATCAAATAGCCTTGAAGGGCTATTTACCGAGGAAAGGGAGGCTGCCCGTAAAAATTTTGTATCCTGTTTGATTGTGGTAAGATAAGATAAAATATTTCTGTTACTCACAGGAGACTCTGTTATGCCAAAAACAATGTTCGATAAAATTTGGGATGCACATGTTGTGCGTGATGTGCCGGGAGAGTCGGCGATTCTCTACATTGACCGTCATCTTGTGCATGAAGTCACATCACCGCAAGCGTTCACTGGTTTACGTCTTGCACACCGTCCAGTGCGCCGTCCAGACGCTACTATCTCTGTTCTTGACCACAATGTACCCACTGTACAGGGACGTAAGATGCTCAATGTGGTAGACCGCGACAGTGAATTGTGTATCACAACGATGGAACAAAATGCCGTTGATTTTGATCTCACACTTTTCGATATGAATGATGAGCGACAGGGCATTGTGCATATCATCGGACCAGAACAGGGCATTACGCTCCCTGGCATGACACTTGTATGTGGCGACTCACATACCTCAACACATGGTGCATTGGGCGTATTCGCCATTGGTATTGGCACAAGCGAGGTTGAGCATGTGCTGGCAACACAATGCCTCTTGCAACAGAAGCCAAAAACAATGAATATCCGTGTCGAAGGAAAATTGGCCCCCGGCGTAACCGCGAAAGACTTGGCACTTGGCATCATTGGCAAGCTTGGTACAGGCGTTGGTACTGGACATGTGATTGAGTTTAGTGGTTCAGCAATTCGAGACCTCTCAATGGATGGTCGTATGACCCTCTGCAATATGGCGATTGAGGCCGGGGCGCGGGCTGGTATGGTTGCTCCCGACGATGTGACCTTTGCTTATATTAAGGGACGCCGTTATGCTCCAAAAGGCGAACTGTTCGATCAAGCGGTAGCCGCTTGGCGACAACTCGCAAGCGACCCCGATGCACCATTTGATAGTGTCTATGAAATCAATATGGCTGACCTGGGACCCCAAGTAACATGGGGGAACAATCCTGGTATGGTTGCCGATGTAAACTCGTCCGTTCCTGATCCTGCTGCCGAACAAGATATCCTCAAGCGGCAAGGCTACGAACGCGCCTTGCAGTACATGGGCTTACAAGCTGGCCAGAAAATTACTGATATTCAGCTTGATACCGTCTTTATTGGCTCATGTACAAACTCGCGTCTGGAAGACCTGCGTATGGCAGCACAGTATGTTAAAGGCAAGCATGTTGCACCGTCTGTACGTGCGATGGTTGTCCCAGGTTCAATGCAGGTACGTCGCATGGCGGAGGAAGAAGGACTAGCCGATATCTTCCGCAACGCGGGTTTTGAGTGGCGTGAAGCTGGCTGCAGCATGTGCATCGCTATGAATGGCGACCGTCTCAGCGAGGGCGAACGTTGTGCCTCGACCAGCAATCGCAACTTTGAAGGTCGTCAGGGACGCGGTGGGCGCACACATCTTGTCAGCCCCGCAATGGCAGCGGCAGCAGCTATCGCTGGACATTTTGTAGATATTCGAGAGGCATAACTATTATGGAACCATTTACCATTTATACGGGCCTTGTTATGCCCTTAGATCGTACAAATGTCAACACAGACGAGATCACACCCGCACGTTACCTCAAGACAATCAAGCGTACAGGCTTTGGTGAGGCACTTTTTGCCAATTGGCGTTACGCCGCCGATGGATATACACTCAATCCCGATTTTGTGTTGAACCAACTCCGCTATAAGGGTGCAAGTATTCTCGTTGCTGGCGACAACTTTGGATGCGGTTCGTCTCGTGAACATGCGCCGTGGGCCATTCGTGAATACGGCTTTCGCTGTCTCATCGCACCAAGTTTCGCCGACATCTTTTACAACAACTGCTTTAACAACGGCATTCTACCGCTAACACTTGATGAGGCAACTGTTCAAGAACTCGTCAATGAGGTAGAAGCACAGGAGGGCTATACGCTCAGCGTTAACCTTGACGCGCAAACGGTCATAACGCCGAGCAAACGTGTCTTGCACTTCGATATCGATCATTTCCGTAAAGAAGCTCTACTCAAAGGTCTCGACAATATTGGCTGGACGCTCTCACACGAGGAAGAAATTTCTGCGTATGAGCAACGTCGAAAACAAGAAGCTCCCTGGTTGTTCAGTATGCAAACACAGTAAAGGCGTGTGATCACGTTGTATCTTGTATGTGTATATATATGGGTGGCACCCATAAGCGTTCACGTAAGGGACAAAAGATGTCTCTGGTGAGGCAAGGGCATCCCCTTGCGGGTGCCCTGGTTCCCATTGAGTTCTTACGTGAACGCCTATGGGGTAGCCCCTTGTGGGCATCCGTTGTGAAATATACGGTGTTGTGAAATATATGTTAAGGAGTCTGCTGTGACGACCCAACAAATCGACCAGAGCATGGAGGCGTATCAGATTCTTGACGTAGAGGGCAACCTGCTACGAGCGATGCCCGATTTGAGTACTGACCGCTTGCTACAGCTATACCGCTATATGCACCTAGGACGGGCTGTCTCCAATAAAATTGTTGCGTTGCAAAGACAGGGACGTGCGACAACATTTGCGCCATTGGTGGGGCAAGAGGCTGCATCGGTTGGTCTCGCCGCTCCTCTGCAACCACAAGACTGGCTCACAACCTCCTATCGTGAGATTGCCTCGCTTATGGTCAAAGGTATCCCCATTCCATCCCTCATCTACTCATTTCTCGGTTATGCGCCCGCTTATCCTAAAGAGGCGCATTGTCTGCCTATCCAGATTGTGATTGCGACTCAAATGCTACATGCGGTTGGGCTTGGTATGGCCGCAAAGATTGCAGGTGACAATGCTGTAGCGGTTGGTGTTTGTGGTGATGGTGCGACTTCAGAGGGCGATTTCAATGAGGCGTTAAACTTCGCGGGTGTGTTTCAAGTACCTGTTGTGCTGTTCGTGCAAAATAACGGCTGGGCTATTAGTGTGCCACGTCGCAAACAAACGGCGGCTACTACGCTTGCCGCGCGTGGCGCAGGCTTTGGTGTCCCTGGCGTCCTTGTAGATGGCAATGATCTTCTTGCCGTGTACGACGTGATGCAACAAGCCGTTGAGCGTGCACGCGCCGGACATGGGCCAACACTCATTGAGGCTATCACCTATCGGCTCGGAGCACACACCACCGCTGACGATCCTACACGCTATCGTATAGACGCGGAGATCGAGGAATGGCGACTCAAAGACCCGATTGCACGCTTGCAACGCTTCCTGACAAAACAAGATTTGCTTTCGGAAGAACAAAATCAGCAACTTATCAACGAGGTTGAAGCCGAGATTAATTTGGCTGCTACCGAAGCCGAAGCAATACCAACTCCGGCACCCGATGGCTTTTTCGACTACATGTCAGAAAGCCTTTCACCCCGCCTACAAGCACAGCGCGAAGATTTGCAGCGTCATCTAACGGATGTTGACCATTGAAAATGTCGGTAGGGGCAGCATTTGATTAGCGATATTTATTGGGAGCATCATATACTGGAGAAACTCGATGAAGATGACCATGATTGAGGCATTGAATAATGCCCTCACCTTAGAGCTAGAGCGCGACTCGCGTGTCGTGATGCTGGGACAGGACATCGGTGCGAACGGCGGTGTGTTCCGTGTCACGGAAAAACTACAACAGAAGTTTGGCGAGCAACGCGTATTTGATACGCCCCTATCGGAGTCTGCCATCATCGGTAGCTCGATCGGTATGGCTGTCTATGGTTTACGTCCGATTGCCGAGATACAATTCGCTGGCTTCCTCTTTGTCGCTATGAATCAACTTGTTTCACAGGCTGCCCGTATACGCTCTCGTAGTGCAGGTGTACAAACATGCCCACTTGTGGTACGCGCCCCCTATGGTGGCGGAGTGCGCACACCCGAAATGCATCCCGACAGCCCTGAGGGTGTCTTTATGCAAACGGCGGGACTCAAAGTCGTTGTTCCCTCCAATCCCTATGACGCGAAAGGATTACTTGCCTCGGCTGTTGCTGATCCTGATCCCGTGATCTTTCTTGAAAATATCAAGCTCTATCGCTCATTCCGGCAGGATACGCCAGAAGAGCGTTATACACTCCCACTAGGCAAAGCCAACGTTGTACAAGAGGGAACCGATGTCAGCATTTTCGCCTATGGTGCAATGGTACAAGTCGCCCTTGAAGCGGCGAAGAAGGCACAACAAGAGACAGGTACAAGTGTCGAAGTTATCGACCTGCGCACTGTCTGGCCTCTCGACGAAGAAGCTGTTGTCACCTCAGTCGAAAAAACGGGACGTGCCATTATCGTTCACGAAGCAGGACGCGCTGGTGGCGTGGGTGCCGAGATTGTCTCCATTATCAATGACAAGTGCCTCTACTCGCTCCTTAAGCCCGTTGGACGCGTTACAGGCTACGACACGCCCTACCCCGTTCCTGGACAAGAAGACTTTTATGTGCCGACGCCCGCAAGGGTTTTGACTGCTATTCAAGCCGTAATGGAAGAATAATGGTAGGGACCGATTTATCGCGTCCCGGGGGCGGGGTGGGGCAACGCTTCGTTTT
>CAZZVE010000168.1:0-8850 GCA_964657325.1 uncultured Ktedonobacterales bacterium
ACCGTATCGACGCCCAGTGCCAGGCCGCTTACGATGGTTATCTTGCCCTGTGCGAGTTCTGTGCTAAAGCGTTCAGTCACTTGACGCCCGTACGTGCTCATCTTACGTGTGCCGACGATGCCAAGTGTGAAGCGGCGATCATCCTCAGTAAATGTTCCATACACATAGAGGACAGGTGGAGCGTACTCAAATCTTCTAAGCAGAGGTGGATAGTTCGCATCTCTCCATGTGATGACGTGGATACGTTTTTTCTCTAGCACCTCTAGTTCATGTTGTGGCGTGACCGTGCTGCGATGCGCGATAAGCTTGTCGATTGTTTTTGCATCGAGTCCCGCTTCCGCTAAATGCTTGCTATCGGCTCTCCACGCTGCTGCTACATCATTCTCGAAGAAGTCGAGTAAGAGCTTAAAGCGCACGGGTCCGATACCAGGGAAACGACTGAACGCGACCCAGTGCGCGAGTTCATCTAAGGTCAATGCCTCCGATGGATAGTAGGCAGTTGGGAGGTCAAAGACGGCATTACTTTGTATCTTCCTATTCATAAAAAAATCGCCTATTCTTGTGGAGCCTGCGTTGGAGGTGGCTGGCTCGTATACGTCTGATGTGGCTGTATAACCTGGGATGGGTAGGGTGGTTGCATATAGTGTGCGGGGTCTACGTATGGCTGTGTAGGTTTACCGCTGTAGGACTCAAACGGCATACTTGTATGGGAGTGTTGCTGTGCATATGGCTGATACGGCCCATATCCATAAGGTGAAAATGTTGTGGCAAGAACGTGCTGTGCCTGCTGTGCCTGGAAGTCTTTGTGCTGTCTGCGCCTTCGCAAAACAAAGAAGCTAGAGAGACCTACAATGGGAAACAGAATAAGGAGCAAGCCAGCGAGAAGAAGTAGTGGTGAAGAGGCATCGTCGCCTCCTACAGGATAAGGAAGGGAACTATTTGATGCTTGTGGTGTTGACTGTACTGTATCTGCTGGTGTGAGTACAGAGGATTGACCGAACTGCACACGCCATGAATTTTCGAGATGGATTTGATCCACTCCCAATGCCTGTTTCAGGTCTGCATTGAATTCGGTTGTTGTGCTATTCATCAATTTAATAAGTCTTGCCATCTTTGCCTGACCAAACGTCGTATACATGTAACCAATCAATTCCCAACTTTGGGCATAGGCGAGATAGGCTGTATCTGCATTTGCGGGAAAGGTATACGTGATTGTGTTCAGACGCAGTAGGGTATGTGTGGCTAGAGCATGGTTAAAGGCTTGTAACATATCCGGCTCTCGATAGATTTGATTATATACAGCCATGCCTTCGTCAAACCATAGCGGAGCAAGAATGCCTTGCGCGATCAATTGATGGAAGATAAGATGCGTCAACTCATGGGGCATATCTCGGATGAGCGTGTCTGCATTCAGGCTATCCACAACAATAGATGCTTCATCTAACGAGGGAAACGCAATACCCCCAACCCACTCGTGGACTCCTGGGGGAAGCGAGCCACGAAAATCTTCAGGCGTCTGATAGACCCACAGACTTACAGGATGAAGTAATGTACCACCAAGATTACCACTAATACGCCGCGCGCTGTTGAGTGCCTGAGCGAGTACTGCCTGACCAAACTCGATAGATTGACCATACCAATCTACCTGTACCTGCCCTTGTGTGAGGTGCTGCCAATTGAAGCGATTATCAATGACGGTAAACTTGCTATGCTGTCCTTGTGAATACGCTTGAGTTGTTTTATCGTAGAACTGCCAGTAGTAGTCCAAGGTTGTGCCAGGGTAGATGAAATTGCTACTGCTTGTTGTATCCTCATGCCAGTGTAGCGTCAATGTTTGTTGTGGTGTGGAAACGGGAACGACACGCTGCATTTGCATATAATGAGGATTTTGGGAAGAAAGCATGAGTGTCGCGCCTACAATTTCGCCAAGATTATCACGTACACTGACCTGAAAATCTATACCTTTGGGGAAGGTTTCGGTGACTGTTTGAGAGGTGACGGTGATTGGATCAGTAGCCGCCGATGCAGAAGATACAAAAAGTATAGGAGAAAGAACGCTAATACAGAAAAACGCAACAACTATCTGTAACAAGTACACGCGCCATGAAAACATAGCAGAGGCTCCTCCCAAGCAGTACAATAGGCACGTTTTGTATTGTACACGATATGGCAAGGCGCGGCTAGTAGGAGAAGGCAAGTGACCCGAATGGGTAGCTTGGTTAATGTGTTTCATCTTGCTCGTTACAGTAAATAAGGTAAAGCACAGGTGTTGGGTTACAGCAGCACTGAGACGCTATTATGAGATGTGGGGAATGTGGGGATGGGCATCTAGTAGGTCACGTTGGTAGGGTTAGGGAGGTACATTATCTCGATCCTGCTAAAAACTCGCGCTATGACTCGTTCTTTTGAATACTAATCATGTTAGAAAAAGGCGATTGTTGGACGGGCAAGCGATGGTTTATGCGATAAAACGGATGCTATTTGAGAAAGAACACTACTATGAGTAATAATTGGCAACCTGAAAATAATTCAGTTTCTGAACACGGTACTCCACGTTCGGGAAACCTTTTGCGTGAGTACAGGCGGCAAAGCCAGCAGCTAGAGCCGCAGCAGAACCCCCCTCCACAAAGATATCAGGAGCAGTATCCTCCTATATTTCAGAACCAATATTCTCCAGTAGCTCAGGGTCCTAGTCAACAGCAGGGACCTCATCAGTATTCACCGCTAGCCCAGAATTATAATCAACAACAGGGATCAGAACGACCTATACAGCAAACACCACCCATCCCTCAAAATCAGCCAGTTCAACAACGGTGGGCTGCAAACGCAATGCAGAAAGTGCGTCAGTGGTCAGGTAAGATGGCTGTACAGACTTATGGACAGCCAGCACCGCCAATGGTACTACGCCATCCAGCACAAACACAAGTGCCCCAAACACCTCTGCCACTAAGGACAAAGCGGTGGAAACGCTCACGTACCATACGTGTTGCGATGCAGATGCGTCACCGTCGTTATCGTTGGCAGAGTAAATCACCCAATGGTGGGCGCATTAGCATTGGCATCCTGATGGCTGTGATGTTTCTACTCTTTATCCTTACTACGTCAACGAGTGCCTATGCCTATGGCTACTACCAGAGTCAGCTGCCACGCGTACAGGGTCTTGCAAGTCAGCACGTGGAGCAGACAACGCGCATGTATGATCGTAATGGCGTCTTACTTGGAGACCTTTTCGATCCCAATGGCGTTGGGCGGCGCACACCTGTGCAATATAAGGATATTCCAAAGGTCATGCAGGACGCGATGATTGCGGCGGAAGACAAGACGTTCTGGACCAACTCTGGCGTAGACCCACAGGGTATTCTTCGTGCTGGTACTGCCTTTCTTCAACATGACTCTGTTCAGGGTGGTGGCAGCACACTGACACAACAATTAATTAAAAACATGACTGGCGATACAAATCAGACGCTCAATCGTAAATTACCAGAGGCCGCTCTCGCCATTGGTCTGACTCAGCAATATCCAAAGTGGAAAATCATGGAGATGTATTTTAACGTCTCTCCCTTCGGCACCCTTGACCTGGGAGTCGAGGCTGCGGCGGAAGAATATTTTGGCCTCCAACGTGTATGCGATCCAAAAGATTTTAAGTGTACTCCCGGTATCTCAAAGCTTGAGTATGACAAGAACGGAAAAGTAAATCCTGTTTTGGGTCTTGCTCGTGCTTCGTTGCTTGCGGGTATGCCACAAAGCCCGGTAAGTTATGATCCAACAAATGGCAAAACTGCGCGTAGTCTGGCTCTTATTCGCCAGAATGAAGTGTTGCATAACATGCTTGCCATCGGGATGTCGGTTGATGGACAGCCAATCACCGAGAAGATGATTCAGCAAGCTGAGACGTTGACCGCACACATGACGTTCACGCGTTATTCGCAAACAATCAAGGCACCACACTTTTTTGAATGGGTAAAGCAACAACTTGCGGTAAAGCTAGGGCATGGCGATGAGACAGCAGGGCTTATTGCTTTATATAGTGGTGGCTTCAACATTCGCACAACGATAGATATAAACCTGGAAAGCTACGTTGAAAGCGCGATAGACCGTCATCTTAATCAGGTGGAGTATCAACCATTTCCGACAGGACACTACGCAACCTTGAGTCAGGACAACAACGTACATAATTCAGCGGCTGTTGTGATGAATGCGAAGACAGGTGAAATTCTGGCAATGGATGGTAGTGCGGACTATAATGCAGTCAATGATAAAACAATTGACGGTCAATTTAATTCAGCAACCGATGCATATCGTTCACCTGGCTCAACTTGGAAGCCATTGGTATATGCAACCGCCTTTGAAATGGGGATGTATCCAGGAACAGTGTTACCTGACGTAAAGACATATTTCCCTAACAATGGAACTACAGATATTAAGAATGCATATGTACCGCCTGATTATGGTGATATGTATCTAGGCGGTAATAACACTATTCAAGTCGCAACTGCTAACTCGCGTAATGTGCCTGCTGTAAAAGCTTTGCAGTTCGCAGGGATAGAAAATGTTGCTAATACAGCTAGACGGTTTGGTATCACGGCTTTGGATGAAGATATAGCAATAAAGAACAAAACACAGGGTACTCACATTAAAACTGTGACGGATTACAATCAACTCTCTTTCGCTCTGGGTTCGATGGGAGTACCACTTATTCAAATGACTGGTGCATATCAAGTGTTCGCTAATCAAGGTTCACGCATACCACCGCAAAGTATTCTTGATATCTGGGACAACTACGGGCATAATTTGTATCATTATGATCCGACTCGCCCACCCGCGATACGTGTTATTTCACCTCAGATTGCTTACTTGATGACTTCAGTACTCACTGATGAAAACTCGCGTGCCGCTGAGTTTGGCAGCGATCATGTCTTGTCCTTCAATGATTGGGATCCTACATATACGATTCATCAAGTAGCGGCGAAGACTGGAACAACTGACAATTTCACAGATAACTGGACAATGGGGTATACGCCGAATGTCGTCGTCGGTGTCTGGTCTGGCAACTCAGATAACACTCCACTTATAAATAGTGTTGGTGTAACTGGTGCTGCCCCAATCTGGCATAGTATCATAGAACGCGTGAGCGGAAAAACATGTGATCCGAACGATCCTAACTTTGATGGTGTTCCTTGTGGCTCCTTTAATCCCTCACTCTACAACTTTACGCAAGGAACTTTTACAGTTCCGTCAGGTGTTCATCAAGCATCAACTTCTAGTGTTGACGGTTTAGAGGGTACTGGTAACTATGACTGGATGCTCGATGGTGAGGACCCAACGAGCTATGGCATCGCATATACGGCTCCAACAACCACTACGAATAATGGTGGGAATGGTCATGGAAACGGTGGAAACGGTGGAAAACATGGTGGAAAGCCAAAACGTTAATGTTTTCACCTTCTAATAACAAAAAGAGGAAGGGCCTTGTTTGAAGCAAGGCCCTTCCTCTTTTTGTCACCTTTCCCACTTGACAATCCCCCTCGTTGAGTGCTATTCTGTATTTGCAGTCTCACAGTGAGAGTGCTAGCAATCAGAGTTGACAAACGTTGTATCATCTTGCTAAAGCGAAAAACTTGGCGAGGAGGACAACGGGAGACGGCACGAGGTATATTCGATGACACCATTAAGCCAGCGTAAGCAGCAGGTCTTGCGAGCCCTGGTTCAAGAGTACATTCATACTGCCACTCCCATTGCGTCTGATACCCTTGTACGAAAATATGGCTTACAATTCAGTTCCGCAACAGTACGCCATGAACTGGCGGGACTGGAAGAAGCAAACCTTATCTTTCAACCCCATACGTCGGCGGGACGCGTGCCTACTGACCTGGGATACCGCTACTTTGTCGAGCATCTCATGGGTGAATCGGCTTTGTCCTTGGATGAGCAACGGCTCATTCGTCACCAGTTCTATCAGGTACAGGATCAATTAGACCAGTGGGTGCGGCTTACCGCATCGGTCATGGCGCGACTGTTGCATAGTGCTGCTGTCATGACGCAACCACGTTCTGCTGAAGGGCGACTGAAACACTTTGAGGTGTTGTCAGTCACAGAATTATCAGCGTATGTTGTGTTAGTTTTGATGGATGGTACGGTGAAACAACAACGCTTGTTGCTTGATGCGCCCATTCAACAAGAAGAATTGAGTACGGCTGCCGATCATCTAAATCGGCTGTTGCAGAACAAAAACTCTCTTGAGATGGATGCGCTACTCAAGCAGCAAGACCTTACACCTGTTGAGCGATTGATTGGCAACAGTATCGCACACATATTAGAGCAACACGGCGATATTCTTGGCGATGTCTTCTATCGTGAAGGTGTTGTCAACATCCTTGAACAGCCAGAGTACAGTCGTATGGGACCCGAAGAGGAACGTAACGAGCGTGTGCGTAAGGTGATGGAGGTGTTGGAACAAAATCGCTTCTTGCCTGTCCTGGCAGAGCACCTGCGCGCCTCTGATGGTGTGCAGGTCATTATCGGTGGTGAAAACCAGTGGGACGACATGAAGGACGTGAGCATGGTTGTTGCTCGCTACGGACAAGAGGGCAAGATTGGCGGTTTACTTGGCGTCATCGGCCCCACCCGTATGCAATATGGACGTGCTATCGCGGTTGTACGCTACATGGCACAGGTCATGAATGAACTGCTCGCCGAAATGTACGGCTACGAATCCGAGTAGGGACCGATGTATCGCGTCCTTGTTGGCATATCAATCTCCACAAGGACGCGATACATCGGTCCCTACGGGGAATACTGATACATAAACAGATGTTTATATCTATAGATACAACACAGCGAAATCTATTGTTTGGAGCATCACAAATGCTTCAATAGTACATATATTAGGAGGCAATCATGCCAAAGGTTATTGGTATTGACCTGGGAACCACAAACTCATGTGTTGCGGTAATGGAAGGCGGAGAGCCAGTTGTTATCCCTAATGCTGAGGGAGCGCGCACTACACCTTCAATTGTCGCCATCAATAAAAGCGGCGAACGTCTCGTTGGTGAGGTTGCAAAGCGTCAAGCTATCACCAATCCTGAGAACACAGTCTCTTCGATCAAACGTTTCATGGGCCGCAAGTACGAGGATATTGACGTAGACCGCGATAAGCGGCTTATGCCATACAAAGTCGTGCGTGCTAAGAATGGTGACGCATGGGTAGAGATTCAAGGCAAAACATATAGCCCGCCTGAAATTTCTGCTATGATTCTGCAGAAGCTGAAGACAGACGCAGAGGCATACCTCGGCGAACGTGTCACTCAGGCCGTTATTACTGTTCCTGCATACTTTAATGACGCACAGCGTCAGGCAACAAAGGATGCTGGACAGATCGCAGGTCTGGAAGTGCTACGTATTATCAACGAGCCAACCGCAGCTTCTCTGGCGTATGGTCTTGATAAGAAGAAAGACGAGAAGATCGCCGTTTATGACCTGGGTGGTGGTACATTTGATATCTCAAACCTGGAACTCGGCGATGGCGTGTTCGAGGTGAAGAGTACCAACGGTGACACGCACCTTGGTGGTGATGACTTCGACCAGCGCGTTATCAACTGGCTTGCCGACGAGTTCCGTAAGGAGCAAGGTATCGACCTGCGCTCAGACCGTATGGCACTTCAGCGTTTGAAGGAAGCTGCTGAGAAGGCAAAGAAAGAACTTTCTAGCTCAATGTCTACAGAGGTCAATCTGCCCTTCATCACAGCCGATGCAAGTGGTCCAAAACACTTAACTATGACGCTTTCCCGCTCGAAACTTGAGCAGTTGACCGAGGACTTGGTAGAGCGTTCACGTGGTCCTGTTGTAAAGGCTCTTTCCGATGCAAATCTGCGTCCTGGCGAAATCGACGAGGTGGTCCTGGTTGGTGGTCAGACACGTATGCCGGCAGTGCAGAACATGGTCAAGCGCATTTTTGACCGCGAGCCAAACCGAGGTGTGAACCCAGACGAAGTAGTGGCAATTGGTGCGGCTATTCAGGCTGGTGTGCTCACAGGTGATGTGAAGGATGTGCTTCTGCTTGACGTAACTCCCCTTTCTCTCGGTATCGAGACAATGGGTGGTGTTTCAACCAAGTTGATTGAGCGCAACACAACCATTCCAACACAGAAGAGTCAGGTGTTCTCAACCGCAAGCGACAACCAGCCGAGCGTAGAGATCAACGTTCTGCAGGGTGAGCGTGAGTTCGCAAAGGACAATCGTTCGCTTGGTACCTTCATTCTTGATGGTATTCCACCTGCACCACGTGGTGTGCCACAGGTTGAAGTCACGTTCGACATTGACGCCAACGGTATTCTCAATGTTTCAGCTCGTGACCGTGGTACTGGACGTGAGCAGAAGATCACTATCGTCGCTTCAAGCGGCCTCAGCAAGGATCAGATTGATAAGATGGTCCGTGATGCCGAGGCACACGCGGCAGAGGATAAGAACCGCAAGGAAGAGGTCGAGGAGCGTAACCTTGCCGATAGTGCATCCTATCGCGCGGAGAAGAGCATCACCGAACTGGGTGACAAGATCACTTCCGAGCAAAAGAGCGATCTTGAGTCCAAGATTCAAGATGTTCGCTCAGCCCTTTCCACAGATGATGTGAGCCGCATCAAGTCCTCACGTGAGGCACTTGAGCAAGCATTTTACAAGATCAGCGAGTCGATCTATCGCCAGAGTGGTGAAGGCGCGCCTGCTGGTGCTGATTTTGGCGGTGCTGGCTCTGCGGATGCAGGTCAAGGTCCTTCCGCCAACGATGACACCATCGAGGGCGAATACAAGGAAATGTAGGAATACAGAATGCGCTACGGTGCGACTGCCTAGGCAGTC
>CAZZVE010000168.1:8860-11427 GCA_964657325.1 uncultured Ktedonobacterales bacterium
CGCACCGTAGCGCATTCTCTCTACCCTACTTGGGCTATCAGTCTTGCGTATACTCTGCTAATTGATGTAATCTTACTAAAAGATTGTTTTGCGAGATTATAAGAAGCAACGTATTCTATTGTGTAGCATAGTATTTTATAAACTATGCTGTGTGTACGAAGAAAAAAGGACTTGCGATGGCGACGAATAAACGCGATTATTATGAAATATTGGGTGTTGCGCGCACCGCAACCGAGGATGAGGTAAAGAAAGCCTTTCGTCGTCTTGCTAAACAGTATCACCCCGATACAAATAAAGAGGCTGAAGCAGAGGGTCGCTTTATCGAGATCAACGAAGCTTATGAAGTATTGAGTGATACGCAGAAGCGTGCAGCCTATGATCGCTATGGACATGCAGGTCTGGGTAATGGAGCGGGTGCAGGTGCGGGCTTCAACGACTTTGGCAGTTTCACCAACATCAATGATCTTTTTGAAACCTTTTTCGCCGGTAGTGCGGGTAGCACACAACGTCGCTCGACCACACAACGTGGTGCTGACCTGCGTTATGATCTGACTATTACCTTTGAAGAGGCGGTGTTTGGCTGCCAGAAAGAAATCGAACTACCGCGCTGGGAGACCTGTGGTTCCTGTCGTGGTAGTGGAGCGCAACCTGGTACCTCAACCTCGCGTTGTCCTTCCTGCCAGGGAACAGGTGAAATTCGCCGTGTGCAGCAGTCAATTTTTGGTCAGTTTGTGAACGTGACCATGTGTGAGCGCTGCCGAGGCGAAGGCAAGATTATCACAACTCCATGTGAGAAGTGTCGTGGTCAAGGACGTGTTCGTAACAATCGGCGCGTGGTGGTAAATATTCCGGCAGGTGTCGATGATGGTATCAATGTTCGTGTCACGGGTGAGGGTGAGGTAAGTGCACGTGGTGGAACACCTGGGAACTTGTATGTCATTCTTACAGTCAAGCCGCATCCGTTTTTCAAGCGTCAAGGCAACGATATTGCCTATGAACTTCCTGTGAGTTTCGCGCAGGCTGCGCTTGGCGATGAGGTCGAAGTTCCAACTATCGACAATAAGACCACACCGCTGAAGATACCACCCGGAACGCAGAGTGGACGTTCATTCCGTCTCAAGGGCATGGGTGTACCTGTAGTACACAGCAGTGCTCGTGGTGATCAACATGTGCAGGTCAAGGTTGTAACCCCGACGAACATGACGCAAGAGCAGAAGCATCTGCTCGAAGAGTTCGCACGCTTGGAGCGCGAACAGACCGAGCAGAATGATAAAAACATCTTCCGTAACATCTTCGACAAAACAAAAGATGTGTTTCAATAAAAAATGATACTCATGGGGTAGACATCGCGCATGCGATGTCTACCCCATGAGTATCATTTTTTATTGGCGAAAATGAAGCTGCGACTGCGAGATGATCGCTGGCTTGACTACCAGGAAGACCATCACCATCTACGACCGTGTAACACGTTTCCAGACGCTCGGCTAATGCAGGATTGGCAAAGATGAAGTCGATACGGCCTGCAGGCGCTGCCGATGGGCAGGTAAATCCAAACGTGTGAGGATGAACGCGCCGATAACTGTCTACGTAACCCGCTCGTTGTATCAATGCGATAGTGCCACGAGGTGCGTAGAGCGAGGCCGCAAGATCAAACAGGTTACATAATAGTGTACTTTTTGGAATGATGCGTAGGAGTGGGTTGAGAACGCGTAGTGGTCCAGGTACGACAAAGTTGAGATGTGGATTGCCATCGACAGCACCAATAGTACGGCGCTTATGATCCATGTACACGACGTAGCGCAGCAAAAAGCTCGCCTTGAAGGGATCACCAGGAGCCATCGAGTTAAAGTCTCCCATGATCACATGTGGCTTATCCTGTACCTGTGCCAGGATACGCAATATCTCACGTATCTCACGCACACGAATAGCATTGCCCGCCCAACCCTGACTGAACGCAGCCGCGAGGTGCGCTATGAAGACGATCAGGTGCTCTCCATTTTCCTCTTCCACACACACTTCCAAGAGGGGACGCGTCAAAATTCCTGGACGTGCATGAATCTTTTGATAGACAATAGGAAGTTTAGTGAGAATTGCAGTTTGATAATCGTGATAATGGGTCGGTTCGCTACCCATAACCAACTGCATGCCTAGCGCGTCTGCGATCTGCTCCACGATGAGCGGACGTTGTGCTATAAGTGGATTAATAGCTTCTGCTATGCCTACGATGTCTGGATGAGTTGAGCGAATTATCGTGGTAAGCTGCTGAGTACGATGTGTTGTGCCATTTCTGCGCAAGTCGTAACCACCAGCCAGAATATTATATGAAGTGATGCGTGTCATGGAGAATGTGTCCTCTTGTATGTAGTATCTCTCTATTACTATATCAGACGAACCTAGATATACAAAAGGCACAGTATATTCCAAACAAGAGGAACGGGGTAGGCATATTGCCTACCCCGTTCCTCTTGTTTGGAATAGAGTTATTTAAAGCTTACTCGCTCCAATAGATACATTGGAAGTTCGCTAATGGCGATACGTTCTTGTGTCATGTGATCGCGTTCACGGAT
>CAZZVE010000169.1:0-8009 GCA_964657325.1 uncultured Ktedonobacterales bacterium
CAAGCCCCGTCACTACTATACCTAACCACCACTATGTGGCTTGCTATACGAATTCGTGTATAGTAGTGACGGGGCTTGCCCCTGTCATGCTTATTGCTTTCCTATATCCTAGGAACTTCAAGCAAGTCTAACAACTCATCCAATGAGTGGACGAGGAGACAATCAACAATGTTCTTCTCAAGTCGTCGTGGACGATCAAGCAGAACAGGTGTAATGCCAACGGAACGCGCTCCTAGCACATCATAGATATAGGAGTCTCCTACATGTAATGAATAATCAGCTATGCTGTTGGTGCGCTGTAGTGCGAGGTCGTAGAGATGTGGCGATGGTTTACCATAACGCGTAACTGACGAGATTAGCAAGGCATCAAAGTACTGAATGAGATGCAGGTGCCGGAGAATAGGACCAAGCACGATGCCCCAATCAGAGATGACGCCCATTGTGTAGCCTTTATGTTGTAACGCTTTGAGCGTTGGGAGGACATCAGGATATGTTTCCCAGCGTCTAGGATTGCCGTATTCATCAGCGATGGCACTAGCAAGTTGGTGAAGTCGTGCTTCGTCGTGCTCTTCGATTAGGGGACGCAAGAGGTTTGAGAAATAGCCAATCCACATCTCGTTGATGGCTTGCTCATTGCTCCAAATATACCTGTTCAGGCTCATCTGGCGAAAATAATAGTCTTCGGTCTCCTGCATGCGTTGTTCCATTGCGTCCAACTGTATGTGCAAGCCGAGGGATTTGCAAACTCCAAGACAAATCTCCGCGTCCGATGGCGTCGGACGCAGCAAGGTGAAGCCTGCATCAAAAAAGATGGTGCGTATAGATTGTGGCTGCTCAAATGGCATGCGACCCTCTTTAAATATTCAATGAATAGATACATGACAGCAGCTTGCCGCTGTCATGTATCTATTCATTGTGATTACCTTTTAACCTCTTCAAACAAGTTTTGCAGCTTGTCGGCTTGGTCAACCGTAATCAGGTTATCGATAAAGCCATCAAGCTCGCCATTCATTACGCCTGGAAGATTGTGACGGGACAGTCCAATACGGTGATCAGTGACGCGATCTTGTGGGAAGTTATAGGTACGAATCTTCTCACTACGATCACCCGTTTGCACCTGTGACTGTCGCGTTTTGCGTAATTCGTCCTGGCGTTTGGCTTCTTCCATGTCCCATAGACGAGACTTGAGAACCGTCATGGCTTTCAACTTGTTTTTAAGCTGCGATTTTTCGTCCTGGCAGGTTACGACAAGACCTGATGGCAAGTGTGTTAAACGTACGGCGGAGTCAGTAGTGTTCACACTTTGACCGCCATGTCCCGTCGAACGGTAGACATCGACGCGTAAGTCACTTTCTTTCACTTCGATCTGAATGTCATCGTCTGCCTCTGGCAGCACAATCACTTTTGCTGTAGAGGTATGAATGCGCCCATTAGCTTCGGTCGTGGGAACGCGCTGCACACGATGTGTTCCGCCTTCGTATTTCATACGACTATACGCGCCCTTGCCTTTGACGACAAAGGTTACATCCTTGATGCCGCCTTGCTCTGTGTCATTGATATCGAGAATTTCAATCTTCCAACGCTTTGTATCGGCATAGCGCGAATACATGCGGAAGAGTTCACCCGCGAAGAGGGCTGCTTCATCGCCGCCAGCACCACCCTGAATGGTCACAATCGCGTTCTTCTCATCCAGAATATCTTTTGGCAATAGCATCACTTTGACATCTTCCAGCAACTGCTCTTTGTGTGTCTTGAACTGTTGCATTTCTTCGTATGCCATGTCGCGCATCTCGCCGTCTTCGCTATTGTATAATTCTTGCATTTCAGCAATTTGCTTGTCTGTTGCGAGCAGTTCGTCGTACTTGTTTGCCACGTCTTCTAAGTCCGCGTGTTCGCGTCCATAGCGTTGCAGTTGTTCAAGGTCGTTGAGCACCTCTGGCTGCGCCATCAGGTTATTGAGTTCTTCGTAACGTTGTGCGAGGCTCGCTAGCTTAGCCATTAAGTCCATTATATTCCTCCCGAAAGTCCGCCCGACAGAACGTGTATAGAAAAGTACGTCGTGATGAGTGTTCTCTGTCCTGGTCTTTATATACTCTCATATAGTAAAACACATCGGAGCGGCTAAATATTGCATTGAATGATGAATGAAAGGTTGATCGAGGTATGAAGAGGCGTCGCTACCCGGCTGCAAGAAGGTAGGGTTCGGTTGAGGTGCGTTGCACGTGTGTTATTGTGAAAAGGAATCGGTTCATGTGAATAGTATATCACGTTTTGCGAGGGTGAGAAAGATAAACATGAAACAAGAAAGGGCCAGGTTGACGAAGCATTTTCTATATGATATCATCGCTCCATACGGATACAGGTTATTATGTTTGGCGCATGCTTCCTCGCGCCGCTAGTTTGGAAAGGAGGTGTAGAGATGATCAGAAGCGCATACCGCGCAACATCGACACTTGACATGAAGGTATGGAGTTGCATCGAAGATGCCTGGAGAACGTAGATGCTGAGATAATATTTCGCGTCATACCTCTTCTGAATCACTGAAAAACACATCCTCTTTTCAACTCTCATGAGCTACATCTCACCGATATAGCTTTGCTTTCCACTTCACTCCCTCTCATGCGGGTGTTCCCTGTCGCGCATTTCCACCATGAAACCGCTCATTTGATTTTGATGTGGTGAAAGATGTTTGTGCCATTTGCGCTTGTTTGAACACTACCATGAGGAGTATCCCTTTGCTTTCAACCAATTCGACTACGAAAAAGTCATCAGTTATGCCAGCGTCGAATAATCTTTCCATTGCAAAAGCTGGCTCTGCATCCAGTGCGGCTACGCATTCACGCGGCAAGAAATTCTTATCATACTACAAACCCTACGCAGGATTGTTTCTTGCGGACATAGCCTGTGCTATTATAGTATCTGCGATTTTGCTGTCACTCCCGTTATGTGCAAGATACGTCACCACGAACCTTTTAGAAGGCACTATGCCTCATGCGCTCGACCACATCTATCTGATAGGTGCACTTATGCTGGTGCTGGTTGGTATCCATACCCTGTGTACTATGTTCATTGACTTTCAGGGGCATATGATGGGTGCTAAGATGGAAAGCGATATGCGTGGCGAATTATTCGAGCATCTTCAAAAGCTCTCGTTTCGCTTTTATGATGAACAGAGAACAGGCCAATTGATGACCCGGATTACCAGCGATACATTTGCGATGTCTGAGTTATATCATCATGGTCCTGAAGATATCGTCGTCACCTCTTTGACGGTCGTCGGTGCCTTCATTATCTTGCTAAGGGTGAATGTTGCGCTTACCCTGATCGTCTTTCTCTTTTTGCCAGTGATGGCTGTGTACGCGCTGTATTTCAATAAAAAGATGAATAGAGCGTTACGCAGCAGTAAGGATAGAATCGGTGATATCAATGCACAGGTTGAAGATACGCTTGCAGGTATCAGAGTGGTAAAATCATTTACCAACGAAGATATTGAAAAAAGCAAGTTTGCCTACGCAAACACGCGCTTTGTCGCCAGCCGCAGAGATGGCTATAAAAGTGAGGCGTACTTTTCCGGTGGTTTGATTGCATTCACACAACTCATCACCATCGCTGTTATTATCTTTGGCGGTGTCGCTATTGTTCACGCCTCTTTAAGTGTCGCTGATCTAGTCACCTACCTCTTGTTTACCAGTATCCTCATCGATCCCATTCAGAAATTAGTCAATTTTGGCAGGCTCTATCAGGAAGGAATTACCGGATTTCACCGCTTTATGGACATTATGGAGGTGGAACCCGACCTGCAAGACACGGCAGACGCGATGAATCTGACACAGGTTCGGGGTCATGTGGAGTTTCAAGATGTCAGCTTCAAATATAAAGAAGATCATAATTATGTCGTGAAGAATCTTTCGCTGGAGGTACAGGCCGGAGAATACGTTGCCTTAGTCGGAGCTTCTGGCATTGGCAAAACAACGCTCTGCTCACTCATTCCACGTTTCTACGAAGTAAATGCAGGAAAAATACTTCTGGATGGACAGGATATCCGCGATATTACTTTGCGCTCACTACGAAGGAATATTGGTATTGTTCAGCAGGATGTCTATTTGTTTGCTGGAACCGTCGCGGACAATATTCGCTACGGAAAACTTGATGCTAGCAGGCAAGAAATCATTGATGCGGCTACACAGGCACACGCGCATGATTTTATCATGGCGTTACCAGATGGATATGACACTGATATCGGTCAACGTGGCGTAAGGCTCTCAGGCGGCCAAAAGCAACGGTTGAGTATCGCACGCGTCTTCATTAAAAATCCCCCCATTATCATTTTTGATGAAGCGACGAGCGCGTTGGATAATGAAAGTGAAAAGGCTGTGCAGAATGCATTGGAAAAGTTAGTTAACAATCGCACAACGCTTGTCATCGCCCATCGTTTGTCAACCATCCGCAATGCCCAAAGAATAGTGGTGTTATCTGATATGGGGATCGGTGAACAGGGCACGCATGAGGAGTTAATAGCATTGAATGGCACCTATGCGAACTTGTACAATATGCAATCAAAAATATGAGACCAGATTATGTGGTTTAACAAAATAGTCAGGTTGTAGGACTCTAATTTATTACGCCCTGGTTCGGCTTGCGATGCATAACGAGGGCGTAATGAATTAGAGCACCTACATTAGGCATGCATTTCTTGGAACGCATCAATATTATCTCGAATAAACTGGTCGAACGGAATCGGCTCTTTCTTAGCTACCTCAGTAACCGTCTGTGTAACATACGTATCAAGATTTTCAAACAGTTCAACAACGCTCCAAGCCAACCATTGTGGTTGACCTGCGCTAGTCAAAGTGTTTATAAACGCCCCAGTTGGCACGTTCATGAAGGAGACATGCCTGCCAAGTGCGGCAGAAAATTTCTCAGCCTGTTCGTTGGAGGAAAGCAGTTCTGGGCCTGTGACGATATAGGTTTTACCTTCATGCCCATTTTCTGCAAGGACACTTGCCGCAACGGCGGCAATGTCACGTGCATCTACCACGTTAAACTTCAAGTTAGGGTCAATGGGTGCGGCAAAGCGTCCATGTGTTGCAATCATTTGAGCTGTGTCTTTACCTAAAAAGTTTTGCATAAAATAGATGGGCTGCACAAATGTAAATGGGATGCCACTATTCCTGATATGTTGCTCGACCTGCCAATGCCATCTGGCAAATTGTTGTGGATTATTTTCGGAAGCACCAGCACCGGAAAGTTTCACAATGTGATGTACACCCGCTCGTTTCGCGGCGTCAACAAAATTCCCTTGCTGCTCTACCTGTTGTGGTGTGGATGGGGATAGCAAGAATGCGCTGTCGATACCTGCGAGGGCTGCATCAAGTGAAGCCGCGTTATCGAACTCACCCTGAGCAAGCTCTACACCGTTTTGTGCTAATTCCTGAGCCTTTTGCGGATCGCGTACAAGTGCGCGTACTTGCTCACCTTTATGAGAAAGCAGTCGTACAACTTCGCCACCAATATTGCCTGTTGCCCCTGTTACTAGTATCATGTTTTTTCCTATTGCAATTTCAAATGCGCTATATCATTCAGTACAAAAACGACGCGATGATTGCCGTTAACATGCAGCATAGTGATCGAGGTATTGGCACAGGGAAAAAAGAAGTCGCGCTCCAGTCCTATTGCCTCGGATGCATAAGCGTTGATCGTGCCACCGTGCGCGAAGACAAGCACGCGCTCACCGACATGCTTACTAGCTATCTCGTCTATGCCTTCAACTACGCGTTTGCGAAATGCTTTTGACGATTCGCTATCGGGGATACTGTCCCAATTGCCGTCGGCACCCGCCTTCCGCACAATCTGGACCTGGCGTTCTTGCAAGGCTTTACTCAACTCAGTAAGGTCGTCTCCCTCTTTCACTGTTGGAAGCGGCGAGACATTGCCAAGCCGTACCTCTTTAATGCCTTCCACAATCGTAAGCGGCAACTTGAGGTATTCGAGAAGTGGGGCGGCTGTCTGCTGACAGCGTAGTAACGGACTACTATAGGCTGCGTCGAAATGAACTTCTTTGAGCCGTTCGGCAAGTGCTCTGGCCTGATCTCGCCCTGTCTTACTTAAAGGCAGATTGTCATAGACGCCACTAGGGATAATCTCGTCTGCCTCTGGCAACGCATCACCATGTCGAATAAGAAATAACTCTGCTGCATTTACGCGTCGTAACAAAAATGGGTCGTTTGTATTCATATATTTTCCTTTGTTTGGGCTAGGGTATCCCCTTACGGCATTGACTCCAACTAATTCGTAAAACAGCTTACTAGGCGACATGACAGGGGCAAGCCCTGTCACTACTATACACGGAGCCGCGTGGCAAAGCCACGTCAAAGGGTAGTATAGTAGTGACAGGGCTTGTCCCTGTCATGCTCCCTTGCGGGTGCCCTGGTTTTTTTATCACGTGAACTCTTAAGAATTCAACTGTCTAAGTACTGACTTTGCGAGTGAACGTTTATGCACCTCGTCAGGACCATCGACAATGTGCATGGTACGTCCATGTGCCCACATAGAGGCTAGTGGGAAGTCATCACTGACTCCTGCACCGCCAAATGCTTGTATGGCGCGGTTCACAACGTTTGTGTGCATTTCAGGAACGGCGATCTTAATCATCGCAATCTCATTCTGTGCCGCTTTTTTACCAAGCGTGTCAATCATCCATGCCGTCTTGAGTGTTAATAAACGTGCCTGATCTATCTCAATGCGTGAAAGCGCAATCCAATCCTGAACGACACCTTGCTCGGAAAGCGGTTTGCCGAATGCGACACGTGACGCGACACGTTGACACATCAATTCGAGAGCACGTTCAGCTGTTCCTATAGAGCGCATACAGTGATGAATACGTCCCGGTCCTAAGCGAGCCTGTGCGATAGCGAAGCCGCTACCCTCTTCGCCGAGAAGATTACTTACCGGAACGCGTACATTCTCGAATGTAACCTCACAGTGGCTTTCGTTATCAACATAGCCCATCACTTTAATATTGCGAACAACGGTCACTCCTGGCGTATTTTTGGGCACAAGCACCATACTTTGCTGTTTGTGTCTATCGGGAGTGTTTGGGTCTGTCTTACCCATCACGATAAAAATCTTACAGCGTTCGCGTGCCGCACCAGAGGACCACCATTTGCGTCCATTAAGCACATAGTCGTTGCCATCACGTGTAATCGAAAGCTGAATGTTTGTGGCGTCTGAACTCGCTACATCGGGTTCTGTCATTGAAAAGGCCGAGCGTATTTCGCCCTCAAGCAGTGGTTGAAGCCAACGTTGCTTCTGCTCTTCCGTGCCAAATTGTGCAAGTATCTCCATATTACCTGTGTCAGGAGCCGCACAGTTAAACACTTCAGACGCCCAGCCAACGCGTCCCATGATCTCCGCGAGTGGCGCGTATTCCAGATTTGTCAGACCCGCCCCATGTTCTTTATCCGGCAGGAAGAGATTCCATAAACCTGCTGCCCTTGCTTTTACCTTTAGGTCATCGACAATTTCAGCATGGTGATGTGGATCGCCGGATTTTTCAATTTGCTCATTATACGTAGTCTCGTTTGGATAAATATACTCGTCCATAAACGCACTAACACGTTGGCGTAAATCGTTGACCTTCTCTGAATAGGCAAAGTCCATCTGCGTCAAGCTCCTTCATTGGTGCTAGTCACTATCTGCTTTGACTATACCACATCTTCCTATCGTAGGGACGGATTGGGTGTACTGAAGCAGACCCGTACAGGGATGTGATAGCTCCTGTACGGGTCTGCTTCAGTACACCCAATCTCCCTACAGAATGCTTTCCCTCTATTGGTAATTTCCTGGATAGTTGTCTGGTGGTGGTGGGTTTTGTGTTGGAGGTGCGCTCTGATATGGATTCTGAGGATAAGACGTATCCTGCTGATACTGATCTTGTGTAGGTGGCACACCTGAATATGGTCCTTGTGGTGGCATTTCTGAATACGGCCCCTGTTGATATGGTCCTTGTG
>CAZZVE010000169.1:8109-11392 GCA_964657325.1 uncultured Ktedonobacterales bacterium
TTGATATGGTCCTTGTGCAGGCGGCATTCCCTGATACATTCCTTCTTGATAGAGCTGCACTTGTGGAGCACGACGTTTGCCAATGACGCCTCCAATGGCCCCTGCCGCAGCACCATAGCCAATGGCAAGCCCTAAACCTAGTAATGCACCAATGATGCCAGTGGAAATGACAAATGTGTTTGTGTAGAGTTGTCGTGCTACTTGTGATGTGGCAACACTCAGTAAGCGTAAGCGTGTAGCATCAAGGTACACAAAGAGCAGAATAATAGAGACGACAGCACCTATGAGACCGCCAACCAAGCCTGTAAAAAGACCCGCCATCGCACCTGTTCCGGTTCTACCAGTTATGGCTGATGCGCGAAAGCCCGCAAAGGCATAAAGAAAAAGTTCTACAAGAAAAGTAATGATGCCCAGGATAAGTGTGAGAGTTGGTATGTAGGCGATATACGAGACAAGAAGATAGATAATTAGAATGACGCCCACAATGACACCAAACAAGATCCCCTGGCTCATTGCAGGACGACTCTTTGTTTGAGTTGGAGTGCTTTGCATATTCTTTCCTTTATATAACATGTGTGTAGTAGTGTTACTCTTGGAACACGTCAAACATAATACCTGAGTTTCATAATCGGCTCTCTTCTCTATAAGACGCATAAAGATAGTCAAGATAAAACGTAACAACATTACGAAAAGAGCCGATAGAAAAAAGAGAAGTAGATGGAATAAGAGTCCTCGACCTTCTGTTATCTACTATGATTAGCAATAAGGAACCAAGATTGCTAAATTACTTGCAAACCCCTTGTAAAGCGGGAATAACATCCTCACGTTGGACGTTATAGTAAGTGAGTTAGCAATCACAGGTTAAGAGTGCTAGACAAATAAAACAAAGTATGATAGAATTTAGCAGTCACCTGTTTCGTTTGCTAAATAGGATGTATGACATCCATTCCTATAGATTGAGGAGCATTCACGACTATGAAATGTGAACGTTGTCAAAAGAACCCCGCGAGTGTCCGTGTTGACCAGATTGTTAATGGACGCAGAGAGCAACACTATCTCTGCCAGCAATGTGTCACTGAGCTTATGGGTGCTATGAATTCAATGGGCGATCTTGATGGTCAGCCCGATGCCGGTGCTCCCTTCGGCTTTTCTGCCAATAACAAATCCGCCAATGCCGCCGGGGGCGTTAATACTGCCACGGCTGAGCGAACGGCTAAAAATAGTAAAACTCCAACCCTTGATGAATTTGGGCGCGACCTGACCGCCGAGGCTGCTGAGGGCAAACTTGACCCTGCTGCTGGTCGTCAACGTGAGTTGCGCCGTGTGATTACCGTTCTTGGTCGTCGTCAAAAGAACAATCCTGTTCTGATTGGTGAGCCAGGTGTGGGTAAGACTGCTATTGTCGAAGGACTGGCACGCCGCATTCAAGAGGGCAACGTCCCTGCGACGCTGCGTGGCAAGCGTATCATCTCACTCAATATCGGTGGCATGGTCGCGGGCGCAATGTTCCGTGGACAGTTTGAGCAACGCATCAAGTCAATTCTTGAAGAGTTGCGCAATGCTCCTGACATTATTCTTTTCATTGACGAGTTACATACTGTTGTCGGTGCGGGTGCTGCCGAGGGTGCCGTTGGTGCGAGCGATATGATTAAGCCTGCGTTGGCACGTGGTGAGTTGCGCTGTATTGGTGCCACGACCCTCGATGAGTATCGCAAGCATATTGAGAAGGATGCTGCGTTAGAGCGCCGCTTCCAACCTGTTATGGTTGATGAGCCTTCCGTTGAGGAAGCTATTGAGATGTTGCACTCCGTCCGTGCCAACTATGAGGCACATCATGGTGTAGGTATCACGGATGAGGCTCTTGAGGCTGCCGCTAAGCTCTCGGACCGCTACATCAATGATCGTTTCTTGCCTGACAAGGCTATTGACGTGATCGACGAGGCTGGTTCCTCGCTTCGCTTAGAGGCGATGGAGCAGGGTATTATTAGCCCGACTCTTATTGCAGACCTGGAGAACGAATTAACCGATATCCAGAACAAGAAAGAGGCCGCCGCGACTGCCGAGGACTACGAGCATGCTGCTAAGTTGCGTCAGCAAGAGCTGATTGTCATTCAAAAGCTTGACACTGCGCGTTCAGAAGCACAAGGCGCGACCGCGTTGCTTGTCACACCGGAGCATATTGCGAAGGTGGTAGAGACCTGGACAGGTGTTCCTGTCAGTCAGATGCTCGAAAGCGAGCGTGTGAACCTGCGCAATCTTGAAGAGGACCTGCGTAAGCATGTTGTCGGTCAGGATGAGGCTATCACCTCTGTTGCGCGTGCCATTCGTCGCTCTCGTGCTGGCTTGAAGGACCCCAAGCGTCCGATTGGTTCGTTCCTGTTCCTGGGACCAACTGGTGTTGGTAAGACCGAGTTGGCAAAGGCATTATCCTCCGAAATGTTCGGAGGCGAGGACAATTTGATCCGTCTCGACATGTCCGAGTACATGGAGCCACATACCGTTGCACGTCTCTTCGGTAGCCCTCCAGGATACGTTGGCTATGATGAAGGTGGTCAGTTGACCGAGCAAGTACGTCGTCATCCGTATAGCATCATTCTACTCGACGAGATCGAGAAGGCGCATCCTCAGGTCTTCAACGCACTGTTGCAGATCATGGACGATGGTCGCTTGACCGATGGTCAGGGTCGCACGGTTGACTTCAAGAACACCGTTGTGATTATGACGAGTAATGCTGGTAGTGCTGACTTGAAGCGTGCAATCCGCATTGGTTTTTCGACCAAGAAGACTGCCGAAGAGAGCAGCGATGAGAAGCACGAGGTGATGCGCTCGAAGGCGATAGAGGGTCTGCGTCAGATGTTCCGTCCAGAGTTCATCAACCGTATCGACCAGATCGTTGTCTTCCATTCGCTTGGTAAGAGCGAGCTGTACCGTATCGTTGACCTTCTGTTGGCTCAGGTGCGTAGCCGCTTAAGTGAGCAAGGCATTGGCTTAGAGGTAAGCGACGAGGCACGTGACCTCCTGTTGCGTGAGGGTTTCGACGAGGAGTACGGTGCGCGTCCATTACGCCGCGCTATCCAGACTTACGTGGACGATGCGCTAGCTGATGCTCTTCTATCCGGTGATATCGTTAGTGGCATGACTGCCCTGTTGACGGAGAGCGATGGTAACATCGCCATCGTCCCCCAGGAAGTTGCACAGGCTGCGTAAGAGTATTGTATGCGATAGCAAAAGGAAGCGGTCTATTAACCTCAAAGGTTGATAGACCGCTTCCTTTTGCTATCGA
>CAZZVE010000170.1:0-11385 GCA_964657325.1 uncultured Ktedonobacterales bacterium
CTATGGAAGATCGCAAGGATCTCCCCTACACATAAGACATCCCGAAGATGTAGGGGAGACCCTTGCGGTCTCCCTGCTTTTCTTAATTCATTTTCTTTGCAGCATGTTTCTTATGGTGTGTAGCACCCCACACACCACCTAACCATCCTAATGTAGAGGCTAAGAGGAGTCCACCTCCTAGCAAGAAAAGCAAGCCAACCCAAGGCGATTGTGTGGTGGTTGAAGTATAGTGAGGATACATGGGTTGTATAGCTTTCCAAGCACGGTTAAGCTCGCTTGGTGGCAAGGCAACACCAATTCTTTGTGCCCGCGTTGTGTCAACCTCGATGCGTTGTGCTAGGAGAACGAACAAACCAATAAAGAGAATGACCCAAAACATGATAGTACTGGTAATGCCAGCCCATAGGCCAGACCAGCCACCACGAAAAGAACTTCCACCTCGACGGGTTGTCATGAAACCAGCAAGTGCGTAGAAGAGAAAACCCACAAGTGCAGCTAGATAGAAAGAAGGTTCTTTCTTTAAGAATAAAACAAGTGCAACAGAGAGCACAGCCTGTACAAGTCCGAACAGGCACCCCTGACCAAATGGCGTAGGTAGGGGATGTGCTGCCGTGATGGTAGACTGAGGTACCATAACATAGCCAGGTGGCACTGCTGGTGGCGCAGGCACAACGAGTGGTTGAGGTCTTTGAGCAGGTTGTGGTACGCCAGCATATGCATATGCGGGTGTAGATTGCTTTGGCGTGATCGGCGAACTATATGGGTAGCGCGATGTATGTGGAACACGAGGTCCAACAAGTGTTGTGTCAGCGTGTGCATCGAAGACAGGTTGACGTAAAGCTTGCGCGAATTCCTGCATTGTGGCGTAACGTTGATCGGCTTGCACCGCTAACGCTTTTAGCAAGACACGCTCTACAGAAAGCGAGAGTATAGGGTTGAACTGACGTGGCGCGATAAGTTCGTCCTGTACACTCCGCTTGATAGCTGATGGCGGCAAACGATTCGTCAGTAGCAAGTACATTGTTGCAGCCATCGCGTAGATATCTGATTGCGGACCTGTATGTCCCGTATATTGTTCAATAGGACTAAAGCCCGGTGAGACAGCCCGTCCCAATGACTGTGTTCCATTGTTACGCGGATCATACAGCTTAGTCAAACCAAAATCGACGAGTACGGTTGTTGAGCTTGGTGTAAGAATAATATTGGCGGGTTTGATGTCGCGGTGAACAACGGCTGGCTTGCGACTATGCAGTTCCTGCAATATATCCATGATGGGCAACATCCACGCCAACACTTCTTGCTCGCTGCATGGTCCCTGTGATGTTTGATGAGGCTCCTGCTCTCCTACGTCCGCCATACGACGAATAGCCACGCGGTCTTTGAGTAGTTGTAGCAGGTCTTGCCCTTCAATAAGTTGCATGACGAGATAAAAGCGACCGTTGGCCTCTAACGCATCATACACCTGTGGCAGATTTTCGCTTCTCACAGTGAAAAGGACACTTGCCTCCATCAATGCTTGCCGACGCGCGGCAGGCGTCACATCATAGGTCTCTTTTATGGCGCAAGGACGATTGCCCTCGCTCTGATCAGTGGCACGATAGACCGCACCAAAACCGCCACTATTGATGAGTGACCCAATGACGTAGTTATTTCCAATTACCGTTCCCGGCATTAATGCAACTGGCAAGCTCATATGTGAGCATATCCTTCTTTCTGATACATCCTACCTATACAGACGTAATTACGTATCAGATGTAAAGAATGTTGTCGGAAAGACCATAAATTCGCTACTTTTGATGCATGAATTGGAGTTTTTTGAAGGGTATTCTCATCTGTTTAAGGAAAAAGTGGCGTGACGCGTCGGCGTCTGCTCAAATAGAGCACAAAGGGGGAACGTGGATGTTCTCTGAGCTTCAAAAACGAGCCTATTCTTTCTCACTTTTATTGTATCACCTCCTGTCTACTAGCACACTGCCCTTTTGGACGTTTTTTTTTGAGCGTTCTTTCCCCTATACTCAGGTGGAAACGACGCCGCTCTGCGCACCCACGGTGCAAGCTCTCCTTTGAGCATGTGTTCGTGCTCAAAAAGTCCTTACTTCAGCAGGCGTGTGTCAGACCCCGTCGTGTGCGAAAGAAGTTCATCTAAAGATGAAATGTGAGGAGATGTTGTGGCGGTAAGCGAGAAATCTGTTCTATTACGTGAATTCATGAAGGAGGGAAACGTATGAGTTCCTTTGTCCTTAGTTTTCAGGATATTGACAAAACAAAACTCATGGTTGTTGGGGGTAAAGGCGCGAGCCTGGGAGAACTGTCCAGAATTGATGGGATAAGAGTACCGGAGGGCTTCTGTATTACTACCGAAGCATATAAACGAATTATCGGTCAAATACCAGAGTTTCATGATCTGCTGGACCAACTCTCTCTTCTAAAGGTGGAGGACAGGGAAAGAATTTGTGAAATCAGTAAAAAGATACGCAGCGTCATCGAAGGGACAGCAATCGCAGAGGAAATTGATGAAGCAGTTACACATTTTATTACAAAATTAGGTGATAAAAATGCCTTTGCTGTGCGGTCTAGTGCTACAGCGGAAGACCTGCCGACGGCGTCTTTTGCAGGCCAACAGGATACGTATTTGAACATTATCGGAAAGGAGGCGATCCTAAAGCATATCAGCAAGTGCTGGGCGTCACTATTTACCGAGAGGGCTGTAATTTACCGCCTTCAAAACGGCTTCGACCACCGTAAAGTCCTCCTGTCTGTGGTTGTTCAGAAGATGGTTTTTCCGCGGGCGGCAGGAATTTTGTTTACTGCTGATCCCGTCACTTCTAATAGGAAAGTGCTATCCATTGATGCCAGCTTCGGACTTGGTGAGGCCATGGTCTCCGGCCTGGTGAATGTTGATATCTATAAAGTATGTAACGGCAAGGTTATCGATAAGAAGATATCCACCAAGAAATTGGCTATGTATGCTTTAAAAGATGGCGGTACGAAAGAGCAGGAGATTGAGCCTGAGAAGCAGAACAGGCAAGCACTGGCGGATGAGCAAATTTTGCAGCTTGAGCGCATAGGTAGAAAGATCGAAGAACATTTCGGTTGCTCCCAAGACATCGAATGGTGTTTAGTTGATGATACATTTTTTATTGTCCAGAGCCGACCAATCACGACGCTATACCCCATTCCCGATGCCAATGACCAGGAAAATCACGTGTATGTATCTGTCGGTCATCAACAAATGATGACTGACGCCATGAAACCATTGGGAATCTCTTTCTGGCAACTAACGGCTGCACGCCCCATGTTTACAGCCGGGGGAAGGTTGTTTGTTGATGTTACACCTCTGCTGGCTTCACCGACTAGCAGAGAAAGTATATTAGATGTTATGGGAAAAGGCGATGCGCTCATAAAAGATGCATTGATGACCATCATAGAACGGGGAGATTTTATACAGTCGGTACCAGATGATAAGCAAGAAAAGACTGCCGGTAAAAGCAATAAAGTTATATCGACTTCGGGCGTTCGTACACAAATCGAAAACGATCCGACAATCGTTTCTAATTTGATCGAGAGAAGTCAAGCATCGATAGAAGAGTTAAGACATACTATCCAAACGAAATCAGGAACGGACGTATTTGATTTTATTCTGGAAGATATCCAGCAATTAAAGCAGAGTTTATTTAATCCACAAAGTTTGAGTGTGATTTTGGCTGCTATGGATGCCTCATCATGGCTCAATGAAAAAATGATGGAGTGGTTAGGTGAAAAAAACGTAGCAGACACGCTTTCTCAATCTGTCCCAAACAATATTACTTCGGAAATGGGTCTGGACCTATTGAATGTCGCAGATGTGATTCGTCCTTATCCAGAAGTAATTGAGTATTTACAACACGTAAAAGATAATAACTTTTTGGATGAACTGGTTACGTTTAATGGTGGACAGGAAATCCAAAACGCTATCCATGCTTATCTCAACAAATACGGAGTGCGATGTGTCGGGGAAATCGATATTACGAAAACTCGTTGGAGCGAAAAACCAACGACACTTGTTCCCATGATTCTCCGTAATATCAAAAACTTTGAGCCTGATGCTAGTATTCGGAAATTTGAGCAAGGGCGACAGGAAGCCTTGAAAAAAGAACAAGAGTTATTAGATCGATTGAGGCAACTACCGGCTGGTGAACAAAAAGCCAAAGAGACAAAACGAATGATCAGCCTTATGCGGAATTTCATCGGGTATCGTGAATATCCAAAATACGGCATGATTAATCGCTACTTCGTTTATAAACAGGCTTTGCTGAAAGGAGTTGAACAACTCGTACAAGCCAACGTTATTCATGAAAAAGAAGATATATACTATCTCACTTTTGAAGAACTTCGCGAAGTTGTACGCACAAATAAACTGGATTACCAGATCATCAGCAAACGAAAAGACGAATACAAATTCTATGAAAAACTCACTCCCCCACGTGTTATCACGTCTGATGGTGAAACCATTGCAGGTAAGTACAAACGAGAAAATCTCCCAGCCGAAGCTATTGTAGGTCTACCTGTTTCTTCCGGAGTTATAGAGGGACGAGCACGTGTCATCTTAAACATGGAAGATGCTAATTTAGAAGATGGAGATATATTAGTCACCTCATTTACTGACCCTAGCTGGACACCAGTGTTTGTATCCATAAAAGGTCTAGTCACCGAGGTTGGTGGACTGATGACTCATGGAGCAGTTATCGCACGTGAATATGGTTTACCTGCAGTAGTAAACGTAGAAAATGCCACCAAGCTGATTCATGACGGACAGAGAATCCGGGTTAATGGAACGGAAGGCTATGTAGAAATCCTATAAAGTAGAGAAGCTATTGATGTTATTTTACAAAAACATACTGTTTGCTTGACTCTCACGTAGCGTAAGGGTATAGATTTATAACAAACTGATAAAGACATGTCAATTGTAGGGGCTATAATTCATTACGCCCTTGTTGCAAGAGACAATCAGTGCGAGAACGCAATGAATTATAGCTCCTACAACCACGGAGGTCTTCTATGTTCAGAATCGGCGAATTTTCTCAGATGGCACAGGTTACGATTCGGACGCTGCGCCACTATGACGAGTTGGGGTTGCTGAAACCCGTACATATTGATCGTTTTACGGATTATCGCTACTATACAATTGAGCAACTGCCCCAGCTCAATCGCATTCTTGCGCTAAAAGACCTGGGCTTTTCGTTAGAGCAAATCGCACGGAGTCTCAAAGATGATGTATCACCCGAACAGCTTCGTGGCATGTTAAGAATGAAACAGGCTGAACTTGAGCAACAGGTCCAGGAAGAGCAGATGCGCTTGGCACGTGTAGCAACACGTCTTCGACAAATCGAGCAAGAAGGCAAACAGCCAGAATATGAGGTCGTTTTGAAGCAAGGAGCGGCACAAACGGTGGTTTCACTGCGCGAGACGGTTCCAACGACTGAGGCAATGCCCCGCTATCGCTGCAACATGTATACCGATGTCTATAACTGGCTAGAGGATCAGCGTATCAAGCCAATAGGACAAGAACTTGCGCTCTATCATAACACGGAATACTTTGAGGAAAACATTGACATGGAGACAGGCGTTATCATCAATAAAGCAGGTCTCTCTTCACAACTTCCTACTCACACTAGGATGCACACATATGAACTACCCTCTGCTCCCATACTTGCTAGCGTCGTTCACCAAGGTGATTTTTACGATGTGCCACAAGCTATTAGCGCGCTTTTCATCTGGATTGGCACACACGGATATACTGCAAGCGGCCCTTACCGCGAAATACATCTGTTTGGACGTGAGAATGACCTGACGGATTTAGAGCATGTGACCCTAGAAATGCAAGTTCCAATTGAAAAACGCTGATCGCAAAAACTGGTGCTTTTTTCGCTTGACTCTCACGCAACGGTAGACGGTATTGTTTTCTCAAGAGAACACAACAAGGTGTATCTCAAAGAAAGAGGAGACAGTACCATGTTTGACACACGGACGACAAGATTGACAGCGATTCTGCTTTTTGTAGAAGTTGCATTGATCAATGTTTGTTTCTTAGTACTGCAACGTGTTTTTGAGTTTCCCGCGATTCTCAACAAACCTGCAGCTCATGTGTTACCCTTGTTTTACAAGAACAGCAATATCATCATTCCAGCCTACTACATGTTCACACTTTCATCAGTGCTGCTCATTCCGCTCGCGCTTTTGCTTCACAGGATTTTGACACCAAAACCCTCGACATTCATGACTATCACAACAACTACTGGTATAGTAGCTGCTGTTTTTCAAATTATCGGCTTCATTCGTTGGCCCTTTCTGGTACCCTACCTCGCAACAACATATGTGAATCCACACGCCAGCGATGCCACACGACAAAGTATCGAGGTATTCTATAACGCCTTCAACATCTATGCAGGGCATAGCATTGGCGAGCATCTTGGCTTTCTCTTCAACGCAATATGGGGGATTCTGCTTTCGATAGCTATTCTACGCTCACCTCTATTCACTGGACGACGCTGGCGGTGGATTGGCATTGTAGGAATTGTGCTTTCGGCAGGTATTCTCGGCAATCCTCTACAAGACTTAAGCCTGAATTTCGCACCTCAGAACACCTACTACTTCATCAGTAACCTGACGCTTGTGAACCTTACCTATCTGATAAGTTATGCGTTATGGGCTATCTGGCTTCTCGCACCTGCCATTCGTTTACTGACAGTTCGTAAGCAAGATATAGAAAATATCGTGGCGCAAACAAAAGAGGTTACACCACAATCAGTTTTACTTAACGCATAATACGTCACTTAAAGGCTATATGAATAACCGCTTGAATATGAGGAGATCATTATGAGCAACACAGAATTACACGTCGTCTTTGGCACAGGACCACTTGGAAGAGCCGTCATACGTGAACTAGTGGCACAGGGTAAGCAAGTTCGAGTTGTCAATCGTAGTGGTCAATTACAGGATGTTCCTGTTGGGGTCGAAGTTGTTGTAGGCGACGCGACAAGTTCAGAAAATGTGCGTACATTGTGTCAGGGTGCAACAGTGGCATATCATTGTGCACAGCCTGGATATACTCACTGGCCTAAAGATTTTCCGCCAATCACAAACGGTATTATCAAGGGTTTGAGTGGTACGGATACAAAGCTCGTCTTCGGAGACAACTTGTATATGTACGGCCCTGTGTCCGGTCCAATTACCGAAGACCTTCCCTATCGTGCGACTGGACATAAAGGAAGAACACGTATACTCATGGCAAACGCTGTGTTAGAGGCACATAAAAGCGGCAAAATACGTGCAACTATTGGACGCGGTTCAAATTTTTATGGACCATATGTACATGACTCAACGGTAGGAGAGATCGTGTTTGGTGCTGCCTTATCGGGCAAAGCTGTAACAATGCTTGGCAATCCTACTCTTCCTCATACCTATACCTTCATAAATGATTTTGGCAAAGGGTTAGTCACGCTTGGTGCGCATGATGAGGCATTAGGGCAAGTGTGGCACATTCCTAACATAGGAACCACCACAACACGCAATTTCGTTGAAATGGTGTTCAAAGAAGCTGGGAAGCCTGTCAAAGCGTCAACCGTGTCGCGCCCTATGGTGACACTGGCAGGTTTGTTCAACGCCGATATCCGCGAAACGAAAGAGATGTTGTACGAATTTGAGGAACCATACATTGTTGACTCAAGCAAATATGAACGTACCTTTGGAAAGTATGCCACATCTTATGAGGATGGGATACGGCAAACAGTAAAGTGGTATATAGAGAATGATACACATGAGCAAAAAAGTAGTGGTAAAGTAAAGTAAAGCGGTAAAAAGAGCGATAAATGTTCAGAGTAGCAGGAAGAACGTATCTTTATATTCTTCCTGCTGCTCTGAGGATAAAAGATGAACACTCTGTGTCACACTCTCAAGAGCTTAGTGCTACTGAACTCTTCAGGTCAACTAAGTTCGCGCTGATGTCCCAAACCCGCTCTTGCAACGCCTCATCATAGGAAATGGGGACTGATGGCTTCTGCTTGCTCTTGATAAAGTACTTTCCGGTGACGCCTTCCACCTCTGGTGACGTTGCCAGGTAGAGTGCTGTCTGTGCTCCTTGCTCCGGCGTCTGGAGGAAGCGTTTGATGATGCCAACAAAGGGACGTGCAATTGGTGGTGCTGCATCTGCAATAATGTTCGTTGCCGTAATGCCTGGATGCAGAGCATTCACCGTGATGCCCGTTTCTACGAGCCTACGTGCCAGGACGTAGCCACACATCACCATTGCAAGTTTTGCCTGACCATATGCCTCCCAAGGCTCAAACTTTTGCTGGCTCTGCAGGTCATCCAGATTGATTGTACGGGTCATGGAATTGGATGCCACATTGAGGATGCGTGCTGGTGCGCTAGCGCGCATTGTATCTAGGAGTAAATTCGTGAGCAGAAAGGCCGCGAGATGATTGATTGCCAGATTCATCTCTATCCCATCAACGCTTCCCTCGCGCTGCTGCATATGAGCACCCGCATTGTTCACCAGGACATGCAGATGAGCATAGCTTTGCTGAAACTCCTTTGCAAGTTGACGGATCGAGTGTTGAGAGGAGAGATCCGCCACTAGCACATCGATAGAAGAATTGCCTGTCACCTCTGCAATCTCTGCTCTCGCCTCCTCGCCTTTGCGACGATTCCGAACAACCATCACGACGGTTGCGCCTTGCCGAGCAAGTTTAGTTGCAATTACTTTTCCCATTCCAGCATTCGCACCCGTCACGAGTGCAATTTTATTGTGCATCATTAGCTTTTCCTTTCTTTGACTCATGCAGTAAGAGCGAGAGCCTTGCGTACCGAGGTTGTATCGGTCATGTGCTGCAGCATAAAATCAGCAACATCTGCTCGTGGAATGTGTGACGTAATGTGCATACGAAGATCAGAACCACTACGATATTGCCCAGTTCGTGACCCGTTGGTTAAAAATGATGGCCTGACAAGAGTCCAGTCCACATCACTCTGCGTGATTAACTTCTCCATTCGCTCTTTGTCCACCATTTTTCCCTTGAGTGAGGTCCAGAGCAGAAGATTGTAGAGATCGCGGTGGTGACTTTCCGTCGCGCCATACGCACTAACAACAAGGAGACGACGTACTGAATACTGTGTCATTGCTGCCAGAATACTCTGGATGCGATCTGTACACACCGATACGGGACCTTTCTGATTCGTACCTAACGCACTCAAAACTGCGTCTTGCCCAACTACAGCCGCCTCAACCTTAGCAAGGTCGAGTACATCTCCTTGAAGAACCGTAAGGTGCTCATGCCGCACAGGAAATGTTGCCGGATTGCGCACTAACACAGTAACAGTATGACCTCCTGCCAGTGCTTGCTCAACGAGAGAACGACCAGTCCCACCAGTCCCACCAAAGATACTAATTTTCATAACTATTCTCCTTCCATTTTGATATTATATTTATTTTAATATAATATCAATCTGGTACAAAATTAGACAAAAAAAGAGAGGTTTGTAGAGGACGAACAAGTATCGTCCTTTAGGGAATGTGTTGTTAGTCCGGTGGACGCGTCCAGTTGTTCTGAATCTTTGTAAACAATTCGACGAGTATAAAACGTTCGGTTGAAGTTAACGTGGCGAGCATATCTTGCGTCAACTGCTTAAGCTGACCCAGAAACGTTTCAAGAAGCTGTATTCCCTGCTCGGTTGGTGTCACAAGAAAGCTACGACGGTCTTCACGATTGAGGGTACGCGTCGCATAGCCCTGTTTTTCCAAGCTGTCAAGGATGCGCGTAAGTTTACTAGCGTCCATTCCGGGCATGTCTTGGGCTATTTCCTTCACCATGAGTGGTCCACGACGTGAGAGGAGAAAGATGACATTCGCCTCTTCGGGAGAGCATAGAGTTTCATTCTCAAAACGTTGTGATGTGCGACTCAATCTATCGTTCAAAAAAAGCATGAAGTCAAGCACGGCACGTGCTTGTGATGAATCAGAGTCCTGTTCCAAAGAAGTCTCCTTTCTCTATCGATTCATCTACTCTAAAAAGCAGTTTACGGTATCTTTCACATTTTATATTTTCATTATGCTATTATATTAATATGATAATATGCTTATGTCAAGGAAAACGATAAAGACGTTATAAAAGATAATTAGACAGCTCTAATTTGATATCTTAAGATGTAGGAAAACTAGCGAGAAAAGATATTTTGCCGACGTATGTATATAGACAAAGAATATTGTACGTATCTGCGTAGAGGAAATAAAGTTGTCATAGCTGTTTGTTAGAACTCTATACAAACGAAAGACAACATGCTAGTTGCAATCATTCGCTCGTATGATACAATAAGCCAAGACTGAACAATCTACGTATGTGTTGCAGAAGAAGAGAGCAAGCACTTGGAACGAAATGTGATGTTTGATGCAGACCGTGACCGTGACAAGGCGATTGACTCAGAACGCGATACGATACAGGACGCTGATCTGAGTAACCTGGCGCAAAGCGACAGTCTACGCCTTTACCTACGTGAAATTTCACGCATTCCTCTCCTCAATGCGTCCAACGAATCGCGTCTTGCTGAGCGAGCCGAAAACGGTGAGAAGGAAGCCCGAGATCATCTGATTGAGGCGAACCTGAGACTCGTGGTGAGCATTGCAAAAAAATATGTTGGTCAAGGTTTATCCTTGGAAGACTTGATCGGTGAGGGCAACATCGGTCTTATCCGTGCTGTTACAAAGTTCGATTATAAGAAAGGTTTCCGCTTTTCTACCTACGCTACCTGGTGGATTAAACAAGCTATTACGCGCTCTATCCTTGAAGGAACGCGTGTCGTTCGCCTTCCTGTCTATATTATGGAAGAGGTGATGCGCGTGAAGCGCACTACGCGTCAACTCTATCAAGAGATGGGACGCGAACCAACGCCAGATGATATCGGCGAGCGGTTGAATATGACACCAGAACGCGTGAGCGAGCTACTTATCTGGGCCGAGAAGGTTTTCTCGCTTGATGCCCCTCTTTCTGAAGAGGAAGAGAACACGCTGGGAGACATTATTGAAGATGTACGCGAGCGTGGACCAAGTGAGATAACGGACCAGCATCTCTTACGCGAAGAGATTCGCAAGGTGCTAGGACAACTAACGTTGAGAGAACGACAGGTTATCGAGTTACGCTTCGGCTTGGTAGACGATCATGATCACACTCTGGAAGAAGTCGGCAAGAAGCTCAAGGTGACACGTGAACGCGTGCGTCAAATTGAAGAACGAGCGATTCGCAAACTACGTCATCCACAAGCGAGCCGCATTCTGAAAGATTATCTTGACTAACGGAGTGTGTAGTAGTTATCATGCAGGAATAGAGGATGGTGCATTGGAGGGGGCGCAATATA
>CAZZVE010000171.1:0-11381 GCA_964657325.1 uncultured Ktedonobacterales bacterium
GCGTTCTGGCAATACAGGTGCGAATGGTGGTACAACCAATCGAGGAAATGGTGGCGGTACTACTAATTCAGGAAATCCTGCGGGGCAGGCACAGCGTGCTGGCGGTGCTGGTGGATTGTTTGATATTGGAAATCCTGGGCCGTTTCGCCTCTTTACTGAACCACTGGCAGGGCAAATTGTTTGGATACTACCAATGGCACTGCTTGGGCTACTTGCTTTGGCATGGCAGCGACGACCACGCTTCCAGAGTGATCTACAACAGAAGTCGATGATTCTATGGGGCACATGGTTGCTCACAACAGCTATATTCTTTAGTGTAGCAGGTTTTGTTCATCAGTACTATATGACAGAAATGGTGCCAGCTATCGCGGCATTGTTTGGCATCGGTCTAGTGACGATGTGGCAGGATTATCGGCGCGGTGGTTGGAAAAGCTGGCTGTTGCCACTTGCGGTAGCCGTTACGATTGCTGAACAAATCTATGTTCTCACAAGTTATCCTACATGGGGTCGAATACTCATCCCAACTTTAGCTATCCTCGGTATTCTTGCAGTACTTGTGCTCGTCGTTGTTAAGGTCGCACCACGTTTAAGTACTAACGTTTCAAGTAGACGCCTGCTCATGCCAGCACTTGCTCTTGGTGTGATAGCGATGATGATTACTCCTATCGTGTGGGCAGCCATTCCTATCTTCCAGAGTACGCAGGCAGATCAACTCACAGCGGGACCACTTCAGACAGAAGGCTTTGGTGGTGGGAATGCGGGTACGGGGAATCAGGCTAACAACTCGAATACAAAGTTGATAAGCTACTTGGAGACCAATCAAGGCAGCGCGAAATTTCTAGTCGCCGTCCCCAGTTCGATGTCGGCGGACAGTATCATTCTCGCAACAAACAAGCCCGTGATGGCAATGGGAGGTTTCTCTGGGAGCGATCCAATTCTAACGACGAACCAACTCTCAACCTTAATTGCGAATGGGACGGTACGTTTCTTCTTGCTCAATGCACCTCGAACATCGCAACAGTTGCCGCCACAGATTCTTGATCAAATTCCTGCTCAATTCAGGAATGCCGCACGGAACGGATTCGCTGGTTTCGGTGGTCAGCAAAGCACACTCACAACGTATGTGTCAAAGCATTGCACCACAGTACCAATGAGTGAGTGGCAAACTTCTTCGAGTAGTACTCCATCTATCGGCAGTTTCTTTGGTCGAGGCGGCGCGAACCAGTTGTATGATTGCGCCACAACGCATTAGTTGTCCGTCAAACGTTATGTGTCACTGAAACTAGGGCATCCCCTTGCGGGTGCCCTAGTTTCAGTGACACATGTGTTTTGTGAACAAACACCATCTTCAAAAAATCTTACTACTTCCCTTGCAAAGAGTCCTACTTTGTTGCCAAGATTTGGCGCAGTTGTTATACTCATCCCATAGGATGAAATTGAGATGAAAATGACTATATTGTAAAAGCTATAGAAATATTTAATAGTTCAAAAAGAAATTGTGAGGAAAACAGAGTGAAGGTATTAGTAACTGGGGCTGCTGGCTTTCTAGGCGGACATCTGGTCGATATGCTGGTAGCGCGTGGTGATGAGGTACGTGCAATGGTGCGACCTGTAGAGAATGCTAGCTATTTGCGTACACTACCCGGTGTGGAGGTTGTCAATGGCGATTTGACCAGTGCGGCATCACTGAGACGCGCCGTAAAGGGTGTCGAACGTGTCTACAATGTTGGCGCGAAAACGGGACCTTGGGGACCAGAGAGTGCCTATCAAGCTATTAATGTATACGGTCTTTCAGACTTAGTATATGCGGCCATGGATGCGGGAGTGCAACGTATCGTGCATACCAGTTCGATCACCGTATATGGGCATTCGCTACATGGTATTGTGAGAGAGGACCATCCGTTTCATGCTGAGGATAACCCTTATAGCCGCACAAAGATTGAGGGTGAAAAACTTGTTGCCGACCTTGTTGAAGGTCAGGGCGCGCCCATTGTAATCGTGCGTCCAGCGTGGATTTATGGCCCTCGTGATACCGCGAGTTTTGCGAAATATGTGAGTCGTGTTGAGTCTGGCAAATTCTTCTTCATCGGTTCAGGTGAAAACATTGTGCCAACTGTCTATGTTCGTGATGTGGCACAAGGGTTGATCAAAGCAGGTGATGCAGGCAACGAAGTGATTGGACAGGCATACACGCTTGCTAATGACGAGCGTGTGACACAAGCAACCTATTTGAATACCATCGCCGATGCCCTGGGTGTGCCGCATGTTTCGCTAAAGGTTCCTTTCACCGCGCTCTATACTGCTGGTCGGAGTGCTGAACTTGTCTGGCAAGCAATGGGACGACGCAATGCTGCACCACCACCACTTACAACGTACGGAATTACGTTACAGGGGGGCGACCAGCAATTTTCAATCGACAAAGCACGTCACGAACTTGGATATGCCCCACAATTCGACATTCAACGAGGCGTAGCGGAAGGCGTGAAGTGGTATCGTTCGCTTCAGCAAGGTTCGCAAACTCCTCAGGCTGCACGTGAAGTCGTCGGAACAACACGCTAGTTAGAAAACTCATTATCTTTCTTCGATAAAAAGGCTTTTTGTGTAGAGTGGCTTCGTCTCCCGGCTTGTCAAGAGTATTGGGAGACTCCGCTCACGTGCTCCAAACCAATTGAAAAGATATGCGAGTGTCACGAGAATAAAGAACGCGTTTCGGATTGCTACAACCTGAAAAAAGCCAGGAGTAAGTGGAATGCTCAATGGCTCAATTGGACGCGTATAAAAGTAAGCGAATATGATAGTTGTCAGTACTGCGGCTGGCCCCCAGAAAAAGAACCAGAACATGTCGAATGCGCCTACATATGCCAGAAGTGGAATAAGCCAGATAATATATTGAGGGCTGAATACCTTTCCTGTTGCGATAAAAACAAAAATAAGTGCTATCCCTGCTTGCACAACATCCATTTTTCTTTGCCACTGCATGAAAATACAGTACATGAAGCCCACAACCAGTAAAAACATGCTGATAAGTGAGACGACGTTGCTAAACGGATTGACAACATTGATTGAACCATACTCGTTCGTAATCTTCAAAGATGCACCAAATAATGTTGTCAACCAGAGTACCGTACTTCCACTTGACTCAACCTGTACCGGACGATGCGCAAAATATGCAAGCTGGGTTTCAATTGCACCCTGAAAATTCAAAAGCGCAAAGAAGCCCGTTACTCCGCCTACTACTCCTAAAAACAGCAGGCAATGTTTCCACTGCCAACGTCGGATGCCGCGTAAAGTATCCCACAGTGAGTGTGGTAATGCTGACAGTGGAAGAAACTGTGGTAGCAAATCCATGCGTTCCTCCGCCTGTTGTTCTGCTATGAACAGTACTGGCAACAACAAGATAGGATAAATTTTCAAAAGAACACCAAACGCCAAGGCAACATATGCAGATATCCAGTGCCGCCTCTCGGCAGCGATCAGGCTAATAAGCGTGAGCGCGGCTGGAAGCAGGTCAAAACGTACATGTGCTGTTGCTACCGCACCACCTAAAAGGTAGAGCGCGAAAATAAGTCCTGCTCCACGTGGTCCATAGCGAAGCAGTAGCCAATAGACCAAAACTGCTGTAAGTGCCATGAGGAACGAAAACACAAGTTGATAGTATGAAAGAGGGGCTAGCAGCGCAAGTGAAAAAGGTACAAGCGTTAGTGGTGGATACTCAATCGGTAACATATGAAATGGCGGCTGTGTACCTGTCTGTAAAAAAGAGCATTGAAGTGTTGGTAAGAGATGGATAGCGTTACTACCAAGCCAGAACGTTAATGCGTAGCATTGGTAACGAGCTGGATCGGTTGTAGGCATAAACACTTCCCACGATGCCCCAATGAACATGAGGATAACTACCAATGTAATAGGAATATACGCAATAAATCCTTTACGTGCAAGAAGAGCATCTTGCAAATGTAGAAAAAATACTTTTGTTTTGTTTGTGGAATAGATATGTTCGTGTAGCAACAGGAAACCCTCCCTCTCTATTTGACATGTTCTCAAAGCGAGTGCTACAATTCCGAACAGAGCACACCCTATGATTAGCTGTGTGCCTTTGTTATTTTTGCCACAATTGCACACACTGCATGACGAATGGTAAGCAAAGCTAGTAACGGAACACTCGTGTTACTCAGAGAGAACACGAATCTCTATTTAGGAAGGATACAGTTGTATGAATCCGAAGAATCGTACTGAAACAAAGACGTTGAAAGTCGGAGATACTGCGCCAGACTTTACCTTAAAAACCGAAAAAGGCGACACATGGCATCTCGCTGATTTGCGCGGCAAGGAAAATGTTGTCCTTGCTTTCGTTCCCTTCGCATTTAGCAGTACCTGTTCTGCGCAACTGCCAGCATATGAGGCAGATTTAAGCCGTTTCAAAGATTTTGATGCTGAAATTGTGAGTGTGAGTATGGATAGTACCTATGCACTGGGCGCCTGGGAAAAGTCAATGCACACCTCGTTTCCTTTGCTTTCTGACTTCTATCCACAAGGCAAAATTGTAGATACGTATGGTGTGCGTCACCCTGCTGGTATGGCTGAGCGTGCGCTGTTTGTTATAGATAAAGAAGGCGTCATTCGCTATATCGAAGTCCAAGCCTCGCCAGGCGATATGCCGGATAACGAAGACCTCTTTGAGGCACTGCGCAAACTCTAACTCATAGCACTTTGTGTGAAGATGTACAGCGTCGTATCGGTATCTCCGCACAAAGTGCTTTTTAAATTTCTGCATAAAGGATAATTCTGGAACCCTCTTCTCTTATCTATCGTGGTAAACATGAGAGGAGATTAATGCGCATGTCAGAAAGAAAATCCAGAGGAAGCGCGACACAAGGACGTTTACTTGCGCGATCCGCACAAAAAATAGAAAACAAAGTGTCTCCTCCTACGCGAGGACTACATCCGTTACTGCTTGATGAAACAGGCGATGCACTTTTGTATGTACCTTCTCGGTATAATGGAAACTCCCCTGCACCGCTCATATTGATGTTACATGGAGCTGGAGGAACAGCACAGGGAGGTTTGACGCCATTCCTTGATATGGCAGAAACAAATAACCTATTTCTTCTTGCGCCATCTTCTCAACAACAAACATGGGATGTTATAAGAGGTGGTTATGAGTCTGATGTTACTTTTATTGACCACGCACTTGCTCACGTATTCAGTAATTATGCTATAGATGCTACTCATCTTGCTGTAGAAGGCTTCTCTGATGGAGCCACCTACGCTCTTTCACTAGGTCTCGCAAATGGAGACCTGTTTACTCACATTCTTGCGTTCTCACCAGGATTTATAGCTTCTACCAAACGCGTTGGCTCTCCTGCCATCTACATTTCACATGGTATGTCCGATCCAGTTCTTCCCATTGACCGTTGTAGCCGGCGCATCGTACCACAACTACAAAGCTCAGGTTATAATGTCCGCTATCATGAATTTACAGGTTTTCATACAGTACCTACATTAATTGCTCAGGAGTCTTTAAGTTGGTTTTTGTCAGCAGCAACATGAAGGTTTCTTGCTTTAGAGGCAATACAAACGGCTGTTCACGATTGAACAGCCGTTTGTATTGCCTCTAACTTGCCTACCCCTCTTGTAAGTCGATAGGTTGCCATTGACTACTATCATACTCTGGGTACGCAATTTCCCAGGTATGCCCTGGTTCCTCTCGCGCTTCCCATCGTCGTAGCGCATCAAGCAATACTTGTCGTTGTAGTGCGTTTTGATTGGGACCGCCAAGGCTGTTGCCCATTTTAAAGTGATAGGGTGCAATAGAGCGTGGTGGACCAGATTGCTGCGATTGTTCGGGGGCAACGGTAATCAAGACGGTTGGAATGCCTCCCATTTCTACTTCACGCTGTATGATGGCACTCACCCGATGACAAAGGGGACAACCAGCCGTAACAATGACGCCATCGGCCTTTGAACGCAATATTTCCTTTGCCATTGCAGGAGCAGCACGCTCATATAAGTCACGGAAATTCTGGGTGTATCCCATAAATCCAAGGTGCTTGTTGCCAACCCCTGCAATAAATCCCTCCTGTGCGAGTTCACGCAGACGATCAATTGGAAAGACAACATTAATGTCTTCATCAGCGTCGTGGTGATCGTAGTGTTCGTGTGTCACCATCAGTTGGCTCGACTCTACATGATCAGTAATCAGTCGCCAGCTATTGTCTCCCTCAACATTAAACGGCTCTTGCTCACGTAGATGAACGCCTGCCGTGGTAATAAGCGCAAATGTGCTTTCCTTGAGTTCTCGAAAACGTGGCGTGTAAGGAATGCACCGTTTTGACATCGGCATAAAATTGTATCCCTTCTTGCAGTACATTGTGAGTGCTGATTCTATTACTTCTTGATGCTTGCTTCCTTCGAGCGTAACTTTTGCATTGCGTTCTGATACAACAGTGTCGCCAGAGCTTGTGCCTCCGGTATCTGAATACGGTGGTACATCCAATCGAACTTGGCTCGAACACTCTCATATGTCCAGCTATCATTAGGAGCATCTATCCTGTCAAGGAAGAAATCGACATTGACTTCCAAGAAACTCAAGCTATCAGCCGCCTGTACCCAGTTCGCATCTTCCCATCCTCCTATCTCATGCACACTTATAAGACGCGCAACCTCTGTAACCAATTTCTCAGGTGCATTCTGTGTGCGAAGAAATTCACTCACGACACGTGCCGAACGTTCTGAGTGTGCTGAATTATATCCTGGATCGTCTGGTCCAAGTGTTGGGTCTTGTTTTGGACTATCTAGCCCAGGAAAGGCTCGCTCCATATCGTGTGTTAAAGTTGCAAGAATCATCGCTTGGGAAGCGTTAGGACGAATACGTCTTAACCATTCCTCTGCTTTTAACAAGTGCTGCGCGTGCCTTCCATATTTTTCTATAACCCATGTACGAGAAAGTAAAAGCAAATCGCTCATCTAAGAACTCCTTGTATAGATGTCGTTTCTGTAAACACGAATACTAGACATATCTTACCCTATCAAAACATCAAAATTTTGCTCTTGACAATACGTGGGGTGTTTGCTATACTGATTTCGTATTAAGCACACGCATATGGTGGTTGTAGCTCAATGGCAGAGCCCTGGATTGTGGTTCCAGTTGTTGTGGGTTCGAGCCCCATCAGCCACCCTTTACTACAAGACACGTAAGAAACGCTTCGGACCTTCCGAAGCGTTTCTTGTTTACTCGTTGATACTCTTTTATCAAAAGTTGAAGTAGTGGTTTATTATCGTGTGGTTCGTACAGTGTCATGGCTGCCTCTTATGGTTGAGGCAGCGATATACTGTAGAGAGCATGGACACTACCGACGCCTAGAACGTATTTATGCACTCAGAAGGCATCTCAATCAACAAGCCCTCCATTACGGAAAAGCAGAGCAAGCATTAAGTGATGCCTTAGAGGGGCAAATTGAACATTGAAAAATGGGTAGGTGTTGATGAAACTTGAAATTCTATACTAAAGCAACTTGCCCATAATCTTATATGGTTCGGTATAGCCAGGGAAAACGAAATTGGAGAGTAGAGTAAGCCAACCGCGCTTCTCGTACATTTTCATTGCGTTAGTTTCGACTTGATAAGTTGAAAGAACGGCTGTTCTCTGTGAAAGCCCTTCTAAGAGTGCATCATGAATACGGCCGCCGTAACCGTACCCATGTGCAACAGGGTATACTGCTAGCTCGACCACCTCGAATACATCCGTCATCCACTGCTCGGCCTCCGCGCGCGTCATTTTTTGTACCACGAGATCGTGCCACCACTGCCCTGCTTCTCCCGTATAGCCATAAGCAAAGCCGAGAATTGCCTGTGTCTCCTCTTCTCGTGCGACGACACAACGAAAGCCAGGGCGTAGCATATGACGAGGAAAGATTGACGCAAAGGCGCGAACCTCAGCGTCATTCTTAAAATAAGGTGCTTGCCCAAATGCTACACGATAAATATCTACGATGTGTTTGACGAAAGGCTCTACCTGCTGTACATATTCATATGTAATTATTTTGACTGTCATTCTTTATTTACCCTAACGAATAGAAATGATGTGCTGTGTGTTATTTTGCTAGCAGAACAACACACAGCACATCATTTCTATTCGTTATTTTCCTGATCGGCTATCGCGCCACTGCACGAGTTTCGTGATTTCATCGAAGTCCCAGGGGGTTTGTGTGCCGAGAATAAGATGGGTCACACCAGCTTTGACGAGAGCATCGCGTGTCTCATCAGAGTCACCTTTACCTGTGCCTGCGGTACGCTCGATATCTTGTGTATTGCGTCCGACCTCTTTACACCAACCATCCAAAACTTCCATTTTGTGGGCAATGGTCGCCGCATCCCCAAAGCCATGCCACAGGTCGGCGTATTGAGCGGTGAAACGCAGCGTCTTTTTCTCGCCACCGCCACCAATCAAAATAGGAATGGTTGAGCGTACTGGCTTAGGTACATCGACTTCCCAACGATGCTTGATGATTGGAAGAGCCTCACCTAGAGCGTTGAGACGGCTTCCTGCGGTACCAAAGTCATAGCCATACTCTTTGTAGTCGCGTTCAAACCAGCCTGCACCAAGACCCAGGATAACACGACCATTACTAATGTGGTCAATAGTTTTGAGCATATCGGCGAGCAAGGCAGGATTGCGATAGCTATTGCACGTCACAAGCGTACCTATAGTGGCACGATGCGTCAATGTTGCCATTGCCGTGAGGAGCGTCAAGCCCTCAAAGTGGTTGCCCTGCGGATCACCATAGAGCGGAAAGAAATGGTCCCAGTTCCAGATACTATCGACGCCGAGGTCTTCAAAACGTCGTACGGCATCTGCATAATCCTGATAACTTGTATGTTGGGGATGCATTTGAACACCCACACGTAGTGGATGATGAGTTGATTGCTGTGTCATTGTTAGTTACGTCTCTTTTCTTAGGAAAATATTGTCAAAACGTGCCAAGCAAAGAGTGTTCGGCACGTTTTGATTATGACATTTCCCTATGTGCTGATGCAAGGGTTACTCGTGTTACTATGCATTTTTTATAACGTTGAGAATAGAACAGCATATATTTTCATGGATGAAGAAAGCTAACTTTAGAACAGTGAAGTAGTTCTATCCAAAAGTACATTTTAAGGTAGATTTAATGTTAGTAGGGTAGTGTGTAGACGATTTGTGGGGTACACTTCGAGAAGTATATAGACTACTAATGATGCACCTACTATTTAAAAAGCATCGTCCTCGTACTTCGCCTAAAACATTGTGCCGATCAAGTCTCGTAACTTCATTTTCTCGGCAACATAGAGTGCAAACGGGGTGTATGCATTCATGTGCAGATGAAAACACAGCCCTATTTTTGACAGTTGTCTCACTCCGGTTAGGTTGTATAACTAATGGATACTCCTGAAAATAATGTTTCGCGCAGTGCAGACCAATTTCAACGATCAGAGAAGAGTTTTGAACCCGTAGAGACGGAAAGTAGTGATCTGTTCTTGCGGCCTGAGACCGGGAGACAAAATGTTCCACCACTGTTTAATCTTCCGTCTACAACAGGCCGACAAAGCGTTCCATCCTTGCTCAAATTGCCAACAACTGGTAGACAACCTGCGTTACCAACGTTGCCAGAGACTCCCAGGTTGCCTTTATCAGCATATCAGATGCCGACAACAAGCGAGCCAGCAGGTATTCGGCCTCCTACTACACTGGGTAGTCTACAGGCTCAACCTATCGTTCCTCGAAAACGAGTATCTTCAAAGCTGGATAAAGGAACTCCGTTTATCGCAGTAATTTTTAATATACTTGTTATTGCAACTGTCTTGTGGTTGTCACAGAATAGAACTTTTCTTCCTACGACGACGCAAAAGAGTACTTCATCTACACAGAGTGGTACGGCAGCACCTGCACTCAACAGTATTACCAATAATAAGACTATTTCGCCATTCATTTTTGGCACCAATATGGCACTCTTTCACGATAATGATGAACCTCTCCTCAACTCAGAAGCCGCGCGTCAGCAACTTAAAAATATTGGCGTTCGCATTATCCGTATGCCAACCCGCGCTACTCTCAGCCCACAGACAGAGGTGAGGGCAGCACAAGCAATCAAAGACATAGGCGCGACTCCATTGATTGTTATAAGTGGACCGGAGTTTAAAGGCGGTTCGGTCTTGGAAAACGATCAGAACATGCTAAACTTGCTTATGCCGGTCTTTGGCAAAGAACCTGTTTACTTCGAGTTCGGCAATGAATCGGATTTGAATGGTGTCAATGCGCAACAATATGCAGCAGCTTGGAACGAGGTAATTCCAGCACTCAAAGAAACCTTTCCTAACGCTCACTTTATCGCGCCCGACAACTATCAGTTTTCGCGTCGCTATCTCAAAGCTTTTTTGCAGTTAGCACAGCCGCGACCAGATGGTATTAGCTGGCACGAATACACCTGTAGCGTTAACTGGACCGCCGACTTCTGCCTTTCTTTGCTTGATGGGTGGCCTATCCATTTCGCACAGGCACGTGCTGCGATGAAAGAGGCTATCGGGATCGAACTGCCGATCTGGATTACGGAATGGAACTACTCTTCTGATCAGCAAGTGAACAATGGTCAACCAGTTGCAGATGGCAAATATAATAATCCAGCCTTTATGCGCGATTGGACAACAAAGGCGATGAATCTGCTGATAGAAAATCGTATATTCGCTTCCATGCAGTACTTCGCCACCAATTTGCCCATGCCTCTGATTGTTAACGATCAAATTGGCTCAGAGGGCGCGATTTTTCAGCAGGAGTATAAAAAGATCATGGTGCAAGGCTATACTCCACCACAGATGACTGTTAGTGAGCCTCCCGCGACACCTCCGAAAAATACAAACTTGACGTTCTCATTTAAGGGCGGCACCGTTGACGGCTGGAACACTATTGGTGGAGGTATTACCCAGCCCGTCATTAGTACAGCAAGAGCGTTTGTTGGAACTCATTCGATGAAAGTAACTTTAAGTAATGCGAGTGAGGACGATTTTCCACTTATCAATGTGCCACGAAATCAATTGCCAACCGTGCCAAAGGCTGGGCAAATGATCAACGCATACATCTATGTGGATAATAAAGCTGCTCTTGTGAATGCGAAAGTCTTTGTGACTGATTCTAACAATGCCTTTCACTTTTCCGGCGAAATCACCCTGACTCCTGGTCAGTGGAACAGAATCTGGTATGCGCTTCCTGTAAACTTTAACAGTCAAGTCGCTGGCGTTGGCATACAGTTTTACACGTCGCGCCCCGGTGTCAGTAGTGATGTGTATATTGGTGGAGTTAACTGGACCTAAGCAAGAGAGTAACGTTAACAAAGAGAGAAACGTACAGAATT
>CAZZVE010000172.1:0-11284 GCA_964657325.1 uncultured Ktedonobacterales bacterium
GACCTGTTTTCTCCTTCTCACAATCTCAACACTTCTTATCCTGATGCGTATGGGCATCCCCTTGCGAGTGCCCTTGCCCCTGACATATGTCCTTTGACAGACCCTACATATCAAAACACAGGCAAATAGCGTTCAATCTCCCAGGCGTGAACTTGCTTGCCGTATTCAGTCCATTCGATGCTTTTGGCGTCGAGAAAGCCTTCATAGATTGAGTCGCCGAGCGTTTCACGGATGAGGCTATCTTCGCGTAAAGCTTCGAGTGCCTCGCCGAGCGTTCCGGGCAGAAGACGCGAGCGTGTGCGTGAGCGGTCACTTTCTTCTCGCAAAAACAAGCTTTCATCCATTGGCGCGGGCAACGTCAGTTTGCGCTGAATACCATCCAGACCAGCGCGTAACATGACGGCTAACGCGAGATAGGGGTTACAACTGGGATCGCTACAACGGAGTTCGATACGCATCGATGCTTGTGGATTTGTGCTAGGACGTGGTACGCGAATCAATGCCTGTCGATTGACACGACCCCAATTGACATGCGATGGAGCCTCGAAGCCGGGAATGAGCCGTTTGTACGAGTTTATCAGAGGAGCCAGAATAGCGCAGAGGCCACGTGCATGGGCGAGTTGACCCGCGATAAAGTAGCGTGCAACCTCGGAGAGACCATATTCTCCCTGCGCATCGACAAACGCGTTTTGGCCTGTGGCAAGGCTTACCAGTTGCTGGTGAATGTGCAGACCCGAACCATTAACACCATAGAGCGGTTTGGGCAAAAATGTTGCGTACAAATTGGAATGTGCCGCGATTGCCTTGACGACATATTTTGCTGTCATCAGACCATCGGCGATGTGAAGCGCGTCGCCCGTTTCAAAATCTACCTCGTGTTGACCCGCGGCAACCTCGTGATGGCTTGCCTCTATCGCGATGCCCATTTGTTGCAATGTGTGGACCATCTGGCGACGTACACTGGCGGCGAGATCGGTGGAGAGATCGAAATAGCCACCGCGATCATGTGGAAGCGGAGTCGGTGTCTTATTGTTGATTTGCAGCAGGAAAAACTCTAACTCTGGTGCGACCTGAAAGCCATATCCAAGTCCACGTGCCATTTCCAGTACTTGCAGGAGTGTTGAGCGTGGGTCGCCATCGAAGCGTTCGTCATCAGGTGTGCGTACATCGCAAATCACCCGCGCTACTGCATCATCGGTATTCTCTAAAGCGTCATTGATAGGTGTTAACGAGGCAGGGCGTACCGTACTCGGAAGGACCGCGAACGTGGAAAGATCGGGAAAGAGATACATATCGCTCTCCGCAATTCGCGCGAAGCCCTCAAGTGATGAGCCATCAAACCACTTGCCGTGTGTCAGGCAATCAGGAAACTGCTCTACCGGAATGGTGACGCACTTCGCCATACCTACTACGTCCGTAAACTCCAAATTGACAAAGCGCACCTGTTCCTGCTGAATTATTGTCAGAATGCGCTCCTGCTCATTCTTTGAGTCTTCTTGCTTGTGAGCCATAAATTCCCCGTCTTTAGAGTGTTTTATTGCTATAAATTTACAATGCGATAATAATTTTCCTGTACAATGATAGCATATATGGCTCAAGAAGGGAAAACTGAAACGATGACGCAAGAACTTTTGTATTTTTGGGTGATTGGCGATATGCATTTTCGCGCTCGGAAGCAGTGGGAGGCGTTTCATGCGCCACGGATGCGCACGATGTTTGACGATATTCATACCGTATGGGACATTGAGGGCTTTCCAGCGTTTTGTGTTGCTCCTGGCGATATTGTCGATACAGGTCACGCGGCTAATTACGCGCTAGCGAAACGCGAGTTGGCAGTCCAACTAGGGAGTATGCCGTTCTACCCAGGAATCGGCAACCACGAGTACCACCCGGAGACGTTCCAGGACGATGGACAGGAAGATGAACTTCATACCGCACAGGAATTTGAGGTTGAATGGGACCATCCTGCGCGCTATACATGGATGGCGGGGCCTGGGAATGAAGTGGTATGCATCATGCTCGACCAGCCCAACTCGTTTTTACCAGGGCAACGTGTTGAGGAGAAGCGTGTTGTCTTTTCTCAAGAGTCGTTGAACTTCCTCGATGTAGCGTTGACCGAACATGCTCAAAGGCGCGCGATTATCTTCGCGCATTGCCCACTGCACAATACAGTGCTTGACCGTGACCCACAACAAAATCTGGATGACGACTCGCTAGACCCATTTTTCTTCGTCGAGAACTCTTCAGATGTTCGCGCTATTCTGGCAAAGCATCGTAATGCTGCGCTCTACATCAGTGGACATACGCATTCGGGCTGGGGTTCGCCACAACTTGTTTACACAGAGGTGTTGGGCGAACATCCAATCACGCATATCAATGTTATGTCGCCTTGGTATACCGGAAGACGAGCTGCGCCGCACTTTCACGAAGGGCATTTGGAGGTTGGTACTGATACGCCTGACATACAGGCAACATTCGCGTTTCATGTGTATGAAGATAGTATCCTGGTGCGTGTACGCGAACACAATACTCAGCATTGGCTAGCGGAGTGGGAAATTCTTTTATAATACTTCTCCGTTGGTGCAATGGCATACATGCCATTGCACCAACGGAGAAGTATTATCCTTGTGCTAGCCAATGCTGATCGGCTCGCTCTTCCCATGTGGCACGGATCGCGTTGAACTCGTCCTCGGAGAGATTGCCTGCCGATAGCATGTCGATATTTTCGCGCATATGGTCGGCACTTGTCGTACCAACAATTGCCACGTCTACCCCTGGCACACTTAGCGTAAAGCGTAGTGCTGTAGCAATCGAGGCCGAGGGACCACTTTTCAAGAAGTCATAATTGAGTGTTTGCAGGCGTTCCCAATAGGGATAAGCATAGGCACTTTTGTCTAGCGTCTCGCGGAGCCATACACCTTCCGCGATAGGTCGCTTTGCGATAATGCCCATACCACGCTCGCGTGCTGCCGGAAGGGTGAAGTCAATTGCTTGCTGATCCGCAATACTAACAGAGGTTTGCAGTGTGTCGAATGCACCTGTATGAATGGCATAGCGAGCATCTTCATTGTCGCCACTATAGCCGATGTAGCGCGTCTTGCCTTCGCGCTTCGCCTTTTCCAGCACCTTGATAACATCACCTTTACGCAGAACGTCCAGTGAGCAACTGTGCAGTTGCAGCAAGTCTACATGATCTGTACGCAAGCGACGTAAGCTACGCTCAATACTCGCTTCGAGCAAGCGAGGGTCCCAGTCAGGATAGTCAGGCAACTCCTCGCCAACTGCATGACCACATTTCGTGAACAGGAAATAGTCGCTACGGCGGCTTGCAACTGCACGACCTATCAGGTCTTCGCTATCGCCGTAACACTCCCCTGTATCAAGAACATTGACACCAGCATCAAGTGCGCTATTCAATAACTGCTCTATATCACTTGGTGAGGCTCCCCGTATCTCTGAACCACCAAAGCCTAGCACACTCACCTGCATATCCGTTTTTCCAAATTGACGCGTTTCCATAGGTATAACTCCTCTATGTTCTTTCTTTAAGCACGCATAAGACCGAGAAAACGTGTCAGATGTGTAATAGGCAAATGCTATGCAAATATTGAGAGGGTGTACTAAAGCAGACCCGTACAGGGCTTCCGTTCCACCTCACCCTCCATAACCATCTGCGACTCCTGTACGGGATTGCTTTAGCACACCCTTTTTACACGTTGGGGACCCAATCCTCGGCATGCGGTAATTCAGGCGTGTCGTCATCGGCACTCGATGGAGTTTCGTTGCTGGGACGCAACTGGATAAGCGCATCCAATTCTGCCTTCTTGTACAAACGCTGCCGCTTGATACCCTGCTTATAGCTTCTGAGCACACCGCGACTAACATATGTGTAGAGGGTCGAAATTTTGATGCCAAGTAAGTGACATGCTTCGGATCCATCGAGATAATTTTCGCCATTCAACTCTATCACAGTTGTGTCCTCCTTCCATCCTGCATTGTAGAGCATCTGTCTTTTCCTAATCATAGATTGACGAAGGGTAGTTTGTCAATCATATGGTAGTAACATACCGAAAGAGATCATGACAGGGGCAAGCCCTGTCACTACTATATACGGACGAGTATAGCAAGCCACGTAGTAGCTTGAAGTATAGTAGTGACAGGGCTTGCCCCTGTCATGTCCCAAGTATCCTCTCATACTTCCTTACAACCTCAATCAACATAAATCAAGTAATATACAGACATATTGACATTTCTAAAAATCAATGGTACAACTTTAAAAGAACTGATTTCCCCTACCGTGTTTTCGTGACTATAGAGACAGCGAAGGAGCAAGAATGTATGTCAACGACGATGTCGGAAACAAATCCACAAAAAGAACCTACAACACAAGCCGCAAAGCCAAATAGAGGTGGCCTAGAAGGAATAGTTGCCGCGACAACCGCGATCAGTAAGGTTGAGGGTGAAGCAGGTCGCTTGATTTATCACGGCTACAACATTCACGATTTAGCCCGCACGACGACCTTTGAGGAGGTCGCGCACCTCCTCTGGTTTGGACACCTGCCCACACAACATGAACTAACCGATTTGAAAGCCAAACTTGTCGCTCAGCGTATTCTCCCAGCAGCCGTTGTTGAGGTACTACGAAGTCTACCAAAGACTGCCGAGCCGATGGACGCCCTACGTACCGCGACCTCTGCATGGGGCGCGATGGAGATTAAGGGTAAGCCGAGCATAGAGCAGGCTATCGCTGTTACAGCACGTTTTCCCTTGTTCCTTGCTGCCTTTCAGCGTTTGCGCAATGGCTTAGAGCCATTGGAGTCGCAACCAGAACTCGATTACGCAGGTAACTACCTGTATCTGTTGACGGGGCAGGCACCGAAAGAGGAGCATATCAAGGGGTTGAATGCCTATCTCGTATTGCTCGCCGATCATGGTATGAATGCATCGACCTTCACGGCACGCGTGGTTGCAAGCACTGAATCGGATATTGTATCGTCAGTGGTTGCCGCGCTTGGAGCACTCAAAGGACCTCTGCACGGTGGAGCACCTTCAAAGGTACTTGATATGTTGCATGAGATAGGGACCGTCGAAAACGCTGAGCCATGGTTACGTAACGCGATTACACAGGGTGGGCGTTTAATGGGCTTTGGGCATCGTGTGTACAAGACAGAAGACCCACGCGCCGAGGAACTACGCGAGATGGCGCGAGTCGCGGACCCAGAAGGCTTTGTGCTCTCACGTCGTGTCGAGGAACTAGCTGTCTCACTGCTGGACGAGCTAAAACCTGGGCGTCGTCTCTACACGAACGTCGAGTTCTATTCAGCGGCGTTACTTAACTCAGTTGGACTTTCTGGCGACCTCTTCACGCCAACTTTTGCCGCCAGTCGTGTCGCGGGCTGGACTGCGCATATCCTGGAGCAAGTACAGAATAACCGCCTCATCCGTCCAGAAGCCGACTACACTGGCCCAATGGATACACATTTCATACCGTTGAACGAGCGATAAAGCAGGGATGCAAGGGGTGGCAACCCCTTGCCTGGGGTCTGGGGCTGTGCCCCAGGTCCCTTTTTCTTGCCGCCGTAGGCGGCGAGGCGAGTTGTCGAATGACAGTTAGAAATTGGTTATTATCAAATGCTCTGCCTCTCGATTATTCCTATCTTGAAAGCTCACAAGATATCTTTTGTCAAAGGCTCTAATTGTAAAATTCCTACTACTATACAAGTCAAGAATTGCATTTGTGTTTTTGATCACAAGCATAAACTTGGCTCTGCACTCACATGAAAGATATGTTGCTAGACGCGTTTGATCTCTTCCATCAAATGTATTTTGTGCATAGGTACTGAACTCGCTATCATAGGGTGGGTCCAGAAAAATGAAGTCGTTTTCTTGTGGTGGATAGGCATGCAGGAAGACTTCAAAGTCCAGGTTCTCGATCACCGTGTTGCTCAAGTGCTGTAGCAGTTGAGGGGAGTGTAAATAAGCAATTTTTCGAGCTAGGTCTTTTCGATTATAGGAAATGCCTCCATAAGGAACATTCAATTCTCCTCGGCTATTATATCTAAACATGGAAGCATAAGCATTTTCTCTAATAAAAAAGAATATTGCTGCTGCTGCACTTGTTGGAAGAGTATATGCTTCTCTATGATTAGCGAGATACCTGAGATGCATATAAAAAGCACTTTTTAATGCTGCCTCAATGTTCGCTACAATATCTTGTTCCGACAATCTCCATTTCTTTGCTTCTAGTTCCTTCATTCTCTTTGTTTTGCTGAACAGGTTGCGTTGCAGTTCCTGAATAAAGTTTTCTGTGTTTTTGTCCAAAACATCCGTGAATAGTTCATCAACCTTGCTTCTATGCTGTGCAAGAAATCCAAGTAGGTTAGCCTGTAGCTCTGCCATCGTACATTTTTCTGTAGAGCACAGAGTATACATCTCGATGAGATCCTTCGCCTGAGCATCAACAATGTTACTTATTTCTTGCCAACCATGCAGTAAGATGTCTAGCCCATGAAAGAAATTTTTGTCTTGTTGAGCAATCATCGTGTAAAGGTCAACCAATTCATGAGACCTATCATTGATAAATTTCTCTCGTGCTTCTATGGCAAAGAACACCGCTCCACCGCCCACAAAAGGCTCATAGTACTTATCAAAAGAAGGGATTAGGGGTAAGATGTATCTCAGTTCCTGTTCTTTTCCACCTGCCCACTTCAAAAAGGATGGTAACCTATTGTATCCTCTCTCTATCACGCTGCATCCTTCTGTTGAAATGTGATGGGCAAATGCTTCAGACCATAGACAATCGGGCTGACTACAGCCTCTAGTGACTCGCGTTGTGAGCATTGAATGTCTGCTAAGCGTTCAAGTATCGCGGTCAGCGCAATTTTTGATTCGAGACGGGCGAGTGGTGCGCCAAGACAGAAATGAATGCCATAGCCAAAGGTAAGATGGCGATTTGGCGAACGTCTTATGTCGAAGGAATTGGGCTGAGGAAATTGTGTTGCATCACGATTTGCGGACGCAAGCATTGGCATGACCCATTGACCTGCCTTGACCTGTTGACCATCGAGCACCGTGTCTACGACCGCGATACGTGGTGCTGTATGAACTGATGGTAGATAGCGTAACACCTCCTCAATCGCTGAAGGCAGCAAGATGAGTTTGGTGCGCAGTTGTGTCATCGCTTCAGGAAAGGTATCAAGACAGAGCAGTGCGTTGGCGATCAGGTTGCGTGTTGTGTCGTTCCCTGCCAGTAACAGTAACGAACAAAAACTTGACAACTCTGCTTCTGTGAGGTGTTGCTCGTCTACCTGAGCTGCTAGTAAAGCAGAAATGAGGTCATCTTGAAGTGTTATGCGATGCTGCGCAAAGATGGCCCTGAAATAAGTGTCGAGTTCGCGTTGTGCTTTAGCGGCTGCAGGTGTAGTGATTTCAAAGAAGTCACTCGTCCAGAGTTTGAATTGTTCCTGGTCGGCAATTGGGACACCAAGCATTTCCGCGATGACAGTGATGGATAGAGGGTAGGAAAAATCATCAATGACATCCATCTCGCCACGCTCAATCACAGCATCGAGTAGGCGATGTACAATCTCGGTAATGCGAGGTTCGAGTTGAGCAATGGTGCGTGGTGTAAATGCTTGCGTTACGAGTGTTCGATACAAGCGGTGTTGTGGTGGGTCCATTGAAATCAAACTGGCACTCGCAGGACGCTCAGAAGTTCGCGGTTGTGCTGGGTCCAGCCCGCCTCGATCATTCGAGAAGGTCCTGTAGTCGGAGAGGACGCGTTGTACTTCCTCGTACCGAAAGACACGCCACAATTGTCGTTGCTCGTCATAAAACGCAGGTTGATCTGGTAGAGGATGAAAGCCTGGAAAAAGTGGAAATGCTTGTTCAGGTGTTATTACGTCCATACGCAATCACTGCTCACTTTCATGCGATAGAGAACAATTCAGTCACAATTGAGTATAACATATGCGTATGAACTGGAATATGGTGTTCCGCTTTGTCAAGACATAATAGCTTGCGCGTGAGACAAGCTATTATGTCTTTTTGTTTTCTATGAATTCTTGCTTGCGCGTGCGATCAGGTTGTCGGCGGAAGGGCGTACCCCCTCCTCGAAGAAGGCGTTGACTTCGGCACCGAGCAGGATGATAAGCGCGAATAGATAGAAGAACGCGACGACGGCAAGGATGAGACCTATTTGTCCAACATATCCCTTCGTAAAGAGACGTATGTAGGTGGGGAAGAAGAGCAGCATGAGTTCCAGGACAATAGCCGCGACAGCCGCCCCTTTCCAACTGGTGGTGAAGCGATGCATAATGCTTTGCACGTTCTCTGTCCTATTCGGAAGGAAGACGTAGAAGACCTCGAAGAGCAGAAACGCCACAATTAAGCTGCTGAGAATGCCAAAAATGGTGGTGACAGCGTTATTGTCTCCAATAGTAGTGTTTTGCAGAATGGAGAGTACAATGCCTGGCACTGTAGACGCGAGCACTAATAGAGGTGTGAAGATGACGAACAGCACGAGCATGATAATCGCAATAAGATTTTTTTGTACAAATGAACGTGGCTGTAAACGATAAATTACATCAAAGCACATCTCCATCAGGGTAAAGAGGCGTGAACCGAAGAGAAGCGCGACCACAACCGCGACAAAGATGAGTAGACCAGAGGAGCCGGAGAGCCTGTGCAGCGCGGATGTGATGACATCTTGCGACGAAAGAGGTGTTCCTTGTAGAGCCTTTGAAAGATTTCCCAGAAGCTTCGTCGATGCGCTTTTGTCTAGCGAACCGAGAAAGACGCCGAAGATGCCCAGGAGCAAGACCGCGATAGGCACAAGGGCGGTTAACAGGCTAAAGGCGAGAGCCTGTGCAAGATGAACGGACCAATCATTTTGAATTTTTTTCGCAAAGTCTTTTAATGAGCCTGCACTACGGCTAGCTGTGCGTGCCGCTTGTGACGCACCGCGTTGTGCAGAGTTTACGGCTTGTCGTTTCGTTGCCATTGTGTTCCCTCACAAACGTTATTTTAAGTTATTATGTAGGGTACGAAAAAACTCGACAAAAAGCTTCATACTAAACCTTTTCATTATCGTCCTAGCACGTTATAATGAGGCAATCGTATATCTTTTTCTATTGTCTGTGATGGAGTAGGGCTATGTCGGTTGAGCAGCGTTTCCTTGTCCGCTTTTGGGGAGTGCGGGGAAGTTATCCTACACCTGGAGCGACCACCATTCGTCATGGTGGGAATACCTCGTGTGTCGAGGTGCAGATCGGCGCGGGGAAGGGACACACGCTGATTTTCGACGCGGGAAGTGGTATCATTCAGCTTGGTGAGCACTTACTGCACCAGAGAGACCAACAAGCAGAACTTGATGCTGCCCTTTTTATCACACACGGACATGGCGATCATCTTATTGGCTTTCCATTTTTTGCGCCGCTTTTCGATCCGCATACGTCGTTGCACATCTTTGGACCTCAACTTGTGGATTATAACATCGAGCAGCTCGTAACCCAACTGATGTCTCCACCGTATTTTCCAGTAGACGTACGTTCTTTGCCATCGCGCCGCTCGTTCCATACTATCGTGGATAAACAGTGCATTGTGTGGAATGAACTCTATGCTGAACCGCATATTGGTATGTTGCCTCATACTGTCGAAAAGAATGAGATATGTGTAACCGCGAAGTTCACGGAAAGTCATCCAAAAGATGGTGCGGTCATGTATCGTATCGAGTACGCGGGACGACGTATGGTCTATGCAACGGATGTCGAGTGGCAGCAGGGATGTTCTGACGATGTGCTTGCGTTTATAGAGGGAGCGGACTTGCTCATTCACGATGCACAATATACGCGATATGAGTATCTGAATATGAAACACGGCTTTGGACATAGTACAATAGAGATGGCGGTAGCGACGGCGCAAGCGGCCCATGTACATGAATTGGTACTTTTTCACCATGACCCGACCTATGATGATATGCAATTAGATCGTATGGAAGCGGAAGCGCGGACTTCTTTCGCACGCACTCGTTCGGCGTATGAGGGTATGGAGATTAATCTTTTTAATAAGAATAAGCACAAGTAAAGGATCGAGTGAAAACAGCTATGATAAATGTTATTCTGGCACTAATGATTATCGCCTCGTTTCTGCTTGCCGTTGCGCTCCATGAAGTTGGACATGCGTTGATGGCTCGCTGGTTAGGTGATCGCACTCCACAAGCGGAGGGACGCCAATCACTGAGCCTGCGTTCACACATCGACCCTATGGGACTGCTCATCTGCGTCATTCTCGCGTTTCAACCTATTTTCGCGTTTCCGGTAGGCTTCGGCTGGGGTAAGCCCGTGAAGGCCGACCCATGGAAGATGCGTGTTGGGGCAAATCTCGGTCTTTTCACGGTGGCGATAGCTGGTCCTATATTCAGTCTACTGATCGGTCTGCTCTTTGCTGTCATTGTACGTTTCGGCCTCGTATATCTTCCACTCAATGTATTTACGTTACGTGTACTACAACTCTTGGTAGTCTTCGCAAGTGTGAATATCTGTCTCACGCTATTCAACCTGATTCCGCTTTACCCGCTTGATGGCTATCAGATTGTGTACACGCTCCTACCAAGCAAGCAGGCTGTGCAGTTTGCGAAATCAGCACCATATGGACCATTTATCATTTTGATATTGTTCTTCTTTCTGCCCTTCCTGGCTCGATTGTCTAGCATTGGAGACTTTCCACTGTTCCGACTCGCGTACTATATTCTATATGGAGCACTCAATCTCATAGCATTGGTTGTAGGTCCACTTTCCAGTAGCTTTAACCTTATTCAAACGCTCTATATGCAGTAAGCTAGTGGCTATGAATAGTACACCTGCATGGTTACATGTTGTTACCTATCGCCTGGGGCAGGTGAGGCAACAACTTGGCTTCGTTGCTCCACTTTCTGCCGAAGACAAGCAAGAGGTACAACACTGGTTGCCCACTTCTGCTCTAGCACTTTTCGATACTATGTCGAACGCGGACCAGCAGCATAGTCTGCGTGTATGTCGTGGTTTGCAAGCACAGGGTTGTATCGAACGCGACATGTTAGCGGCGGCACTATTGCATGACGTGGGCAAGGCACAGGGACGAGTACCTTTTTGGACGCGACCCATGATTGTGCTTGGGAAATTGTGTGCTCCGCGTCTTCTCGCACGAGTTGTTATCCCTCTTCCACAGGTCCGTCAATCTCTAACACGTTCCGAACCACTGGGTAGGGGCGCAATGAATTGCGCCCTACCCAGTGGTTCGGAACGTG
>CAZZVE010000173.1:0-11267 GCA_964657325.1 uncultured Ktedonobacterales bacterium
GCTGGATGCCGAGAAATTGGCCTGTCCGGTTCGGGAAGAGGCGGCGGGTCAACGTGTCGCAAGGCAACGCGCTGGCTGCCTACTTCATCTATGAAACGTGAGACACAATGCTCGAACATTGTACAACTTCCCAAACAGGGGTAAAATCTCATGAGAATCATATCAGCTTCGCGCATATCACCCCTATGAGGGCTTAGCGTTGTAAATTTCGTCGGCGGGCCTAATAGGCCATATCACACAACCTTTGTGACTTTGCTGGTAAATAAGGTGAATGTTCGACGTTTTTTCAGGTCAATGACGGGAAATCGATGCCAATGATAGGAATCGACTCTGCAGCATCTGGCGAAATCGCTTCTCACTTGAGTTCTTTCCTCACCATTCTGGAAATTGGGCTACGCTTTTGCAGAAAAAGAAGAGCTACTACTCCAAAAATCCGTCGTACTAGACACATCTCAACACCACTACCAGAAGGGCTGGTTCGGTGATGTGTCATCCCTTGTCCGCTTTTCTGGTGGCAGTTGTTCTGACTATCCCCGAGCCATCGTCTGCTCTTGGAGAAAAGCAAGCAGTGCTGCATTGATCTCCTCAGCACGCTCCTGCTGGATCCAGTGACCGCGACCAGGCAGAACCTTTGCCTGGATCGCTGGCACCCAGGGCCGCATCCGCTCGATCCACGTGTCTGCGCCTACCAGTTCAAAAACAGGATCTTGTCCACCACAGAGAAAAAGGGTAGGTTGTGTGATTGGGGCATTGATATAGGCAGCGAGCAGTTCCCAGTTTCGATCACTATTCCGATACCAGTTGAGCCCGCCGGTAAAGCCCGTGCGGGAGAACTCCTGGCTATAGTATGCCAGGTCACTCTCGCTCAGCCAGGGCGGCAGAGAAGCGGGTAGACCCACGTGTGCTAGGGGATCGTCCGTTTGCTCGGAGAGCACCGGGTGCCAGCGCTCAGACGCGGACGCGTCCCCGGATGCTCCATACAAAAATCGGCGCATGGTTGTGGCGACATCGCGTTCAAGCGCGACCTCGGCCACGCCTGACTCCTGGAAATACAACTGATAGAAAAACTGGTCTTTGAACCTTTGCCGCCAGCTCTGGGTGGGTCGTAGCGTGCCCTCTGCTCCTTGGAGCGAGCGACGGGGAATGTAGGGAGAACTCATTGTCACCAGGACGGGAAAGAGATCCGGGCGCATCAGTGCCGCCTGCCAGCAGACGTTACTCCCCCAGTCGTGACCGATGAGCGTCGCCTGAGACTCGCCGAGCACCTCAAGGACGCCGATCAGGTCAGCAACCAGGTGGAGCAGTGTGTATGCCCCTTGCTCAGCGGGCTGGTCCGTTTGCCCATAGCCGCGCATATCGAGCGCGACGACGTGGTAGCCAGCCTCAGCCAGGACCGGGATCTGCTTGCGCCAAGAGTACCAGAGTTCGGGAAAGCCATGACAAAGCAGGAGGAGTGGACCAGTCCCTTGCTCGGCTATATGTATACGCAGACCGTTCGTTTCAATCCATCGATGCGACACCGCATGCAGGTGAACAGGGATGTGATCTGTTGCCATGGCATTGCCCTTTCTCTGTGAAACAACTCCTGCCTCATTCTATCCAAACGTCCCGCAGAAAGCAACGTTCCCATGCAACACATCAAAGCTTCCTCTGCTTGTTTTCCCCCCTCCCCTTTTTTGCGAACTGTTTTTCGTAGGAAGATATTCTCGCATTGGGGAGCCCTGCCTTCTTCGCACCCTTTTCTGCTCAGTCAGAAGGAAGAGGAACTCGGCTCATAGAGCTGAGTGCAAAAAATACCGTGTATTGCACTCTTCCACAGCAATTCTGGTGCTCTTCATATTCATGCTCGGTCACCTCTCAATCAAACGCAACAGCATATTCATTTTGCCATGTGCAAATCAACGTCTTTTTTCTTGTCATGAGTTTTTGAATTATTCCCTCTTCCGCTGGGTAGAGGAGCCTGCGGCGAATGTACAGAGAGTATATACTGCAGGCCGCTTATGGAGTGGATTTCCTTTGAGGAAATCAGGGGATGCCAATGATTGACCGAAAAATCCTAGCATTGACCTGAAAAAACGTCGAACTTTCACCTTATTTACCACTTGCTCACACACATGCAACAAATAGGGAGACAGATATCCAACAAGGCTACCCATTTCCCTCGTCGCACACTATTCTCTTCCTGGTACGCAAACTACGTTAGACCTTCCGTCGAAGCCACTCTAAAGCAAGATCAAACTTATTTGCTCCTACAAAGCTATGAAAGTACCCACCTTCCTGCTCCAGCACAAGAACATCCTTCACGGCCTCCGCCATCCCTATCCATCGCACCGTATACCCAAGTTCAGACGCAAGCATGCTTACAATCAAGAGAGATTGATCTTTCCCCATAAACACTCAAATCCCCTTTATTTGTTCTAGCTATGAGTACGTGTTTTTCTTACAATGAGAGCATTCTGCATCCTGAAGTACTACATACCTTTTCTACAGGAATATGACGATGAGAAAGTCAAACAAGGGAGAACAAAGCAAGAAAAGTATATCAGCAAATGGTTGTGAAATGGCTTAGAGAACAGATAACAAAGGACATAGCCGGACTTTTACAAACATAAACCAATTCCATCATGACACAAACATGAGTCATCCCGAAGTTGGGATGACTCATGTTTGTGTTGTTTTCAAGAGATCACCCTTGGCGACCAGTTTAAAGAGACAGAGGACACGAACAGGTGAATACTTCTCTCCTTTTCAAGGGTTCACTCATAGACACATTTCATTCACTCCACGGAACTCACACACCTCTCTCATGGGTGCGTTAGTACTGCGCAATGCTCGCATACGCATTGGCTATGATGATCCTGGCCCCTATTGGCAATCCGAATGAATTGGCAGTGGTGACGTAGATGTCGAGAGCAATTGCGCCTTGAGATGCACGCGATGAGGTGTTTGCGCCCGAGGATTCATTCAAGTAGGCATAGCCTATGCCTGCAAGTTTGATGTAGCTATTAGCAGCAGGATGGGCGTTCAAGGACACATCAGCGATCTTCGCATTCACGAACGTCACGGACGTTGACCCTGCTCCCGTCGTCCCAAGACTCGCGTGTGCTGTCGCGGTAATGCCATCTGCTTGAATGAGTCCACCAAGAATGTTGACACCTGCAACACTCGCACTATCGGTGGTTGTACCATCGGAAGCCGTAAAGCTGCCCGATGCGCTACTTGTGAGCATACCAGTACGACCAAGAGACGCTGAATTGAGGCTTGCGACACTATTTTGGTTGCTTCCGCCAGTACATCCAACCGACGTAGGAGCAACGGGTCCGAGAGAAGCGTTGTCTGCCGAGAGCACATAGAGACTATAGGTGTACGTATCAATCACCATCGGTTGAACTACGGGCGTCTCGCCACTCGTGGCATGAGCAATAATGAGATGGGAACCAACGGGAAGACCAAACGAATTTGCGAGAGTCACCTGAATGTCAATCATGTTGACAGTAATCGTGGATGCTTTCGTTCCGTTGACAGGACCAAGTTGCTCATTGAGGACCACAAAGCCAACTTTTGGAAGAGTGAGACGTGTGTTGGGTGCCGGCGTCAGAGACACGGGGAGACTAGCAACGTGTAAGGCAGTAAACATCGAACCTTGACCTGTACTGGTCGCTCCTGCTACCGTCGCAGTACTCGATGCCTCAGCCTGAACCGAACCAGCCGTCACCAATCCGCCGAGGAGGTTGACACTTTGAACCTTTGAAGTCACCTGAACCGAGGCACTCGTTGCACTTCGATATGTAGTAATTTGATCATTCGTTGCTCCACTGCGTAGCACTGATCCACGCGAGAGACTCGCGGTAGAATTGGTAATGGTTTCAGGGCGTGTGCTACATGACACCGCAAGAGGAGCCGTAGGGCCACTCGCGACGAGAGTTGAATGAACCGGAACGGTAAGCATGCTCCCATAGGTATACCCTGTTGAATTGCTAGGAAAGGAACGGCGTACCAAGCTGGAAGCTGCAGTTACGTTTGACGGTTGTACCAGTGATAGAAGTGTGACGATGGCAAACAAAACAGTGCCACTCCAGACGAATTTCATCTGTGTTCGTCTCACACATACAGAAAACTCTTTCATAAGATGAGTACCCTCATTTCTTGGAATGATTCATTGATGAAAATGCATATATGCATCATTAGGATGTTCACTACCACTACTTTATCGGTTCGTGGAAAAAAAACTGAAGGGGAGAAACACCACATTGTTCCTTGCAAGAGAAAAAGAAAAAACTAAGTAACGGGAGAAAGCGAATAGACCTCCAGTGAGACTATGCTCTTTCTCCATAGCAAAAGAAGAATTTCCACATCCAAAAGCGGATAGACCTTCAACAAGGCTACCCGCTTTTCCTTCCACCACCACCTAACCACTTCGCAAGAAAGATATGTGTATCTTTTTCTCTCTGAACCCTACTGTAACAGAAATACAAAGACTTTCATGAATACAAAGACACATACTCTGAAAGGATCGTCATACTTCAACAGACACAGAGGACAAACAACATGACAATAATTTCATCATGGCAAAAAGCGAGAAGTTCTCAGATCACAAGAACTCCTCGCTTTTTTTGTAAAGAGGTAGGTAGGGATATGGTTACTATCAGTATACCAACTACATAAAACGCCGATAGCTGAATGGCAATTCCGGCAACGAAAAATGCATCTTACTCACATCTTCAACAGCGTGTACCACAAGTTGTTTCCCCTTCGCCATATGCCTTACCATGATCTGCAATTCCTCCTCACCTTGTTTAAACACAATTACACGATCCGGCCGATAGGAGTACACACAATCTGGCGTCCAACGTGGAAATACTTTCTGAAACTCGACAAAGAGGGTTGTACATACATGCCTTAACATCTCCCGATCACCATTCATCAGCGTTGTCAGTGCCTCTTCTAACACCTTGCACATTTCTTATGAAAGATAGAATTCGCGTTGCTGGCCTCCAAGGTCCGATAGTCGCAAAGAATGTACACAACACAAGTAAGTAGTCACCGTCACGAACAGGAACAACAAACACCATTACTCATACCCCCCTCTTGACGTAACTAAACGGGGCACCATATCATTTTGGGAAAAACATACGCTTAGTGGTGCATCCGCTAAGTATGGTATACTTCTCAGAGAAAGAAAAGGAGGGATGCCAAATGTCGTTGAAAGTCCGAGAACTGACTGAGGAAGAAGAACTGACCATCAAGCAACAGGTGCATTCACGAACGTTGCCAGCTTGGAAAGTGACACGAGCCAAGATCGTCTGGTATGCGAAGCAAGCAGAGAAGGTCCCAGAGATTGCCAGGCGACTCGACGTGTGTGAGAAAACCACCCGGATGTGGCTCAAGCGTTTCAATGAACTGGGGATGAAGGGGTTGGAGGAGTCCCCTCGCTCTGGACGACCTCCTGTTTACCCTCCTGAACAGATAGCCGTGGTCATCCAGACCGCCTTAACCAAGCCAGAAGAACTGGAGCAACCCTTTGCTTCTTGGACCTTAGACCGACTCGAGACCTACATCAATGAGACGAAGGGTATTCCTATCAAACGCAGCCGTATCAGCGAAATCTTCTTGACGGAAGGGCTGGAATGGCGGCACGAAGAGACGTGGTTTGGTGAGCGAGTCGATCCGGAGTTCGCCCAAAAAAGGGGGCCATCCAAACCCTCTACACCGCCGCGCCCCAGGCGAGTATAGTCGTGTGTCTTGATGAGATGGGACCGGAGTCAGCCAAGAGTTATCTAGGACAACAAGTGATCCGGACCGAGCCGACGATTACGACGCCAACAGGACGAGCCAAGCAAGAGATTGATTACGGACGACGTGGGCCTTCCGGGTATGTCTTTGGCGCCATGCAGCCTGTGACGGATGAAGTCTTGACCGCCACCTACACGGGACGCACGACGACGAACTGGATCGAGTTTCTCCAACAGGTGGAAGCGTGGATCCCAGTAGAAACCGAGCGAGTGTATGCGATCTTAGACAACCTAAATGTGCATCGGGCTTGGGATGTGCTGCTCTTCAATCTCGCTCATCCGCGATGGGAATTTGTCTTTCAGCCCAAATATGCCGCCTATCTCAATCTGATTGAGCCGTGGTGGAAGACGTTGCGCTCTTTGGCCTTTAAAGGGCGGCGTTTTGAGAGCTGGGAGCAGATGCAAGAAGCGGTCAGCAAGGCCACCGCCTACTGGAATGCGCACAAGCATCCCTTTGTCTGGGGACGACGCAGGCGACATCGTCCTCGTCGTCGGGCTGGTATTGCTGTGCTTCCAAAAGTCTCCTGAATTTACTGGATGCACCACTTAGCGTATGTTTCTCCCGTTTTGATAGGTCACCCCAGTAATTTCTGCAAGTCACACGCTTTCCTCTCTTACCCCTCTGTTTCTTCCATTTCTTGCATCCAACCAAGTTCTACTAGCACCTCTCGTAGCCGTTCTCGCGTATCGGCTGTCACCGGAGAATCTGCTCCAAATGTATGTTCCTGGATAGTGAGTGCACGCTGATACAGAGCGGTCGCTTCCTGAATTTGCCCTTGCGCATGCTGAAAGCCTGCGAAATCATACAGAATAGTCGCGGTTTCAACATGCTCTGCTCCCAGTTGTTGCTCGACGATGTAGAGCGCCTGCTGGTAGAATGACGTTGCTTGTATATCCTTGCCTTGCTGCGAGTAGAGTAACGCTAATCCATGCAGTGAAAATGCTATGCTGGGATGCTCCTGTCCAAATTGTTGCTTACGGATATGCATGGCTCGCTGGTAGAATTCCTCGGCCTGTTCTTCCTTGCCCTGTTCTCGGTAGACATCTCCCAAACCACTAAATGAATAAGCCAGATGAAAACTTTCCGGTCCAAATAATGGTTCCAACAGATTCAACATCCGTCGATGCATTGCTTCGGCCTGTGTATATTTGCCTCGTTTGAAGAGCAAAACTGCATATCCAGCCAGGACGCGAGCGAGTCCTGCATAGTGCATCCCGAACTGCCGCTCCTGAATATCCAGAACCCGTTGATAGAGTGCTTCCGCCTGCTCATACTTTCTCATATCACGATACAAATTTGCTAGCCCGTTGATCGTTGAGGATACTAATGTATGTTCTGCCCCATAATAATGTTCCTGGATATGCAATGCTTGTCTATAAAGCTGTTCCTCCTCTCGATATCTTCCCTGCTCGGAATACACATATGCCAGTCCAGCCAACGTCACTGCTACATTGGGATGTTCTGGCCCCAGTTGCTGCTCCTGAATATGCAGCGCCCTCAAATAGGTTGTTTCTGCCTGCTCATACATTCCTCGATTGAAGTAGAAAAAAGCTAGCCCGAGCAGTGTTGTGATCAGATCAAGATGGTCTGTCCCCAGGTGTTGTTCCTGGATAGAGAGTGCTCGCTGGTAGAGTACTCCGGTCTGAGCATGTTTGCCTTGGTCATCGTATAACGTCGCGAGACCCGTCAATGTCGCTGCGAGATCAAGATGATTCGCTTCCAGTTGCTGTTCTTGCATATGCAGGGTTCTCAAGAAGAGTGATTCAGCCTCAGCAATTTTGCCCTGCTTGTATGTGAGTAGAGCAAGATGATTCAGACTTCGTGCCGTATCAGGATGTTTCTCACCCATCAGTTGCTCTCGCATAGACAGTGCCTGCCGACACAATGGTTCGGCAAGCGCGTACAACGCACAATCTCGCAAGTAGGTGCCCACGCGATCAAGCACCTCGCTCGCCTCAGGCAGAATTACATGCTGTTCCTGAATCAATTGACTGCATGCTTGCATCTGATCCAGATACCGTTGGCACTGCGACCAGGAACCAACTTCCTTGAGGTCGTGTGGAAAGACGAGGTTGAGCACACGTATCATTCGTTCTATCCACTGCCTTTGCGCCTTTGGGGCAAGGCGCTCGCGTTGTACTACCTGTACCAGTCGATGGATGCTCAGGAGACGGTGTTCAGTGAGCCGTTTGACCAGCGAAAAGGCCAGTAGCGTCTCTAGCAGCTGGTTGAATGCTAGGGGATCAGTCACCGCCTGCTGGAGCGTGGGCGGCCAATAAGCAGTGCCCTCGAGCAATAGTTCCTCAGGAATGCGGTCTGGCGAGAGAAAGGCGCACAACTGTAACAATTCTGCCGCCGCTGGATTGCTTTGCTCAATATACTGAAATGAGAGCGACCAAGTTGTAGCCACCGATTCTGAATAATGCGTGACCTGCTTCCCACGCCGCGCGAGCAACGCATAGCGATGCTGTTGGTACAGCCGGACATAGTCGTGCAAGCTGCATCCCGTCTCTTCAATGTATGCCCCAGCTTGATCGAGTGCCAGCGGAAATTGCGCCAGTGCCACCGCAATGTTTGTTGCCTCTTCTATCTCATCAATTGAGGCCGACTCCTCGCGCTGCGCTCTCCGCAACAGGAGGTGCGTTCCCTCCATCACGCTCATGCAGTCTACTTCAAGAGAAGGTGCCAGCGCGCCCACCGCATTCGCCCGTGTGGTCAGTAGAATCCTGCCGTTGCCCCTTGTCGGCAGATACGGTTCCACTATTACCAGATCATCAGCGTTGTCCACGATAAGTAACCAGGGTTGTATGCACTCTTCGAGCCAACGAATGAGCGCAGCCACTATTTTGCTTTGTTCCATTTCATCACTGGGTGCTACCTCTGGCAGCAATTCAGCCAGCGCGACAAAGCTGGTCAGGATAGCCTCCTCACTTGCAGCATTGATCCAGAGTGTATGCGTGTACAGCCGCTGCTCGTGTGCACGATACACAAACTCGACCGCGATTTGCGTCTTGCCGACACCACCCAATCCTTTGACCGCGTATGATTGCGTCAATGCTGCTCGGCGTAGCCCTGTCGCTTGTCCCGAGCCGTTTGTGTCCTGTGGCGACAAGTGTTGCATCAAATGCTCTAACAGTTCATCTCGCCCCGTAAAATGCGGATTGCGGCCATAGGGGACCATCCATAGCAGAATTTCGTTGGAGAGAGAAATATCTTGATCAAGGGCATCGCTGGTTTTGTTCTCATCTTGCTCCGGAAGAGCAGGCGCATCGAGCAATCCTAATGCCTGGGTGCTTACCCCGAAGAGTGCGCTGAGCTTTATACGATAAAATGCGCTGGGTTGCTGAAAACCTCGTTCCCAACGTTGCACCGTGACCAGTGCCACACCCAACTGATCAGCTACGTCTTGCTGCCGCCAGTGTCGTTCGACGCGTAGTCTCTGTAAACGTTCATTCTTTGGCATCTAATCTTTTCCTCTCTCCGTTTCCCTGCAGGGTCAAGAGAATCTCACTTCTTCACGCATTATAACACGAGCTTTACGGGCAAGTCGCCTCATTGTTCTTCAAACGACCGATGAATCGACTGATGACGACCTCCTCAAATCAGCAGCAACAAGGGTATGCTTTCTTTGGGAGAAACACAAGCATGCGGGCTCATCGAGCATGCTTGTAGACAATGTATCAGCTAGCTCAATTTCAGCCTATCAGGAGAATGACATGACAGAATTCACGATTCATGAACAGCAAGAGATTGATCGCGCGAACGTGGAAGCGAAACAACCAGTCGTGTTCGTACACGGACTTTGGCTCCTCTCGTCCAGTTGGGACCGCTGGCGAACGCTGTTCGAGGAGCATGGATACACCACTCTTGCACTTGGTTGGCCTGATGATCCAGAAACGGTCGCGGCTGCCACTAACGATCCCGAGGTTTTCGCCCATAAGCATATTCAGCAGGTGACCCAACACTATGTCGATGCTATTGGTCAGCTCAGACAAAAACCTGTCGTCATCGGCCACTCTTTCGGCGGCCTCATCGCTCAAAAGATAGCCGGTGAAGGAGTCGCAGCCGTGACCGTTGCTATTGATGCCGCACCATTTCGCGGTGTCCTTTCACTGCCGCTCTCATCGCTGAAAGCAGGTTCACCGGTCCTCGGCAACCCCCTCAACTACAACCGTGCTGTCCCACTCACCTACGAACAATTCCGTTTTGCTTTCGCTAATGCCGTGGACGAGAACGAAGCGCACGAACTCTACGATACCTTCGCCGTACCTGCTTCAGGTGTGCCCCTCTTTGAGGCAGCCACCGCCAACGTCAACCCATGGACTCAGGCACAGGTTGACACCAAAAATCCTACTCGCGGTCCTCTGCTGATCATCTCCGGTGAGAAAGACAATACCATCCCATGGGCCATCAGCCATGCTGCTTACAAACTACAAGAAAAAAATCCCGGCATTACCGAGATCCGCGAGATCTCCAATCGTGGTCATTCACTTACTATCGATCACGGATGGCGTGAGGTGGCCGAAACCGTCCTTACCTTCATCTCACAACACCTTCAATAATTGCACAGAACCCCCTTTCCAACAAAAGTTAGGAAGACTATTCTCAAGCACAATAGGAGGAATGCTTTCATGAGTACCAACACGATTACCACAACAGATGGCACCAACATTTTCTATAAAGACTGGGGCATGGGACAGCCCGTCATCTTTAGCCATGGTTGGCCCCTCAATGCCGACGCCTGGGATGGCCAGCTGCTCTTTGTAGCTTCCCAGGGCTATCGTGCTCTTGCCCACGATCGTCGCGGCCATGGTCGTTCCAGCCAGCCCTGGGATGGCAATGAGATGAACACCTATGCCGATGATCTGGCCGCGCTTATCGAGGCACTCGACTTGCATGATGTTGTTCTGGTCGGTCACTCGACTGGCGGCGGTGAAGTCGCTCGCTATATTGGTCGTCACGGCACCTCGCGCGTTGCCAAAGCCGTCCTGGTAGGTGCCGTGCCTCCCCTGATGCTCAAGACCGAAGCCAATCCAGAGGGCTTGCCCATCGAGGTATTCGACCAGATCCGTGCTGGCGTCCTCGGCGACCGCTCGCAGTACTACCAGGATCTCAGTGCTCCCTTCTTCGGAGCCAATCGCCCCGGTGCGAAAGTGTCACAGGGACTTCGCGATATGTTCTGGCTCTGGTCGATGCAGGTCGGTCTTAAAGGCGCAGTCGATTGCATTAAAGCCTTCTCCGAGACAGACTTCACAGAAGACCTGCTCAAGTTTGACATTCCAACCTTGATCATTCATGGCGACGACGACCAGATCGTTCCCATTGGTGCTGCGGCTTTGCACACCTCGAAGCTCGTCAAAGGGGCTACCCTCAAAATCTATCCAGGGGCAGATCATGGTATTCCCAGCACTCACCAGCAAAAATTCAACGAAGATCTGTTGTCCTTCCTGAAATCATAAGCCCGAAAGCACAAT
>CAZZVE010000174.1:0-11182 GCA_964657325.1 uncultured Ktedonobacterales bacterium
CACCTGCACATGCAGGTGGTTTCTCTTGACACGGTGTATATTACCATAGACGTTGCGGCTTGTCAACACCTTTTGGACAGAAATTTCAAAACTCAATAATTGCTAACGGTCTCCGGCAGTCACTGTCTCCTCAATCCTCATAGACAACAATCGTGATACACTCTCACGCATCGAGACTCCATACACGACCTGCGCGACAGTCATGGTGACGCGGTTATGTGTAATTACAATAAATTGTGTGCGCTGCGCTAAGCGTTTTAAGATATCGCAAAAGCGAGTAACGTTTGACTCATCAAGGGCAGCGTCCACCTCATCAAGCAAGCAAAAGGGTGGAGGATTGATTTCTAGCAAGGCGAAGAGTAGTGCCGCAGAGACAAGAGCGCGTTCGCCACCAGAAAGCAACGAGAGGTCTTGCACCTTTTTTCCTGGCGGTTGCACAATTACATCCACGCCTGCGGGCATACTTGATGGCCCAATTTGTTCCTCATCGTTAGCTTTTGCAGCAAGCAATTCGAGGTGAGCAGTTCCTCCATTGAAGAGCGTTGTGAAATGTTCGCGGAACCGCATATTGATTGCCTGGAATGTCACCTCAAACTGGCGCGCCATCGTGACATCAAGCTGACTGATAATGGCATGCAATTGTAATGCAGCTTGTTCCATATCGGTAATTTGTGTTGAGAGAAACTCAAATCGTGTTCGTGTCTCTTCGTACAGTTGAGGTGCGTTACTATCATAGCCACCCATTGCCTTGAGACGACTACGCAATGCATCCACGCGTCGTCGCAATTTGCGTAGTTGCGTCTCTTCTCCTTCTGAAAGTACACCATTTTCTAACACGGGAACTGCCTCGTCGTCCATCGTAGCAAGTGTATGTAACTCGTATCTCCCTAACGTTTGTGGATCGTCAACACCCATTTCTTCACGAAGTTGCTCGACCAGCGTTGTAACGGCGTCACGTGCACGCTGACTTTCGAGCAAAAAACGTCGATACAGCGTTTCCTGTTCGGTCATGCGTTGCTGCACCTGGACACGTTGTTGTTCTGCTGCTGCAATATGCTGATCGACCTGCGTTAACTCACTCTCTATTGCTCGTAGTGCTTCACCCATAGACTGTACTTGTGTTCGTGCAGTCTCTAGTTCAAGGCGTTGTAGTGTCATTGTTTCTTGCACAACGTGCAGTCGTTGCTCAGCATCTTTGCGACGCGTTACCTGTTGGTCAACCATACTCTTGAGTTCCTGAGCTTGGAAACGCTGAACCGACAATTGTTGTTGTAAAGCCTTTGCCTCTTGCCGTTTCACCGCGACATTTGTACGCCCTCGCCCTACTTCATCTTGTTGGCGACGATAGAGAACAGCTCGCTCTTCCATCTCATATTGTAGTTCTTCCGCACGACCCGCTAACTCACGCTGTGACTTTTCATGCACCTTGATACGCTCCTGAGCAGCTACTACCTCTTGCTCCAGCCCTGTTACCTCTGCGGCAAGCTGTTGCTCCACAGTGGCTCCAAGCTGTATTTCTGTGTGAGTACGCTCCAGTTCTCGCTGTGATGTAGTGACAATTCTATTCAGTTCGTTGATACGGCTTGTCAGTTTTTGAAGTTCTTTCTCTACAGCGTTTTGCTCTATACGCCGACCTTCCTGAGCACGTTGTACCTCACTTAACAAACCATTCATCTGCTCGATGCGTGTTTTCTGTTGCTCTACATGCTGAGGAAGTTCGCTCAGTTCACGCTCATGCGCTAACAATCCTTGTTGTCCGCTATCTTTTCCTCCACTCGTAAGCCACCCGTCAACATGAAACACTTCTCCTTTTAAAGTGACTATTGACGTGAACGGTAAATCACTGCTTGACGAGAGGCTTAAGGGCAAAGTCCAGGCAAGTAACTCTTGTGCTGCTTCTCCTGTACGAGCCACAACGATACCGCGAAGTATTCTGCGAAATAGTGCGGTGTAGTGTGCCTCACATGAAATAGACCGCCAGGCGAAACCAACAATACTATCGCGTAGTGTCGGTCTTTCGGCGAGAAAGCGTTGCAGCACAGTCTCTCCCTCTTGCCCTTGTATCGCCAGTACATCACTATCGTCGTCTTCCCTCTCTAACCATACGATCATCGCTTTTCCAGCACCTTGTAAGTACGAAAGGGCGTGATATGCGTCATCAAGGGATTGCACGACAACGGCTTGCATGTAGGAACCAAATGCGGTCTCTAATGCGACTTCCATTCCTGAAGGCGCGACACAAAGTTGAGGGACAGGACCGATTAGCCCTGTTATCTTGCCAGCAGGAGCACGAAGAAGGTTACGAACACCATCACTATAGCCGCTCAAACTTTGACGCCAATTCTTGAGCATATTCAAGCGGTCAGTCATGACGCGCTTCTGCCGTTCTGCTTCGGCAAGTGTTGATTTCAGACGCTCGACTTCTTGTTGCGCGTCGGATAGAGCGCGTGCAAGGGCTTGTTTACGATGTATTACCTGTTGCTCTTCGTTACGCACAATACCGAGATTGGCCCGCTCGTCAACAAGCCGTGTTTCGATTGTGCGCAGAGATTGTTGCGATTGAGCAATAGTATCTCGTCGTCCAGCAAGAGCACGATTTCGATCACCAAGCTGTTTTTGTACGCGACCCAACTCGGTTTGACTGGACCCCAGACGAGCCTGTATCTGAAAAAGATCATTTTGTGCAGTACGCAGACGACGCTCATCTATCTCATATTCTTTTTGTGCCTTCGAGACATGCACTTCCAATGTTGCCAGCGAAGCAGCTTCGTTGTCTACTGCCTCATCTGCGGCATCGCACTGCTCTTCGAGGTCAATCGTTTTCTTTTGTGCGGCAATAACGCGTTCACGTAGACGCCGTTCTTCCTGCTGGATGTCATTACGTTGTTGCTCTAAGCTCACAACACGTTCCTGGCTGATAGCAAGATCGCGTTCACTCTTCTGCATACTGCTATTTGCGTCATTATACGACTGCCGTGCAGTACTCAAACGCACCTGTATCTGTTGACGTTTGGCTCGTAGAATGTTTCCTTGTTCTTGTAATTCATTGACGGATTGCTCTAACTGACGTACATGTGTAGCCTGCTCTTGCTCAGCTTGTTCCGCTCGCTCTGTTGCTGAACGTAGGCGACGCCATTGTAAGGCGTACCACGTGGAGAGTACGTCCTGTAATTCGTTATTCAATTGCGTGTATTCAACGGCTCGGCGAGCCTGCTCTGCAAGTGGAGCGAGACGAGGTTCGATCTCATTGACGATATCGCGTAGGCGTTCAAGATTTTGTTCCGTCTGGCGTAGGCGATTTTCCGCGTCAGCCCGTTGCACTTGAAAGGGACGAATACCTGCCGCGTCCTCGAATAATCCACGACGCTCTTCGGCTCGTAAGCTAAGAGCTGCGTCAATTGAGCCTTGCCCGACAACAGTATAGGAGTCATGACCGATACGTGCCTGTGCAAGGAGAAGCAGAACATCCTTGAGCCGAACCTTCTGCTTATTAATAAGATATTCGTTCTCTCCAGAACGGAAACTTCGGCGTGTAACGGTAATCTCGCTGTAGCCTGAGGGAACCCAGCCAGTACTATTGTCCAGTGTTAACGAAACTTCTGCCATACCAAGAGCAGCACGACCACTGGCACCAACAAAAATAATATCGTCGCTTTTCTTCCCGCGCAGTTGTCGCATGCTCTGTTCACCAAGTACCCAACGCATCGAGTCAGCAACATTTGATTTCCCTGCACCATTGGGTCCAATGACTGCCGTTACACCTGAGCTAAATTCAAGCAGAGTGCGGTTAGCAAAGCTTTTGAAGCCTAACATTTCTAGCCGTTTCAGATACACAGATGACGTATCCTTCCTGATATGTTAGAATTTCTCCCGATATTACCATATTGATATACTTCCGTCGAGTATGTCCGTTGTACAAGTAGACAATAATCTTCTGTGGGGTGTAAGTCTATACATATGCGTTTTTCTATCGCATTCGTAAAAACATAGTACAAGAGGAACAGGACCTATTTTATGCAGCGACGTTCACCAGCTTTTTTCGCACTGATTGCCCTTGGAGTAGTACTGTTGGCGGCAGGCATTGTATATGGCCTCGGCTCACGACAGGTACAGTATAAGAATGTGGCACAAGGAAGTATTGCCCATTACCTTTCGGCGGATGGCACGGGTTACTTACAGATGGAGGGCAACTCTTCACTTTATATCGTTCACCAAGATAACTTTAGCCCTAAGCTACCGACGTTCGCCGATAGCGATACCGTTTCCTTTGTATATGATCCAAGCGAGACTACAGCTATTGATGTCAAATCGACTATCGGAACGCATCTTTTGGGAACAGCCGCAAAAGTTGTTGCTATTACAACGAGTGATACGACTGGTCAGAAACAATACACAACTCCTGAATATGCCAGTAACCCACAAGGCTATGATCATAATCAATGGCCGCTAGGCATTGGTCTGCTGGTTGTCGGTCTACTTTTCATCGGTGGTTCGTTCTTGCTACCTAAGAGAAAGCTTTCAGCGGTAGGAATACCTCCTGTACCCACTAACATTCCAATGCAAACACAACAGCAGCAATCGGCATATCGACAAAATACGCCACCTTACGGACAGCCATTACAACAAACATACCCGACACCTTATCCGCCAATTCAGCAAAACTTTCAGCCACAACCAGGGCCATTTCAGCCAACATCATCTCCTAACTACCCACAGCAACCACCAACGCCTTTCGGCCCACCTCAGCAACCACAACCAAGTTCCTTTGGTCAGCCGCAACAGCAACTACAGCCACCAAATCCATTTGGTCAACCACAATCACCGCAAGAACAATTTACTCCACCCGGACAGTTTATGCGACCAAAACCGTTTCAACCACCTCAACAATAGTAGTATCTCTGGTAACAGAGTTGGATAAGACAAGTTTGTCCTATCCAACTCTGCTGTTCCTTTTCCCTTGCATGATGCGTATATCTAGTATCGTCGTCTGAAAGATTATGAATGCAAGGAAACCCTCTGTGCTACTCTTTTTTCATGTGCCAATGCTTGTAAAGACTGTCCTCATCTCGGTTATTGCTATCGCAGCATTGCTTGGCATTATGCTACGTCCATTTAAGCTCAATGAGGCAACCTTTGCGCTGATTGGCGCAGGACTGCTACTTGTGCTAGGATTAATTTCACCAGCTAGTGCATTTAGCACACTTTTTCGAGATTGGAACGCATTTTTATTCTTTCTAGGTATGATGAGCCTTTCCGCTCTGGCAGAGGTTGCAGGGCTTTTTGATTGGCTAGCAATACAAGCGGCACGACTTTCAGGAAATAGTTCACGTCGGCTCTTCCTCAACACCTTTTTGCTAGGAACGCTGATCTCAATGGTCCTCTCAAATGACGCAACAGCGTTGATTCTCACACCCATTGTCTATACGTTAGTAACAAGGCTCAAACTACCGGTTCTACCGTTTCTCTTTGCCTGTACATTTATCGCCGACACTGCATCCTTTATTTTGCCTGTCAGTAACCCAATCAACATTATTGTGCTTTCTCAATATCCTCTCGACCTTTTTACGTTTCTGCGCCTCTTGCTCTTGCCGAGTATCGTAGTTATAAGTATTAACGTTGGTGTATTTTCTCTTTTGTATCGTCGTCAATTACAAGGCACCTTTGACATCAAACGCTTACCTTCCTTGGAAGAATCGGTTCAACACAAAGGCTATTTTCGTTACGTCTGTGCGGTACTCCTTCTTGTGGTAATCGCCTATGTTATCGCGTCAGCAACGCAGACACCACTTTCGATAGTTGCGGTAAGTGGTGCGCTTTTGCTCTTGCTAGGCGCGTTGCTCTGGAAACAGACAACAGTGAAGGAAACGGCAAAACAGATTTCATGGTCTATCTTTGGCTTTATCGCGGGCATGTTTATCATAGTGCAAGCGGTTGAAAGTACAGGGTTGACTGATGCATTTGGACGCCTCTTATTACATCTTTCGGGTGGCAATAGCTTTGGCTCGGTAGTGGTTGGTACGCTTGGTTCAGCGCTTGGCACGAACCTGATTAACAATGTACCAATGGCAGTCGTACTCAACTCGGCACTACATACCATACAACATGCACCAACAGGTGTTCGATATGGGTTCATTGCAGCAACCATATTTGGGTGCGATCTTGGACCAAATTTGACGACTGTTGGGTCCCTGGCAACTGTTCTCTGGCTCCTCATTCTCCGTCAACGCAACCTCGATGTTTCTGGACTAGATTATTTCAAGGTTGGTATTCTTGTTACACCAGTTATGCTTATCATTGGTGCTTTAGCTATCTGGTTGTTACTCCCACAATAGCATATTTGCAGGAGGAAGACACATCATGCGTATTTTATGTTGCCTGGATGGTACAAATTTGGAGCAGGTAAGCAACACAATTGTAACACTTGTTCCTATGGAGGCACTCATGCTTAGTTTCCTCTACGTGATCGACACAAGACCTCACGAAGAAATGGAGCGTCGAACTGGACCATTATTGCGCCGTGCTCGACCTGACGCTCCAAGACTTGAGAGAATGCAGCAAGCCGACCAAGGAGCGGCACAAGAGATTTTGGAGGAGGCACGAGGTGCCCACCCAAACGCTGAAACGGTGTACAGAAGAGGACAACCCGAACGGGTAATTGTCAATTACGCGGCAGAGTGGAATGCAGACTTGATTGTAATTTGTCCACGCTCGTTACAAAGTGGAGGTCCAACAATTGGTCCAAAGTCAATTGGACATGTTGCACGTTTCGTGGTCGATCATGCACCATGCCCCGTTTTGCTTGTGCGTATGAGGACAACGGAAGGCTTTCCACTCTCTGAAAAGAGATGACAACATCTCACGCTTTGACCGTTACCTGCACATCGAGACGCCAGCCTGTCTCATCAACAAAATGCTCCTGTATGTCTTCTAGCTCGGCACGACTTAGACTACCAGTACAGGTGAGGCGGAGCAGCTTTGTCTCTTGATGCAACGATTTACTCACGATATTAATGGTTTCAGGCAAGAAGCGGTGTGCAACCTCAACAAGTGCTTTTTGATGAGCATTGGGATGCAAGTCAACATGCCAACCCGTTTGTGCTTCAAGTGCCAGAAATTGCTCGGCGTAATGTCTACGTGCAGCCTCAGGAAAATGAAAATGGAGCCACAGCACTTTGCGCGTCGTATCTACACCCACGCGGTAGAAATCAGGAGCATCACTAAACAAAGCGGTTGCCATCGCCATTGCTTCACCCTGTGAAACAGCACTTGTAACACTTTCTTGTGCAGGAAGCAGAATTTCAAGTTGCCATCCCGTCACGTTCTCGAAGCGTTGTTTCGCCGCCTCTATTTCCTCTGCATTACTCGTACCAGAACACGTGATACTGACGATACGTTGACTCAAGTACAACGAGGGGGTCGTATTACTTACAAGGCCCTCCGGTAGCACCTGTAGAGCGGTAGAAGCGAGTGCCTCCTGATTCACGCTTGGATAGAGACGTACGCTCCAACCCGTTTTCGCCTCCACCTGCGCGAACAAATCGGCATAGCGTGTCTGCGCAACGTCAGGAAAGTAAAAGCGAGGAATAAGTATTCCGTTATTCACGTCGGCACCCGTTTTATAATAACCAGGAAGTGTACCGAATTCGTGCTGAGCAACCTGTAACGCTAACTGCTGATTAAAACGTTTTTTTGTTGCCACCTTCTGAGAAGATGCCACCCCTGTTTGTACCTCATCTGATGATTGTGTGATACTCGTTTCAGATTCGACTAAAGGCTGAGTAACGATATCTCCTACAAGTTGTAGTGTCCAGCCTGTTTTTTCATGGAAACGCTCCTCGGCTTCGGTAATCGCTTCTTGCGCGACATGGCCTACACAAGTAAGTTGAATAGTACGGTGTTCGGGATAGAGTGAGGGTGCGCCTCGTGTTGATAATCCCTGTGGTAACAGTTTACGTGCCATCGCCGCAAGCATACCTTGATGTGCATTGGGTGCAATCGTAATCATGATGCCTGCTTCCTCGGCAGCGTCTTCCAATACATCTTTATATTGTTGCCACGCGACATCTGGAAAATGAAACGCGAGTGTTACATCGCCCGTTTCAGGATCAATACTTCGCTTGTATAAGTCAGATGGTGAGCCGATGTGACGTTCGATGATAGCGAGAATGCCATTTTGGTCAGGACGCATCTGCTCCTCTGGCTCTAGCATTGCCTCTCGCCATTCGGGAGCGAGACAATAAAGGGCGGTCCCTTCTCCTTCCATAAATGTCATTTTAGACAAAAAGAGGCGTGGATATTTATGCAAAATCTTCGCAACCGCAAGCCGTTCTTCCAACGATTGTGCCGAGACTCCCGCCATCTCGCACATCTCGCCAAGCGTATATGATGCACTCTCTTGGCATTGTCGCGCTAACGCATGAGGCGAAAGAGTACGTCGTATGCGTCGCGCTGCACGCACGAGTTCCTCTAACAACACGCCATGCGGGATCTCGTCCTTATCTTGTGGCACTGGTCCTAATAGATCAAGCAGAGTCGAGAGAGGATAGCGTGTGCGTTCAGAGGAGACGCTTTTTGGCAGCGAAACACGTACTGAGGCACCCGACTCAACCGCACGACAGAGTACAGGCTTTGTACTATCAAAACTGACCTGTAACAAGAATATTTGTCCAACAATATCGGTCAGAAAGTCTTGTGGCGTCTCTTCCTGTTGCCCACGCACACGGTATGCTTCAGCAAGCGCGCTCTGCCGCACAAAGTATTTTTGCTCATAGTCCTCGGCAAGTACATACATAATGCCGCGCGTCAGACCTTCCAGCACCTCTCCGTCCTGCGCATCCTGTACAATCTGCCCATACCAGACCAGTGCAAGTTCACGTGCCGTTACAATACGCAAAGAGGGAACCAGCGTGACAGCATGCCATAACTCCTCAACATATTTCCATTCAAACGTTCTGCCATTACTGATACCTATAGGTAGTTTTGAAAGTGATACACCTTCCGTCGTAGTAGCTTTTGCGGAACGTTTCGTGCGATTATGCTGTACAGTAATCGTTGATCCATTCATTGGTAAGAGCACTTCTGTATCCGTCAGTTTGCTACGTAGTGCAAGACGCGACTCCTGGTCCCCATGCACAAGCGCAACCTGCCTGGGATGAACTGAGGCCGCGAACGATGCGAGTTCACTTCCGTCAGCGTGAGCAGAAAGACTATATTTGGCGACCTGACATTGAACTTGAAACGATGAACCATTCAACTCAAGCGTATTTTTCTTCTGTTCAGCGAGATCGAGCAATTTTCGGCCTGGTGCCTCTTCGTCTTGATAGCCAGTAATCAGAATAGATGCATTTGGATTCGAGACAAGACGTTCAGCAAACCACACGCTTGGGCCGCCAGTAAGCATACCCGAACTTGAGACGATACAGGCAGGGCTACCCGCGAGAATACGCTCTCGATCACGCTCGTCACGCACAAACGAGACATTCGGCCCTGTAAAGGGCGCATAACCCTTGCGAATCTGTCGTTGTAGCGTAGGCGTAAGTGCCTCTGGTAAGAGTAAATAGGTTGAACACACACGGCGTACTAAACCATCAACGTAGATAGGAAATTGTGGTACCTGTCCCTTATCCTGGGCCGATTGCAATAAAAGCACCAGTTCTTGCCCACGTCCGAGGCCAAAACAGGGAATAAGGACGTGTCCACCACGAGCAAGCCCGTCGGCGACAGCTTGTGCCAGGCGCTGCTCCTCACCTTGTCGATTAGGGTGCAGACGAGCACCATAGGTCGATTCCAGAACAAGCAGATCACAGCTTTTCATGGATGGCGCGACAGCACCAAGAACAGTTCTTTGGGGTGTAATGCTGATGTCGCCAGAGACAACGAGTGAGCCATCAGGTGCTTTGAACGCGAGACTCACCGCGCCAGCTATATGTCCCGCTCGACTTGCATGAATGCTCACATTCGGTAATTCGGCAAGCGTAATGGACTCTCCGACGGGAAGTGGGCGTACCATATTAAGCATACTCGCAACTATCTCCTGTGGAAACAGGGGTAGTTCCATTTCGTCAACGGCACGACGCGTCATGATTTTCAAAGCGTCGGCAAGCATGACCTCCATCAACAGGCCAGTAGCACGTGAAGCAAAAATGGGTGCGTTGGGAAATGCTTGATGAAGAAGTGGCAAGGCACCAGTATGGTCAGCGTGGGCGTGTGTTACGAAGATGGCGCGTACATCTTTTCCTTCCAACAGTGCCAGATCGGGCAGAGGATCAGCTTTACGGTCTACACGCACACCTGCATCGACGACAATCCACTGATCCGCAAGCTCAATCGCAAGACAACTCGCACCAACGCCACTTGCTCCACCAGCAAAGATGACCTGCATTCATCAAGTCCTTTCATTTATAGTAAAATTTGTTATTTTTTATTACTTTCATTACCAACTCTGGCAAACAGCTATACGAGATGAGAGCATGCTTACTGAGGTTTGATTACCGTTATTACCATCATTACTGATTGTATTACATATTAATATCGGCGAGGCTGTAGTGAGGGGCATGATAGTGTGTACCTCTTTTCAAGGTTTCGCTACATAAAGATTATATACGAAACAAGCATAGAAATCAAGTAAAAAAGCAGACCTCAACACCCGTTCACAGTTCAATTACACCTTGTATACCCAACACTCCTTCAAGGAAGCCACACCTGTACCGTCCCGTCTGCGCTACCTGAGACGATGTACCGACTATCGGGCGACCAAGCCACACTGGTTATGATGTTACTATGTCCAAAGTAGGAAAAGGTCCACGCACCCGTTTCCGCATTCCAGGCTTGCACGCTCTTATCCTCGCTACCAAAGGCAATACGCTTGCCGTCGGGAGACTACGCCACAGCCTGTTGATGAAACTGAAAACCATTCAGGTCTTGCCATGTGTGTTTCGGATAGGTCAGAAGTGCTGCTCCAGAAGCGGCATTCAGTACGCGCACCACATACGTATCAAAAGGTCCAGATTCAGCGGCAATGAACTGACTATTGGGAGACTAGGCAAGAGCGTTTATTCCATAGGGCATGCCGGAATAGTGAGCCATGTGATGGCCTGTCAGCGCATCCCAAATGCGGATGGTCCATGAGAGGGAGAAGTTATCCTTCGCAATCTGTGTATAAACGGAGCTACCTGATGTGATG